>NZ_JBHTZE010000001.1:0-29230 GCF_042790415.1 Microbacterium sp. NPDC056736
CCACACCCCTCCACAATTGTTGTTTGTGTGGCTTGTTATTTTTTTACTCCCCCGTGTTGGGGGTTTTTTTGTTGCGGGGGGGTTTGGGGGGCGGCCGGGGGGGGGGGCCCCGGGCCCCGCCCCCCCACCCTCGGCCCAGGTCACTGCGTGACGGTGAACCCCTGCTCCTCGGCGTAGGCGACGACGGACTCCTGGAGCGCGTCGGCGGCCTCGGAGCCGGTGGCCGCGCCGTCATGGATGGCGGCGATCTGCTTGGTCAGCTCGGAGTAGTAGTACTGGCCCAGCGGGGTGTACGTCATGCCCTCGTACGCGTTGGCCGCGGGCACGTACACCTCCTTGTTCGCCTGCTGGCCGCTGAAGAACGGCACCTCGTAGTCCTGGAACTCGGGCGAGTCGAGGACACTGACGTTCAGCGGGAAGATGATCTGGTCCTGCCAGCCCTCATCGAGCGAGGCCTGGTCGGCGTAGACGCCGAAGGCGACCTTCGCGGCGAGCTCAGGGTCGTCGGCCTGGCTCGAGACCGAGAACGCGGAGCCGCCCCAGTTGATCGCGATCGGGTTGCTCGCGTCCCACTGCGGCATCGGCGCGACGGACCACACCCCTTCGTCGGCCCCCTCGCCGACGCCCGCGCCCTGAAGGTAGCCGGGCGCCCACGCGGCCGAGAGGTAGGTGGCGTAGTCGCCGCCGATCACGCCTGCGATGTACTCGGGGGTGAACTGGTCCTCCGTGCCGACGAGGTCCTTCTCGACCAGGCCGGCCCAGTAGTCCAGGACCTCCTTGATCTCGTCGCTGTTGAGGTTGATTCCGATCTCGCCCTCGTTGGCGGGGTCGTACTCGAACGGCTGCGCGCCGTTCTGGTACATCAGCGCCGTGACCGCGGCGGGCTGGTTCGCGGCGAAGCTCGCCATGTACGGGCCGCCGGCGTCCTTGACGGCCTGCGCGGTCGCCTCGAACTCCTCCCACGTGGTGGGGGGCGTGATGCCGAACTGCTCGAAGATGTCGTTGCGGTAGATCATGCCCATCGGGCCGCCGTCGATCGGTGCGCCGTAGACGCCGTCACCGACGGAGACGTCCTTCCAGGCGCCCTCGCTGAAGTTGTCCTTGACGTCCTCGTAGCCGAGATCGGAGAGGTCCACCAGGGCGTCCTGCGCCTGGAAGACCGCGATGCGGTCGGCCTCGACCATCATGACGTCGGGGGCGCCGCTTCCCGCCGAGATGGCGGTCTGGAACTTGTCGTACGCGTCGCCGCCGGCGCCGGCGTTTGTCCAGCACACCTGGACGTCGTCGTTCGCCTCGTTGAAGTTGTCGACGACGGTCTCGGAGTTGGGGTACCAGGCCCACAGCGTGACGATGGGGGCGTCGGGGTTCTTGATCTCGTTGGTGCAGCTGGCGTCGCTGTTGCCGCCGCCATCGGCGTCGCCGCCTCCGGCGGTGCATGCGGCCAGGGCGCCGACCAGGGCGAACGCTGTGACCGCAGCAAGGACAGGCTTCGTCTTCACTGGACTTTCCTTTCGGTGTGCTGACTTCTTCGTCGGTGCATGACCGCCTGGAGCACGAGGGTGCAGGATCGCGGTGCTCTCGGGTCTACAACGTTGTAGAGCAACGTTGCAGACACTTTCCCACCGGCCGCGAGGGGTGTCAAGGGTGCACCGCAAATTCCTGCGCACGCATCGAAAGTTCTGTGACGTACGACCGCGGGACGGCGGGGCGGTACGGTGATCCACAACGTTGCACGGAGACGTCGACGAGGCGGGGCCCGATCCGCACACGACGGGCATCGCATCTGCGTCACACTAGAGTGCAGATCGAACGGAAGGCGGGCGCCCATGGGACCGACGATGCACGACGTCGCCCGGGTGGCGGGAGTCTCGATCAAGACGGTCTCGAACGTCATCAACGACTATCCGCACGTGCGCCCCGGCACCCGCGATCGTGTGAACGAAGCGATCGAGCAGCTCGACTACCGGCCCAACCTCTCGGCACGCGGCCTGCGCTCCGGCCGGACGGGCGTCATCGGGCTGGCGGTCCCGTCGCTGCGCGAGAACTACTTCGCAGAACTCGCCGACGAGGTCATCAGAGCAGCGGAGAAGCACGGCCTGGGCGTCATGGTGGAGCAGACGAGCGGGGATCGGGATGCCGAGCTGCGCGCCGTCTCGCGCAGCCGGCCGCGGTTCCTGGACGGGCTGCTCTTCAGCCCGGTCAGGCTGGGCCAGGAGGATGCCGACGCCTTGAACGTCGAGGGCCCGCTCGTGCTCCTCGGCGAGCGGATCTTCGGCGGCCCGACCGATCACGTCACGATGCACAACACCTCGTCCGCGCAGGCCGCCGTCGAGCACCTCCTCTCGATCGGCCGCCGGCGGATCGCGCTGATCGGCGCCGACCACGAGGACGTCGACGAGGCGAGCTCGGCGAGCCTGCGCCTGAAGGGTTACCGGCGCGCCCTCGAGCAGGCCGGCATCGATCAGGATCCGGCCCTCATCCGGCATACCTCGATGCATCGATGGAACCGGGCGGGCGGCGCGGCCGCGACGCACCTGCTGGTGCAGGAGGGCGTGGAATTCGATGCCGTCTTCGCGCTCAACGACACGCTGGGACTCGGTGTCCTGCGCGCTCTGCGCGAAGAGGGACTCCGTGTGCCCGACGACGTCGCCGTGATCGGGTTCGACAACATCGACGAGAGCAAGTACTCGGTCCCGTCGATGTCGACCGTCGACACCGGCCGGGCGCAGATCGCGGCCATCGCCGTCGACCGACTCCTCGAGCGCATCAACGAGAAGGGCGAACGGCGCAGTCCCGAGACCTTCAAGCCGCCGTTCCGCATCGTGGCGCGGGAGTCCACGGGCTTCCCCGACGCCGGAGCCGACGAGAAGCCCTGACGAGAGCCGACCGCACGCGCCGGACGCGGACCGCGCCGCGGCGACGGCGCTAGATGACAGCCTCCGACCACGCGTCCGGATTCCCGAAACGGTGGGCCGTGATCGTCACCGACTGCTCGTGGAGGAACGGGAGAAGCTCGAGCCTGCCCGCGGTCGTCACGTCGTTGTCGTAGACGGCGAGGTCGGGGTCTCCGTCGACCGCCTCGGCGAGCCTTCGGTGAAGCGCGGCGACCGACTCGGCCCCGCCGACCAGGCGCACGCGCGATGGACGGGGCGCCGGATCGGCGTCGGCCGCGGCGGCGACGATGTCCTCGTCCCGGATGAGCCGCTGGAGCCACTCCTCCTCGGTCTCCACGAACACTCCCACGCCCTCGTCCGCCAGCACGCGACGCACCGTCTGCGGCAGGCCCACGGGCGCACTGAGGGTCATCGCCGACCCCGCCCGCAGCCCCGCGACGGCGACGCGGAGCACGGCCTGCCACGAGGCATCCGCCGTCGCCCTCACCGCGACCGAGTCGACCGGCCGGTAGCGGAAGAGGTTGCGCTCGACGCCGATACCCGACACGTCTCTCACCTGACCGAACTCGCGGTCCCACGCGATGGCGTCCGACAGCGCGGCGCGGCGGAGCCACTCGAACGCCTCGTAGCCCAGCGACGGCTGCGCCGCCTCGATGAGCGACACGATGCGGGTGTCCAGCCCTCGCAGGTGGAGCGTCGCCGACGCCGGCGATCCCGAGGTCGGCCGCCAGCGGCCCAGACCCATGAGGTAGTTCGGGCCGCCCGCCTTCGCCCCCGCGCCCACCGACGAGCGCTTCCACCCGCCGAAGGGCTGGCGCTGGACGATGGCGCCCGTGATGCCCCGGTTGACGTACAGGTTGCCGGCCTGCACCCGGTCGAGCCACATCGCCAGGTCGTCGGGGTTCTGCGTGTGCAGGCCTGCGGTGAGACCGTACTCGACCGCGTTCTGGAGCTCGATCGCGTGCGACAGCGACGTCGCGTGCATGATGCCCAGCACGGGTCCGAAGAACTCCTCGCGGTGGAACCGCGATCCTGGCTGCACGCCGGTGCGGATGCCGGGGGTCCAGAGCCGGCCCGCATACTCCGGTCCGGCGTCCACCTGTCGAGGCGCGACGAGCCACTGCTCGCCCTCCTCGAGGGTGGTGAGGGCCCACTCCAGCTTGCCGCGAGGCGCCTCGACCACGGGGCCGACCTCGCTGAGCGGGTTGGACGGCGGGCCGACGCGGAGCGAGGTCGCGGCGTCCACCAGCTGGCGCGCGAATCGCCGCGAGTGACCGACGGGCCCCACCAGGATGGCCAGCGACGCGGCCGAGCACTTCTGTCCGGCGTGGCCGAACGCGCTCTTGACGAGGTCGGATGCCGCGAGGTCGAGGTCCGCCGTCGGCATGACGATCATCGCGTTCTTGCCGCTCGTCTCGGCGAGGAGCGGCAGGTCCGGACGCCACGAGCGGAACAGTGCGGCGGTCTCCCACGAGCCGGTGAGGATCACGCGGTCCACGTCCGGATGCGCCACCAGCGCGCGGCCCAGTCCGCCCTCGTCGATGTCGACGAGGGCGAGGACGTCGCGCGGCACCCCGGCCTCCCACAGCGCCTCCGCCACGACCGCCGCGCAGCGCCGCGCCTGCGGCGCCGGCTTGAACACGACACCCGATCCGGCGGCGAGGGCGGCCAGGACGCCGCCCGCGGGGATGGCGATCGGGAAGTTCCACGGCGGGGTGACGAGCGTCAGTCGCGCCGGCTCGAACACCGCCCCGCTCACGCGATCGAGTTCTCGTGCGGTCGCGGCGTAGTAGTCGGCGAAGTCGACGGCCTCGCTCACCTCGACATCCGCCTCGGCGAACACCTTGCCCGTCTCCGACGCGGCCACCTCGATGAGCTCCCCGCGGCGGGCCTCCAGCGCACGCGCCGCCGCCGCGAGCACGGCCCCGCGCTCGGCCGCCGGGGTCGCGCCCCACGCGGCGGCCGCGTGGCGGACGCGGGCGACGATCTCGTGCAGCGACTGCTCGTCCGTCACCGCGGCGGCGGCGATCGTGGCGTCGCCGGCGTGCGACGACTCGATCCGGGAGATCACATCCCGCGCCCACGCGCGGTTCCCGGGCAGCGCGGGGTCACTGTCGGACGCGTTGCGGAAGCCGGGCGCGCCCGCTGCCCGGGCCCCCGACTCGCGGGGCGCGAACACGGCGGTCTCGACGAACGCGTCGGCGCCGAACACCTGCTCCGGCACGATGCGCTCCATCGGCGCGGTGTCACCGGGCGCGCCGGCTGCGCCGGCCGAGCGCGCGATGCCGATCACCGCCTGCGTGAGCCCGGCGTCCTCCCCCGGCGACGCCGTGCGGCGCAGCGGCGCCTCAGCGCGCAGAGCCGCGACGGACGCGGCGTCGAGGACTGCCACCTCGGCGGCCCGGTCCTGGGTGCGGCGGGGGCCGGTCGGCAGCGCCGGATCGTCCGCACGCGCGAGCGAGGCCAGGAAGCGGTCGCGCTCGCGTGCGAACAGCGCCGGATCGTCGGCGAGCTCGAACGCGGCGGAGAGGAAGTTCTCGCTGGACGCGTTCTCTTCGAGCCGCCGGACGAGATAGCTGATGGCCACGTCGAATTCGTCGGGACGCACGACCGGCACGTACAGGAGCACGTGGCCGACCTCGCGCGCGACCGCCGCGACCTGGCCCTGGGCCATGCCCAGGAGCATCTCGAACTCGACGGCGTCGCGCACGCCCGTCGCACCCGCGAGCAGCCATGCGTAGGCGATGTCGAAGAGGTTGTGGCCGGCGACCCCGATCCGCACGGCGGCGGTGCGCTCGGGCTGCAGCGCGTACCGCAGGCACCGGATGTAGTTCGCGTCCGAGTCGAGCTTCGTGTCGTAGGTGGCGAGCGGCCAGCCGTGCAGCACCGCGTCCACGCGCTCCATCGCGAGGTTGGCGCCCTTGACGAGGCGGATCTTGATCGGGGCGCCGCCGGCCGCGACGCGCTCCCGGGCCCAGTCCGTCAGCCGCTCCAGCGCGGGCAGCGCGTCGGGAAGGTACGCCTGCAGCACGATGCCGGCTTCCAGGCCGCGCAGTCGCGGGTCCTCGAGCAGCCGGGTGAACACGGCGACGGTCAGGTCGAGGTCGCGGTACTCCTCCATGTCGAGGTTGATGAAGGTGGCCTCCCGCGCCCGACCGTCCGGGTCGGTCGGCGCGTCGGCCGCGTCCGCCCGCGCCGCCGAGAGGTACAGCGGCAGGAGCCGGTCGACCACCGTGTCGACGATCTCGTCGAACGCCCACATCGAGATGTGGCTGGCGATCGCCGAGACCTTCACCGAGACGTAGTCCACGTCGGGGCGGCGGATGAGCTCGTGGATCCCCTCGAGTCGCCGCAGGGCCTCCTGCTCGCCGAGCACCGCCTCGCCGAGCAGGTTGAGATTCAGCCGCGCTCCCGTCTCGCGCAGACGCTCGATGGCCGGGCCGAGCTTCTCCGGTCGCGCGTCGACCACGAGGTGCCCGACCATCTCGCGCAGCACCCGGCGCGCGATCGGCACGACCGGCGCCGGCAGCACGGGGGCGACGGCGCCGCCGACCCGCACGGCGGAGCGGAGGTACCAGGGGAGGAACCCGGGAACGAGGGGCGCGACGCGGTGCAGATGGGATGCCGCCGCCGACAGGCTCTCCGGTCGCATGACACCGTCGACGAAGCCGATCGTGAACGGCAGGCCGCTGGGGTCCTTCAGGACTCCGGCGAGGCGCTCCGCCGCCGGGTCGACGTGGGCCTCCGCGCTCTCGGCGATCCACCGCCGAGCCAGCGTGACGGCTTCGTCTGCGAGATGCCGTTCGGCAGCGTCTTCCATTCGCACTCCAGATGTCGATTCGACGGGGCCCGTGCTTCCAGACTGCACCTCGATGTGCTGCATGGCGTCCAGCCTGAGGCATCCGTCCGTTCGTGAAAAGCGATCGTCTACGATCAGTATCGTTCAGGATTTTCGATGGGATGCTCATGTTCGAGCTGCGACGCCTGCGCCTGCTGCATGAGCTGGCACTGCGGGGCACGCTGGCCGCCGTGGCGGAGGCGCTGTCGTACAGCCCCTCGACGATCTCGCAGCAGCTCGCGCAGCTCGAGAAGGAGGCGGGCGTGCCGCTTCTCGCCCCGGAGGGACGCCGCGTGCGCCTCACCGAGCACGGACAGGTCCTCGCCGCCCACGCCGCGCGCGCCCTCGACCAGGACGAGCGGGCTCGCGGCGAGCTCGAGTCCCTGCACCCGGGCCTCGCCCCCGTCCGCGTCGCCGTCATGCAGACGGCGGCGCTGGCCGTCGCGCCCGTCGCCCTCGCCCTCCTCGCCGAACGCGCCCCGTACCTTCGCGTCGAGCTCGTCGAGCTGCCTCCCGAGCGGGGGCTCTTCGAACTCGCCGCGCGCAGCGTCGACCTCGTGATCGCCGAGCAGTACCCGGGTCACACGCGTCCGCACACGGCGGGCATCGAGCGCGAGATCCTGGGCATCGATCCCATCCGCGTGGCCATTCCCGCGGGGGATGCCGCGCGGTCGCTCCACGATCTGCGCGCTCGGGCGTGGGTGATGGAGCCGGCGGGCACCGCCGCCCGGCTCTGGGCCGTCCAGCAGTGCCGCGCATCCGGCTTCGAACCCGACGTCCGCTTCGAGCTGGCCGACCTGTCGGCCCATGCCCGGCTCATCGCCGCCGGCCAGGCGGTCGGGGTGCTCCCGGATCTGCTGTGGGGCGGCGACCCGACGCCCGTCGCCGTGCTCGACCTCCCCGGGCGTCCGGCGCGCGAGATCTTCCTCGCGCAGCGCACCTCGTCACAGGGCAGGGCGGGCATCGCCGAAGTCCGCAGCGCGCTGCGGGACGCGTTCCCGACGACCAGGCGGGATGCCGCGGGCTGACGCTTCGGCCGCTCCGGGCATGACAGGCACCCGGGCCCGCGGACCCGGGTGCCTGTCAGGTGAGTGCCGTCACGTGCCGTCCGGACGCCGCGTCCGCGGCTCGTCCGCCGGCGGTGCGGTGTCGCCCACGGCGGCCGCCGCGTCGACCCCGTCGTCGCGGTGCACGCGACGCACTCCGTCGTCCGACGCGCCGACCGGCGCGTCCGAGCGATCGCTCGTGCGGGAGTCGGCGGTGCGCTCGTCGGTGCGGACGTCGCCGGCTGCCGCCGACGCGTTCCGGGCACCGGCGTCCGTCGCCGTGGCGCTGCGACCGTCGTCGCCGACATACGGGTCGACGTCGTCCGCCTTGCGCAGCCGCTCGGCCTGCTCGGCACGGAGCTTCGCGGCGTCCGACTCGTGCTCGTCGATCGTGCTCTGCCGCTTCTCGGCGTCGATCGACGCCTGCGCGGCGCGGGCGCGCGCCTGCTCGGCGGCCGCCGTGGCCGATGCCGCGTCCGCGCGGGCCTGGGCTACCTCCGCCTCGTGCTCCCGCGCCTTCAACTCGGACTCGCGCGCCTCGGCGCGCAGCTTCTCGGCCTTCTCGTGCTGCGCCTGCTCCCGCCGGTTGCGGCGGCCGCGCGCCGACAGCAGCAGCGCAACGAGGACGATCGCGACGACGACCACGATGCCGACGATGATCCAGATGAGGGTGGTCGTATCCACGGCCCCTCCTTCTCCCTCCGGCGCCGGCGGGGGTGCCGACGCCACCACTGTCAGCGAACCGCCCCGCCGCGGCCGCGCACAAACCCATTGCGCCCTTGCGCCGCCTGCGGTATCAGGCGCGGCGGCATCCTTTGGCATGGTCGGGACCTCCGTTTAGGATGTAGGGACCCGCTAACGCAGTGCCCCTTGTCCGCCCCCACATCAAGACTGAAGGGCTTGCGTGACCGACGTACCAGCTCTCACCTTCGACGGAGACCTTCCCGGCGACGACGCCGAGATGCTCCGCGTCCGCGAATGCTCGACCGAGCCCATCCGCACGATCGGCGCGATCCAGTCGCACGGCAGGCTGTTCGCAATCGATGAGGTCACAGGCGTCGTCGTCGCGGCGAGCGCCAACGCCGAGCACTGGCTCGGGCGCGACCTGCGCGAGGCCGGCAGCGACATGGTGTCGTGGTCGATCACCCACGGCGTCGCCGTCGACCCCGTGCGCGCGGAGTTCGAGGGCGTCGTCTACGACGTGATCGCCCACCGCGGCACGTCGCCGCTGGTCCTCGAGTTCGAGCCGGTGGTCCCCGGGCTCGACTACGTGCGCACCGGGGTCGTCGGCGCCATCCAGCGACTGGCGGCGATCACCGATCCCGATCAGCTGCGCCAGCAGGCGGCGCGTGAGATCAAGGCGATCACGGGCTACGACCGGGTGATGTGCTACCACTTCCACGACGACGCGCACGGGCAGGTCGTCGCCGACGAGCGCGAGCCCGACATGGAGCCCTACTTCGGCCTCCACTTCCCGGCATCCGACATCCCGGTCCAGGCGCGCACGCTCTACATCGAGAAGCGCTCCCGCGTGATCGCCGACACCGCAGACCCGGGGACGCCGATCCATACGCTCCTCCCCGAGGACAGCCCGCTGGACCTCGGCCCCACCGAGCTCCGCGCCGTCTCCCCTCACCACCTGCAGTTCATGCGGAACATGGGCCAGGCCTCCACGGTGTCGTTCGGGATCGTCCTGGACGACCAGCTGGTCGGCATGTTCACCTGCGCCCACCGGACGCCCCGCCGTATCCCGGTGCTGCTGCGCCGAGCGATCGAGGTGCTGGCCTCGCAGGTCGCCTCGCAGCTCGCCTCCGCCGAGCAGATCCGCAGGCTCCGCCGTCAGCTCGAGGCGAGGGAGCGGAGGATCGCACTGATCGCCCCACTGTTCGGCCGCGCCGACGCGGGCTCCGTGCTCATGCGCGGAGAGCGCACGGTGCTCGACGTCGTTCCCGCCGACGGCGCGGTGCTGCGCCTCGGTGACGCGATCGACACCGTCGGCGTGGTCCCCGCGCCCGAGCGCCTGTTCGCCGTCGTGGACGAGCTGGGACCCGGGAGATTCCTCTGGGAGGCGCTGCCGATCGAGCGCCCCGAGCTCGCCGTCGAGATCCCCGGTGTCACCGGTCTGCTGGTCGTCCCGCTCGGCAGCGACGGCGACCGCCTGGTGTTCGTGCGCAGCGAGGTCGCCCGCACGGTGGAGTGGCTCGGCGATCAGCGACCCGAGAATCGTGAGCATCCCCTCTCCCCGCGACGGTCGTTCTCGGCCTGGCAGGAGAGCGTGACCGGCCGGAGCCTTCCGTGGGGCGAGCACGCCCAGGACGCGTACGACCTCGGCGAGGACATCCGCGCCGCGCTGGTGGCGCGGACGCAGGCCGAGCTCGCGGAGCTGGCGGTGCGCGACGCGCTCACCGGGCTCCACAACCGCCGGTACCTCGACGAGCGTCTCAACGATCTGCTCGGCGCCTCCGAGAGGTCTGTCGCGGTGGTCTTCCTCGACCTCGACGACTTCAAGCTGGTCAACGACACCCACGGCCACGAGATGGGGGACGCCGTCCTCGCGGCCATCGGCCGGCGGCTGAGCGGGGTCGCCCGCACGACCGACGTCGTCGTGCGGCTGGGCGGGGACGAGTTCGTGATCGTGTGCGTCGACGCGAGTCCGGCCGAGGCGGCGGCTGTCGCCGGCCGCGCGCTCGCGGCGATCACCGAGCCGATCGTCGTGCGCGACATCGAGATGCGCGTGCACGCGTCGGCCGGCGTCGTCGCCGCCCAGCGCGGTACCGGCGCGAGCGAACTGCTCGATGCCGCCGACGCCGCCATGTACCGCGCGAAGCGCGGGGGCGGTGGACGCGTCTCAGCGTGAGGCGGGGAGCTCCGGCTCGGGCACGATGCGCAGGCCGCCCGACGAGTTCGCGGTGTCGACGAGCTCCTGAAGCCACAGCCGGTTGATCTCGGGCATGGGTGCCTCGTACTCGAAGCGCAGCATGGTGACCGGCGAGATCCACATCGCCTGACGCACCGACGTCTCTTCGTCGACGATGGCGAAGGAGAGGTTCTCTCGGCGTCGCAGCTTGGCCATGATGACCAGTTCGACATGCGCGAGCGCCCGGTCGTCGATCTTGAAGGACGCCGGCGGGGAGCCGTAGTGAAGTGTGCCCACGCCTCGATCCTACGCGGCACGCCACCGGGTACGCTGGGGCCATGGCGATCGTGAACCGGCTGACTGTCGATGGACGCGACTACTTCCTCCCCGACCCCGTCACCGAGCTCAAGAACAGCATCCTCGAGGCGATCAAGGCGGGCGGCGGCTATGTCAACGTCCCACCCCTGCGCGGCGGACCCGGGGTCGACATCCTCTTCTCCCCGGGCATGCCGGTGACCTGGTCCCAGTTCGAGGTCGGCGACACCGTCCCCAGCGCCGGCGCCCCGGTGGACGAGATCTCCGACGACGTCGCGGACTACGGCCTCTGAGGGTCGCGGGCGACGGCTCCTGAGCCGAGTCCCGCGATGATCCCCCGAGTCCGACGCCCGAGGCTCACGCGTGCGGGCTCAGGCTTCTCCTGCCAGCACGACGTCCATCTGCTCGACGGGCAGCGGCAGACCCCACAGGTAGCCCTGGCCACGGTGGCAGCCGCGGCTGCGTGAGCGCTCGAAGTCGTCGAGGGTCTCGATCCCTTCGGCGACGACACGCCACCCGTGGTTCGCACTGCTGTCCACCACGGCGGAGATCGCGTCCTCTGCCGCGGCATCGACGCGCTGGGTGAGCGATCGATCGATCTTCACCTCGTCGATCGGCAGGGTCTCGAGCATTGCGACGTCGCCGCCGGCGTCGAAGTCGTCGACCGAGATGGCGACGCCCTCCGCCCGCAGCGCCTCGATGGCGGAGAGCATGCCGGGGCGCAGCTGAGGCAGGGGCGCCTCGGTGATCTCGACGGTCACGCCGGCGGGATCGAGTCCGAGCTCGTCCAGCCTGGTCAGCACCGTGCCCGCATAGCGGGTGGAGAAGTGAGCGGGAGACGCGTTCACCGCCAGCCCGACGGTGTGACCGGACTTCCGCCACCGCGCGACGTGCTCGGTCGCGAGAGCGAATACGCGCGTGTCGATCTCTTCGAGGAACTCGCCGCGCTCGGCCAGCGCGATGAACCGGTCGGGTGGCACTGCTCCCAGCGTCACATGATTCCAGCGACACAGCGCCTCGACTGCATCCGGTGGCGACGTCTCAGACGGCGCGGCCGCGCCCGTCTGAAGATCGAATTGGCCCTGGAAGGCGAGTGTCAAGGCACCGGAGGACAGAGCCGTTCGCAGATCCCGAGTGAGCTGAGGCGTGCTGACCATCTCACAAGATTCGGTGATCTGCGCCTTCGGGCGCAACACCAGACACGGATCGTCAAAACCGCTATAATCCACGCTCACACCCCATCGAGCTCCACGACACGCCCGCAAAGCCGCTCGGAAGGCTACTGTAGATCCGATGGGCACGCTCACCTATGACACCAGGGTCACCGCTTCCTTCGACGACCGCGTCCTGGCCCACCTGCAGACCGTGATCTGGGCCAAGCTCCGTCGCGGGGAGTCCTTTCCTTTCACGTGGACGGACCCCATGCGCAGCGGCCTGGGGCGCACCTCGGTGTGGCTGAGCCCGCATGTGTCGCTCGCGTTCGAGTACTTCGGCGGACGCCAGCCCCGCCTCAACCCCGCCTGGATCGACGCACTCACCAAGGCCGCGAACTCTCCCGGCGGCCTGACCCTCGTCCCCGAGCCCGAGGCGCCGACAGGCGCTCCATAGTCGACCGCTCCCGATCCGTCAAGGGCACCCACCTGATTCACGGCGTGTCTAGCGTTCTACGCATGACACAGCACGCTGACGACATCGACACGCGCTGGGCGATCCACTGGTCGAGCCCGGAGCGCGGCGCATGGGCCGCAGACCGCTTCGGCCGCACCGTGGGCGAGGTGAAGCGGGACGATAGCGGCTACGTCGCGACCCGCGGCCGCCGCACGATCGGCCGATTCCGGTCCCTCGATGCGGCACTGGACGCCGTCGACCGGCGGCCGCTGACGACCGCCGACCCGAGCAGCAGGCTCTGGACGATGCTGCTCGCGACCGTCAACGTCGGAATCCTCGCGGCCATCTCGCTCGTCACGGCGGTCATCCTCCGCTGATCGCCGGCCGAACGCCGTCGCTCAGCGCCAGACGCTGGGCGCCTCCGCACGAGTAGGCGGAAGAGCGGATGCCGCGGCCCACTCGTGCACCCAGGCATCCACCTCGGGGATGCCCTCGGGCCGGCCGACCGCCGCGAAGAGCTCTTCGTGCGAGAGGGTGCCGCCGGCGCGCTTCATCATCCGTGCTCGGATGATCGCACGGGCGTACACCTCGCCGTCGACGACCGCTCGATGCTCGAGGTAGACGGCCTTGTCGTCGTGCCCGATCATGCGGGACTCGATGTCGAACCGCTGCCACAGGTTGAGCGACTTGCGGAACGTCACCGTCTCGCTGGACACCACGGCGTACCACCCGTAGCGCTTCATGACGTCCCACAGGCCGGTCCGCACGAGCAGATCCCAGCGGCCGAGGTCGAACAGCGACAGGTAGCGCCCGTTGTTCATGTGGCGCAGCAGATCGATGTCGGTCGGCAACGTGGTGACCCGCACCCGCCCGATCTCGGTCGGCCCGATCCGCCCGGAGCGGCGCAGGCGCCGGCGCGCGGTCAGCATCACGATCAGGGTCCGCCACAACACGTTCACGACGAGCGATGGTAGCGATGCGGAACCGATCCGCCGATTCGGTTGTCGGAATCCGCAGTCGCCCGGACGCCGGCGGGCCGAAGCGGTACGTCGCGTGCGCGCGCGATCCGGCGGATTTCAGGTCTCGCCCGGGGCCGCGTAGAGTCTGGCCCATGGAAGCCGAAACCCAGACCGACATCGTCGTCCGTCCGGTGCGCGACGTCGACGCGGAGGCCCTCGGCCGCGTCCACGCGACGTGCTGGCACGAGACGTACGACCACCTCATCAGCAAGGCCGCCCTCGAGGCGGTCTCCCCCAAGCGCCTCGCCGAGCTCTGGACCCACTGGGCCGTCCAGGGCCCGGAGTTCAAGATGTTCGCCGCGCTCGTCAACGGCGAGATCGTCGGATTCGCGGGGTCCGGCCCCGCCCGCGACAAGGACGCCCCGCGCTTCCGCGAGCTCTACTTCATCTATCTGCTCGACGCATACCACGGCACCGGCATCGGCCAGCGGCTCTTCGACTCGGTCGTCGAGCCCGCCGAGGGCCTGTACCTGTGGGTCGCCGACGACAACCCCCGCGCGCACCGGTTCTACACGCGCAACGGCTTCACGCTCGACGGTGCGACGCACACCGAGCCCTTCCTCGGCGAGACGCTGACCGAGGTGCGCTTCGTGCGCTGATCCCGCGCGGCCCGCGCTCGGCGGAGGGCGTGTCCGGTCCGCCGGGCACGCCCTCTGTCGTTCGCGGAACGTGCGTGACGTCGTCGTGACGCGGCGCGGCACCACGAGCCCGGAGCCGGCGCGGGCGATGACCCGCCGGCGATCGGGAAGACTGGACCCATGGCCTCCGCTCGCACCCGCCTCACCGTCTGGCCGTTGGACGGCATCCCCGAGATCACCGCAGGGACCGACCTCGTCGACGTCATCGCGACAGCGGCGACGGGCGACCTCGCCGACGGCGACATCCTCGTGGTGACCTCAAAGATCGTGTCGAAGGCCGAGGGGCGCTTCGTCGTCGCCGACGACCGCGAAGACGCCATCACCGCCGAGACGGTGCGGGTCGTGGCATCCCGCACCTCCCCGACCGGCGCCACCACCCGCATCGTCGAGAACCGCCTGGGCATGGTGTCGGCCGCAGCCGGCGTCGACGCGTCGAACACTCCCGAGGGCACCGTCCTGCTGCTGCCCGTCGACCCCGACGCGTCGGCACGCGCCATCGCCGGCGGTCTGCGGGAGCGGCTGGGCGTCGAGGTGGGCGTCATCGTCTCCGACACGCTCGGCCGCGCCTGGCGCGAGGGCCAGACCGATCACGCGATCGGCGCCGGCGGCGTGCTGGTCTTCGAGGACCTGCGCGGAGGGACGGATGCCGAGGGCCGGCCGCTCGTCGTCACCATGCCGTGCGTCGGCGACGAGCTGGCCGCCGCCGCCGATCTCGTCAAGGGCAAGGCCGCACGCCTGCCCGTCGCCGTGGTGCGCGGTCGCGGCGACCTCGTCGGGCCGCT
The DNA here is from genome assembly GCF_042790415.1 of Microbacterium sp. NPDC056736. Classification (NCBI taxonomy): domain Bacteria; kingdom Bacillati; phylum Actinomycetota; class Actinomycetes; order Micrococcales; family Microbacteriaceae; genus Microbacterium; species Microbacterium sp. NPDC056736. Next base: position 14,998 of record NZ_JBHTZE010000001.1, read on the forward strand.
GGACCTTCCCGGCGCCCGTTCCATCGTGCGCCCGCTCGAGCGCGACATGTTCCGCCTCGGCGCCGACGAGGCCTATGCGGAGGGCTTCGCCGCCGGCGCGGCATCCGTCGCCCCTCACCCCGCGTAGCCCGCGGCGCAGGCGTCCGCGGACGCGCCCGACCCGCCGTCGCCCGAAGGCGGCAGCGGGTCGGGCGGTCGGGGCTCAGCCCTCGGACCGGAGCACGACCTCGCCCGCCGAGACCTGGACGGTGATCGTGCTGGCGGCACCCGGCGTCGAGCCGAGGTCGTTGTCGAACCCGCCGGCGGACACGTCGGAGGTCACGTCGTAGTCGCCCTCGGGGACGGTGAGCCGCAGCGATCCGGCGCTCACGTCCATGTCGATCGAGTCGGGGCGGCTGCCGGTCAGCCGGGCCTCCATGGAGCCGGCGCTCACCGTCAGCACGGCCGTGCCGACGTCCTCGAGCTCGAGGTTGCCCCGGCCGGCACTCATGTCCGCCGTGAGCGTCTCGGCCGAGCCCGTCACGTCGAACGACCCGGCGGCCAGTGAGATGTCCAGCGCACCGAACTCGCCGTCGGTGACGAACTCACCGGCCGACAGCGAGACGTCGGCGTCGAGGCCCTCGAGTGCGACAGGCAGGCGCAGCACGGCATCCGTCCGCTGGTCGCCGAACCACCCGCCCCAGCCGAACCAGCCGAACCGGTCGGGGGACGCGACCTCGAGGGTGTCGCCCTGACGCTCGAACCGCCACACGTCGGCGCCCCACGAGCTCGTGACCTCGAGCTCGGCCTCGGCGACGTCGGTGAACTCGACCTGGAGCGTGCCGGCGGCGGCGTCCACATCGAGCTGGTCGACATCCGCGACGTCGACCGTGCGGGTCGAGGTGGACACGGACGCCGAGGCGATCGTGCCCACGGCCGCCGAGATCATCGCGCCGAGGAGCACCAGTCCCCCGAACACGATCAGCACGATCGCGACGACGCGCGACCCGCTGGAGGGCGGCGGCGCATCGGCGGGCCGATCCGGGACGGCGGAGGAGGGCGGAGGAGGCGGGGTCATGGTGGTGCTCATCGGTTCGTTCCTGTCTGCGGCGCGCGGCCGCCTGGTGTGATGCCGGGCGGCGTGGTGCCGCCGTGCTCGAGGTGGGCGAGCGCCGCGAGGACGCGGCGGTTGCCCGATTCGTCGGGTTCGAGGTCCAGCTTCTGGAAGACCGCGGTGATGTGCTTCTCGACGCTGCCCTCGCTGACGTGGAGTGTCTTGGCGATGGCCTGGTTGGAGCGGCCCTCCGCGATCAGGGCGAGCACGGAGGACTCGCGCTCGGTGAGCCGCAGCATCCGCTCATCCCGCTTCCTGCGGCTGAGCAGCTGCGCGACGACCTCGGGGTCCAGCACAGTGGCCCCGGACCCGATGCGGTCGATCGCCTCGAGGAACTCGGTCACGTCGGCGACGCGGTCCTTGAGGAGGTAGCCGAGCGCGCCGCCGCTGGACGAGATGAGGTCTGCGGCGTAGCGCTCCTCCACGTACTGCGACAGCACGAGGACCGCCAGCTCGGGAAGCCGCGCACGCAGCGACAGCGCGGCGCGGATGCCTTCGTCGGTCCAGGTCGGCGGAAGCCGCACGTCGAGGATGCACAGCTCGGGGGCGGTCCGGTCGACCGTCTCGTCGAGGTGCGAGGCGTCGGGGAGCGCGGCGGCCACCTCGTGGCCGGCGTCCTCGAGCACGCGCACGAGGCCGGCGCGCAGCAGCGCGGAGTCTTCGACGATCAGGATGCGCACGGGATGCTCACCTCCACGCTGGTCGGGCCGCCGGCGGGGCTGTCGATGCGGGCTTCGCCGCCCGCGGCGAGGACGCGGTTGACGATGCCGTCCAGACCGCCGCCGGGGACGACGCGCGCGCCGCCGACGCCGTTGTCCTCGACGCGCGCCCACAGGACCCCCGGCTCGCGCAGCCGCACCACGACACGGACTTCGGTGGCCCGGGAGTGCTTGGCGGCGTTCGTCAGCGCCTCGGCGATCACGAAGTACGCCGCCGCCTCGGTGTCGCGACTGCAGCGGCCGTCGAGCCGCACGTCGGTGTGCACGGGGACCACCGACCGGGCGACCAGCGCCGACAGTGCGGCGTCGAGGCCCCGATCGTCGAGGACGGAGGTGTGGATGCCGCGGGCCAGCTGCCGCAGCTCGGTGATGGCGGCCTTCGTCGAGGTGTGGGCCTCGCTGATCAGCGCCTTCGCGGCCTCGGGGTCGGCGTCGATCTTCTGCTGCGCCAGTCCGAGCGTCATGCCGACGGACACCAGCCGAGGCTGCACCCCGTCGTGAAGGTCGCGTTCGATGCGCGTGCGCTCCACGTCGGCGGCGCGCACGGCACCGGCGTGCTGCAGGCTCGAGGCGCGCGCGGCGGCCGCGAGCTGGGCCTCGCGCGAGGGCACCATGACGGCGCGCGAGATGACGCCGTGGAGGACGCCCAGCCCGACGAGGCCGGCGGCGGAGACGAGCACCGCGAGGATGCCGACCGGCAGCGCCCACGAGAGCGGCACGTCGATGCCGGTGCGTGCGAGGCGCACGGCACTGGCATCCGCGAAGAGCGGCGCGAAGGCCAGCACGACGCCCGACACGAGCAGCCCCGCGAGGGCGACCACGACCCAGCCGAGGATGGTCGCGATCGCGAGGTTCGCGATCGCACGCCACGTGGAGAGGTCGATCGCCTGCAGCCACACCGTGCGGAGGAAGCCGCCGAAGCCGGGCCGGCCGCTCGACCGGGGCCGGGGTGCCGCGAGCCCGAACCGGTAGAGCCCGTCGACGCGCTGCGTCTCGAGCCAGCCGACGGCGTACAGCACGTAGACGAGCGCGAAGAGCACCAGCAGGCCGACGCCGAGGACGAACAGCAGCCCGATGCCGAGGCCGAGCATCGAGAAGAGGAGCGAGAACACCGCGGCGCCGATGACGCCGAGTGCGGCGAGCTGCGCGATCGCGCCCGCCACCTGGGCCGGCCGCGTCACCGGGCGGGAGTGGGAAGTGTCCGAGGAGGTCATGCCCCTTACGGTAGGCGCGCGGGGCGCGCGGCGCGCCAGAGGAAGCCGGAGACCTCGGTTCGGGTTATCCCCCAGGCCGGGCCGCCCTCGGGCGGGCTGGTGACCCAGGATGGGAACGGCCCCGCCATCGGGACGTGGCGTGTCGGGATCGCGGGCTAGGGACGTCGATCTGCGAGGAGCCGACCTCGGCCAGGTCATCGGCATGGCGGGACTGCGCGGTGCCACGATCTCGCCCGAACAGCTGCAGCTCATGGCGCCCGGACTGGCCGATCTCGCCGGCCTCGTCATCGAGCCCTGACCGGGCCGCGACCCGCGCACGGTCCTGGCCCGCTGCGGGCGCCCGAGCGCCCGACCGTCAGGCGTGCGTCAGCGGCCGCTCACCTTGCCGAAGAGGCGGGCGATGGGGGCGAGCACGAGCGGGCGGGCGGCGATCCACGCGGCGGCGATGACGACGAGCGAGGCGGCGAAGAGCCAGAACCCGGTCCAGTTGTCGGCGTACGCGTTCGGGTCGGTCGAGCCCTGCGCGGCGTACATGTGGTTCAGGTTGCGCAGCGCCCCGGTCGCGAACACCAGGAACACGTGCACCGCGATGAACGCCACGAAGTACAGCATCACCGGGAAGTGCACCGCGCGGGCCCACTCCACCGGGTACGCCTTGTTCAGCCCCGTCGCGTTCTTCGGCCACACCCCCGACATCCGCACCCCGGTGATCGCGGCCAGCGGCGCGGCCAGGAACACCGTGACGAAGTACGCCAGCTGCTGCAGCGCGTTGTAGTTCACCCAGCCGTTCTCGGTGGGCCAGTCCAGCGACACGTACTGCAGGCCCGCCGAGACCGCGTTGGGGAACACCTCCCACGACGTCGGCACGATCCGCATCCACTGCCCGGTGAGGAACAGCAGCACCACGAAGATCACGCCGTTGAGCAGCCACAGGATGTCCAGCGACTGGTGGAACCACAGGTTCAGGCTGATCTTGCGGCGGTTGTTGCTGCGCGGCGACCAGAACACGCTCGGCCGCTTCTCGGTGCGCACCTGCAGGCCGGTGCGGATGATCAGCACCATCAGGAACACGTTGAAGAAGTGCTGCCACCCCAGCCACGCCGGGAACCCGACCGGAGCGCCCTCGGGCAGGTGGTACTCGCCCGGGTACGCCGCGAGGAAGTCCATCCCCCACGGCGTCGACAGCAGGAACCGCACCAGCGCGACCGCCAGCGCCGCCGCGAACAGCAGCCCGGCACCGCCGACGACCACCGCCCCCGCCCACTGCAGTTTCGTGAAGGGGCCGATCCGCTGCGGCTCGACCCGGGGCGCCGGGCGGGTGCGCGCGGCCGCGCCCTCCCACACCGTCCTCGTGAACGGCAGCGGCTGCGACAGCGGAACCCCGCTGGGCGTCACCGCCGCGGCGGGGACAGCCGGGACGACGGATGCCGCCACCGGGGTCTCGGGCAGCGCCGGCGTCGCGACGGGCGTCGGGGTGTCGACGGATGCCTCGACCGGCGCCGCCACCGCGTCCTCGGCGTCAGCTGCTCCGGCGGTCGCGACCCGGGCGGCGGGCGCGAGACCTGCCGGCGGCCACGGCTCGCCGCCGGCCACACGCGGCAGTCCGCGACGCAGCGGCTTCGCCCCGTCGGGGCCCACCGCCGGTGGCTGCGCCACCGCCGCAGCGGAGGCGGCGAGGTCGCGCGCTTCGGGTGCTTCGTCGGCGGGGGTCGCGGCCGCCGGGGCGGCCGCAGGAGCGGCGGCGACGGGAGCGGCGGGAGCCGCCGCAGCGGCGACGACGGATGCCGGCGGCCAGGGCTCGCCGCCCGGGACGCGCGGCAGACCGCGGCGGATCGCGCGTTCCCCGCCACCGACCACGGAGCTCGCCGCACCGGCCACGGAGCTCGCCGCACCGGCCACGGAGCTCGCCGCACCGGCCACGGAGCTCGTCCCACCGGTCTCCGCCCCGGCCGAGGGGCTCGCGGCAGGCTCGGCGGCCGGGGCGGGAGCGGACTGGGTCACGGCCGCCGACGATGCCGCGGCGACCGAACCAGTCTGGACGCTGAGCGACGGGACGACCTCGCCCCCGCCGTCCCCGTTGGGGACCGGAGCGTCGCCGGCGGGCGGCCACGGCTCGCCGCCGGGCACCCTGGGCAGCCCGCGCCGCACCGCAGAACCGTACGTGGCCATCCCGGGTTACGCCTTCTTCGCCTCGAGCGCGGAGATCAGCTGCGGCACGACCTGGAACACGTCGCCGACCACCCCGAAATCGGCGATCTCGAAGATCGGGGCATCCGCGTCCTTGTTGATCGCGACGATCGTCTTCGCCGTCTGCATCCCCGCCTTGTGCTGGATCGCGCCGGAGATCCCGAGCGCGACATACAGCTGCGGCGACACCGACACCCCGGTCTGCCCGACCTGATACGTCTGCGGCACATACCCGGCGTCCACCGCGGCGCGCGACGCGCCCACCGCCGCGCCCAGCGTGTCGGCGAGCTGCTCGACCAGGGCGAACTTCTCCCCCGATCCGAGACCGCGCCCGCCGGAGACGACCTTCACCGCGCCGCGCAGCTCCGGACGCGACGACGACACCACCGCCTGATCCACCGACATGACCGTCGCCGCCTTCCGGCCGGAGGCACGCACCTCGAGCGGCTCCGCCTCGACACCGTCGACCGCGTCGGCGCGGGCATCCACCGATCCCTGCCGGATCGTGATCACCGGCGCACCCCACGTCACCGCGGATTCCACGTTGTACGCACCGCCGTACACGGAGTGGTGCGCGACCACGCCCTCCGCGTCCCGCGAGACACCGACCGCGTCCACCGCGATGCCCGACCGGGTGCGGGCCGCGTACCGACCCGCGACATCGCGGCCCTCGATCGAGTGCGACACCAGGACCGCGTCCGGGCGGACCAGATCCGCCGCCGCCGTCAATGCGTCCACGACCGGAACGGTCAGCCCCTCACCGGGAGGGGCGACCAGCACCTGTGCCGCGCCGAGAGCCGCGGCATCCGCCGCCAGCGCCGCATCGCCCACCACCACCGCGACCGGCGTGCCCACCGAGGCGGCAGCCCCCAGCACCTCCGCGGCGGACTTGGCCAGCCCGCCCGACGGGGTGGTGTCCAGGAGGACCACGATGGAGTCATCTGCAAACGTCATCACACGCACCTCACGCCAGCCGGTTCTGGATGAGGAACTCCGCGAGCTTCTCGCCCGCGTCGCCCTCGTCGACGATCTTCACGCCCGCCTCGCGCGGCGGCTTCTCGCTCAGCGCGATCACGATCGAGCGAGACGCGTCGGGGTCGTGCGCGTCGATCTCCAGCTCGGCCAGCGACAGCGTCTCGAACGGCTTCTTCTTGGCCGCCATGATGCCCTTGAAGTTCGGGAACCGCGCGTCCGGAAGCGCCTCGGTGATCGAGATCACCGCCGGGAGCGGTGCCACCACCTGCTTCGTCGCACCGTCGGAGGCCCGCGTGCCCGACACCGCGTCCGCACCGATCTCCACCGAGTTCAGGTACGTGGCGCTGGGCACGTCGAGGATCTCCGCGATCATCGACGGCACCACCCCGCCCGAGCCGTCCGTGGACTGGTTGCCCGCGATCACCAGGTCGAACCCGGTGCGCTGCAGCACCGCCGCCAGCACCTCCGCCGTGAGCCCCATGTCGGCACCGAGCAGTGCGTCGTCGATCACCTGCACCGCCGACGCCGCCCCCATCGCCAAACCCTTGCGCACCGTCGCCGACGCCGCCTGCGACGCCATCGACACCACCACGACCTCGGTCCCGGGCGTCTTGTCGGCGTACGACAGCGCCACCTCGAGTGCCCGCTCGCCGATCTCGTCCAGCACCCGATCGGATGCCTCCCGATCAGCCAGCCCCGTCTCCAGCGACAGCTTCCGATCCCCGTACGTATCCGGGACTTCCTTGACCAGGACGACGATCTTCATGTCGATCTCCTCACGCTGGGCACGAGTCTATGGCGCGGCCTGGAATGTACCCAATCCAGGGACGGGCGCCCGGTCGGACCGGGCGGACGACCGCTGTGTGTATACATAGACGCCGTCGCCCGGCCGGCGCGCACGCCCGTCCGGACGCCGCCCGGTACGGTGGATCCAGGAGGTCGTCATGGCAGCACCCAAGCGCCTTCCGGTCGATCCGATCGCCGAGGCCAAGCGTCAGTGGATCGCCCACGGCTGGGAGCCGGCGGCCGCGGGCATGACCGCCGTCACGTCGATCATCCGGGCTCAGCAGCTGCTGTTCGCGCGCATCGACGCCACGCTGAAGCCGTTCGGCCTGTCGTTCGCACGGTACGAGATGCTGCGACTGCTCGGCTTCACGCGGGAGGGACGGATGCCGATGGCCAGCGCGATCGCGCGCCTGCAGGTGCACCCGACGAGCGTGACGAACACGGTCGACCGGCTCGCACGCGACGGCCTGGTGTCGCGCGAGCCGCATCCCGACGACGGCAGGGCGGCGATGCTGGTGCTCACGGACTCCGGGCGCGAGCTCGTCGAGCGCGCGACCACGGCCCTGAACACCGAGGTGTTCGAGAGCCCGGGCCTCTCCGACGACGACACGACCGAGCTGGTGCGCATCATCGCGCGCTTCCGCAAGGACGCCGGCGACTTCACCGACCCGCGGCCGCAGCCGGAGCCCCTCTAGTCGCCGTCGGGCCCCCGCCGCACCGCCGCTCGGCTCAGCGGCCGTGGAAGTCGGGGGCACGCTTCTCGCGGAAGGCGGCCATGCCCTCCTTCTGGTCGGCGGTGTCGAAGAGGCCGGCGAACACGTGGCGCTCGAGGCGCAGGCCCTCGGCGAGGGACGACTCCAGCGCGGCGTCGAGCACGGCTTTCGCGGCGTACAGCGACGGCAAGCTCTTCGCGGCGATCGTCTCCGCGGTCTTCTGCGCCTCGTCCCGCAGTTCGGCCGCCGGGACGACGCGTGAGACGAGTCCCGAGCGCTCGGCCTCGGCGGCATCCATCATCCGGCCCGTGAGGATGAGCTCGGCGGCCTTGTAGTACCCGACCGCCCGCACGAGCCGCTGCGAGCCGCCCATGCCGGGGATCACGCCGAGGTTGATCTCGGGCTGGCCGAACTTCGCCGTGTCGGCGGCGAGGATGATGTCGCACATCATGGCCAGCTCGCACCCGCCGCCGAGCGCGTAGCCCGAGACGGCGGCGATCACCGGGGTGCGCACCTTCGCGAAGTCGGCCCATCCGCCGAAGTGGTCGGTCATGACCATCTCCAGCCCGGACTTCGACTCCATCTCCTTGATGTCCGCCCCCGCCGCGAAGGCGCGCTCCGAGCCCGTGACGACGATCGCCCCGATGTGCTCGTCGGCGTCGAAGGCGGCTGCCGCGGCGACGACGTCGCGGCAGACCTGCGTGTTGAGCGCGTTGAGCGCGTCCGGCCTGTTGAGGGTGATCCAACCGACGCGTCCGCGCGTCTCGACCAGGATCGTCTCGTATTCGGTCATCGCTCCGCTTTCGTCGAGGGTCGTGAACATTCCACCAGAGTCCGGCGCGTGGCGATCGGGGCGGCGGCGGCCCGGCCGTCAGGCGGACTCGGCGCGGATGGTGTTGATGATGCCGGAGAAGTCCTGCCCTGCGCCGTCGCCGGCGGCGAAGGCCTGGTAGATCTCGCGGGCGAGCATGCCCATGCGCGCGTCCACGCCGGTGGCGGCGATGGCATGCTCGGCGAGGCCGAGGTCCTTGTTCATCAGCGCCCCGGCGAACCCCGGCTGGTAGTCGCGGTTGGCAGGGCTCGTGGGCACGGGGCCGGGCACCGGGCAGTTCGTGGTCAGCGCCCAGCACTGCCCCGACGCGTTGGACGCGACGTCGAACAGCGCCTGGTGCGAGAGCCCGAGCCGCTCCCCCAGCACAAACGCCTCGGCGACCGCGATCTGCGACACCGCGAGGATCATGTTGTTGCACACCTTGGCCGCCTGCCCGAGGCCCGCGCCGCCGCAGTGCACGACCCGCCGCCCCATCGCCGCCAGCAGCGGCCGCGCGGCCTCGAAGTCCTCATCGGTGCCGCCCACCATGAAGGCGAGCGTGGCGTTCTCGGCGCCCACGACGCCGCCCGACACCGGCGCGTCCAGCGACCGGCGCCCGGCCTCCTCGGCGAGCGTGTGCGCGGCGCGGGCCTCGTCGACGGCGATCGTCGAGCAGTCGATGAAGAGCGCGCCGGATGCCGCGACCTCCAGCAGTCCCGGCCCGCCGCCCGCGCCCCGGTAGGCGTCGAGCACCTGCGCGCCGGTCTGGAACATCGTGATGACGACGTCGGCGCCGGTGGCGGCATCCGTCCCCGAATCGGCCGTGGCGAGTCCGGCCTCACCCGCCGCGGCGACCGCGGCAGGGGCGACGTCGAAGCCGACCACCTCGTGACCGGTCGCGGCGAGGTTCTTCGCCATGGGCAGGCCCATGTGGCCGAGCCCCAGGAATGCGATCTTCATGTCGGACCTCTTCGTCGGTGCGTGGGATCGAGGGGGCGTCAGTGCGCGAGCAGCTGGCGGCCGATGATCACGCGCATGATCTCGTTCGTGCCCTCGAGGATCTGGTGCACGCGCAGGTCGCGCACCACCTTCTCGATGCCGTAATCGTGAAGGTATCCGTACCCGCCGTGCAGCTGCAGGGCCTGGTTCGCGACGGTGAAGCCGGCGTCGGTGGCGAATCGCTTGGCCATCGCGCACTGCATCGACGCGTCGGGTGCCTTCGCGTCCAGCGCCGCCGCCGCGTCGCGCACGAGGGCCCGTGCGGCACGGAGCTCGGTGGCCATGTCGGCGAGCGCGAAGACCACGGCCTGCTTCTCGGCCAGCGGCTCGCCGAACGTGAACCGCTCCTGCACGTAGGCGACGGCGCGGTCGAGGGCCCACTGCGCGCCGCCGAGCGAGCACGCCGCGATGTTGATGCGGCCGCCGTCCAGGGCCGACATCGCGATCTTGAACCCCTGGCTCTCGCCGCCGAGGACATTCGCCGCGGGCACGCGCACCTCGTCGAGGATCACCTGCCGCGTGGGCTGCGCGTTCCACCCCATCTTGTGCTCGATCGCGCCGAACGACAGGCCGGCGGTGCCGGCGGGCACGAGGAACGCCGTGATCCCGCGGGCACCCGGCTCGCCGGTGCGTGCCATGACGATGTACACGGATGCCTCGCCCCCGCCCGAGATGAACTGCTTGACGCCGGTCAGCACGAACTCGTCGCCGTCGCGGATCGCGCTCGTCGTGATGGCCGCGGCATCCGATCCCGCACCCGGCTCGGTGAGGCAGTAGCTGCCGAAGCCCGACATGGACGTGAGGAGCGGCAGCCACTCGGTGCGCTGCGCCTCGGTGCCGTAGGTGTCGATCATCCACGCCACCATGTTGTGGATGGAGATGTACGCGGCGATCGCGGTGTCGCCCTGGGCGAGCTCCTCGAAGATGGCCGCGGCGTCCGAGCGCGACAGGCCCGAGCCGCCGACGTCCTCGCGGACGTAGATGCCGCCGAGTCCGAGCTCGCCGCCCCGGCCCAGCGTCTCGCGGGGAAAGTGCGACTGCGCGTCCCACTCCAGGGCGTGCGGCGCGAGCTGCGTCTCGGCGAATTCGCGGACGGCCTCGAGGATCGCTTCGCGCTCCTCGGTCGTGAGGGCGGGCGTGAGAGGGGTGATCGTGGACACCATTGCTCCTTCAGTGATGCAGCGACGCCCTCGTGAGGCATCCTGATCAGCGCGATCGTGCCGACATCAGCACTGTGCTGATTTTACATGGACGTCCTTGTATCTGCTAGGTGGACCTGCGGTCGCACGTACGCGTTCATCGGCTTCGAGCGGATCGGCGGCATCGCGGTGTTCGATGTGACCGAGCCCGCGGCATCCCACTTCGTCACCTACATCACAACCGCGACTTCTCGGTGTCGGGCACGACGACGCTGTTCGAGATCGCGTCGCTGCGCGGCTGGCGCGCCGAGCGGCCGGAAGGGTGGGCCCCCGTCCCGCGGGGCCCACCCTTCCTTGCTCTCGGATGCCGGGTGTCAGTCGCCCGCAGCGGCGCTGTCCCCGTCGGGCCACTACATGAACGGGCGCAGCTCGATCTGGCCGTTGCGGGCCATCGGGTGCTTCGACGCGATCTCGATCGCCTCGTCGAGGTCGTCGACCTCGAGGATGTCGAAGCCGAGGATCACCTCGGTCGTCTCGGCGAAGGGCCCGCGCGCGGTGAGCACCTTGCCGCCGCGCACCTTGACCACGGTGGAGTCGGACACCGGGGCCAGCACCTCGCCGATGATCCGCTTGCCGCTGGCGTCGAGCGGGTCGACCCACAGGTCGACGTCGGACTGGTCGGGCTCGGTGTCCGGCTCGAGCGAGGAGACGACGAACATCATGTACTTCATGGTGTGATCCTTCCGTTGCGGGCGGGCCGATGCCAACCTCACTCCGGGCGTCGTCCGGGATCGGCCGAGGTCGACACTTCGTCGCAAAGCCTTCTTCCGTTGCGCCGCGCGGGCCGCAGAGCGCGAGGCATCCGGGATCATCCCTCCGGCGGAGGACGATGCGACCGTGGGTGGACGCGCCGGCGCGTGGACGTCCGTAGCGTCGGATCATGGCCTTCACCACCTCGTCGATCCCGGTTCCCCGTCGCCGTGAGCTCTCGCGCACCACGGCCCTGCTCCTCACGATCGGCGGGAACATCCTGGTCTTCGCCATCGCCGCGCTGGGCGTGGCCGGTGTGGCGCTCGCGGCCGTTGCGGTGTTCGGCGGAGCCGTCGTGGACGCGCTCTGACAGCGAGCGGCCGGGGCAGACGCGACGGCGGTCAGGTGCGGCGCTCGGACTCGCGGAAGCGTGACGGCGACCGCGGCCGACCTCTAGGCTCGCGGCTATGACCGCCGTGGCAGCTGCACATCATCTCCAGCGCCGGCGAGACGCTGCTGGTGCGGCTGGGCCTGTGACGCGGCCGGGTCGGCGGGCCGCCGCGCCACCGATCGCGGCCGTCGTGCTCGCACTGCTCGCGCTCACCGGGTGCTCCGGCTCGGGCGCCGACCAGACGATTCGTGGGATCCCCGACGACTGGGAGGGCCCGATGCCCGACCCCCTCAGCGGCGAGCCCTCCGCAGGCTGGATCGACGACGACGAGTTCGCGATCATCACGATGGGCAGCGGCAGCTGTCCGCCGGTCCCGTCGGCACCGCAGGTGCGGGGCAGCGGCGAGGTGGAGGTCGAGTTCGGACCGTCGCCGAACAACCCCTGCACCGCGGACATGGGACCGACGACGCACGTGTTCAGGCTGCCGCCAGCGGTGATCGACCGGCCCGTCACTGTCACCGTGACGTACCAGGACTACGACGAGGTGTACGAGCTCGGACTGCCCGACCCGTAACGGTCCGGACCCCCTCATGCCCGTCGGACATCACGCACCGGCCCCGACATCGCGGCACGCACCGGCCCCCGACATCGCGGCACTCACGGCGTTCGCGGTGTTCGCGCCGATCGCGACGTTAGCGCCGATCGCGACGCGTTGGCGGCATCCGATCACTGCCGACAGCGACGTGGTCAGATGCGCAGCGCGATCTGATCTCGCTGTCTGGTCGGGGACTTCGTGGCCGGCCGCCACTTCACCTCGGCGTCCCACCAGTACGGGCCCTTCACGTACGGCACCCCCTCGACCATCGCCACCTGCCACCCGCCGGAGTCGATGGTGCGATGGTGGAACCAGCACAGCAGGACTCCGTTGTCGGTGTGCGTCGACCCACCCCGCGAATGCTCCTCGACGTGATGCACTTCGCACCACTGCGGCGGCACCTGACACCCGGGGATGAGGCATCCGCCGTCACGCAGGGTGATGGCCCGGCGCTGGTGATGGTTGAAGACTCGATCGAGCGTCCGCATCGACACGATCCGGCCGGCCGCGCCGAGCACGACCCGCTGCACCGCGCCCGCGCAGGCGATGTGCCGGGCCGCGGCGATCGAGACCGGCTCGTCGTCACCGGGGAGGTGCGCATACCCGCGCCCCGACGCGAGGTCTTGTTCGCGCACCGACACGACCAGTGTCGGTGCGGCGCCGCCGAGGATCGGCAGTTCCCCGGATGCCACGGCCGCCGTCAGCAGCACGGCCAGCGCATCGTGCTGCTTCTGGGTGCGGGTGCGCGAATCGGCGGCATCCTCGGACGGCGCGCCGGAGTCGTGGACGCTGTCGGCGTCGGCCTCGGTGAAGCACGGGCCCATCGCGGGCGCGGCGTCCACACGTGGGTTCAGCACGCTGTCGAACCCGAGTCGCAGCTGCGCGGCGACTTCGGGCAGGAGATTGCCGCGCACCGGGACCAGCCCGTCACCGTCGCGTCGCCCCACCGTGAGTCCCCGCTTGCGCAGCGCCCTCGCCTCGACGGGCTCAGCGCCATCGGGATCGAGGTAGGCCGCCCACACCTGTGCGAGCGCGCGCAGCTCGTCGGCCGAGGCCGGGCCTGCGGCATCCGGCCCCGCACCGGCTGCCGCGGCCGCGAGCTCTTCGTCGGCGGCGAGCATCTCGACCCGTCCCACGCCGACGCGACGGAACGCCGAGGCCACCGCGACGACCGCATCGACGCCCACCTGCCCCGCCGCGAGCGCGTCGCGCATGCACGGGAACGTCGCAGGCAGCAGCTCTCCCGTCGACGGCGCGGTGCCGCGCTGCACCACGCCGGCCGCGGCGGCGAGATCGGCCACGCTGCGCCCCGACAGGCGCGTGGCCCGCTGTACGAGCTCGCTGAGGTTGCGGCACCCGTACCGCGTCGCCGCACGGTCGGGGTGGGGTCGAAGGTCGTCGCGCGCCTGCAGCTGCGCCACGGCCTCGACCATGACGGCCTCGACGCCGCGGTGCACCCGAGCCGCGGCCGCGAGCGCCGACAGCACCTCGCCGTCGTCACAGGCACGCAACCCGTCATCGGCGAACGCCGCGGCGACCACACCGGCGAGCGCGTCGCCGAGGTCGGCGAGGGCTGCGGCGAACTGCGTCATACCCCCATTGTGGCCAGGGGTTCCGACATCGAAACACCCAGATCAACAGCTTTTTCGAACCAGTGGATAACCCGTCTGGAGCACGCGATCCGGCGCCCTGTGGAGGAGGCGCTGACCCCCCCCAACGGACGAGCTCCCGGCGCGGGGCCCCCCCCGGACGGGGGGGCGGCCGGGGGTGAGGGCCCCGGGGGGGCGACCCGCACCCCCCCCCGGGGGGGCCGGCCGGGGTCCCGGGCGCGGGCGGCCGCCCACCGGGGCGGAGTCACCAC
>NZ_JBHTZE010000001.1:29240-397666 GCF_042790415.1 Microbacterium sp. NPDC056736
TCTGTACCACGCGCTCCGCCGCCGGTGGGTGGAGCCCCTGCCCCCCCCCACCGCCCTCGCGCCCGGCCCCCGCCCCCACCGTCCCGGGCGAGCGCCGGTGAGTCAGCGCCGCTGGGTCTCGACGAGCACCACCGCCGTGCGGGCCGGGACGGTGACCGTGCCGCTGGCGGCATCCCACGTGGTCGTCTTCACGACGGGGTCGGCGCCCTGGGCGAGCGCCGGCGCCAGCGAGAACGACCGACCCTCCAGCTCCGAGATGGTCTGCGTCGTGGTCTCGGTGCCCGCGTTGAACACCACGAGCGCACCCTTCAGCGCGGGATCGACGTCGTCGCCCACCAGATCGTCGATGAGCATGACGATGACGCCGGGAGCGGCATCCGTCCCGCTGTTCGGGAACGAGACCTTCTGCTCGATCAGGCCGGCGGACCCGAGACGCAGCAGACCCACCTGCTCGCGCACGCGGAGCAGATCGAGGGCGGATGCCTCGGCCGCGGCGATGTCGGACGCACCCGGCTTGTTCGCGGGGTCCGCCAGGAGCGGCGCGAGGTCGTCCCAGTGGCTCCCGTTGTCGCCCTCGCGGGGCAGGCCCGAGCCGAACGTGGACTCCTGGCCGGTCCAGTCGATGCGATTGAACCAGTCGCCCGAGTTGTAGCTGTTGCGGTCGAGCGACTTCGAGCGGAGGAGCTCCGTGCCGGCGTGCCAGAACGACGGGGTCTGGGCGTAGGCGGTGGTCGCGAGCGACAGGGTGTTCATGCGCACGCGGTCCGCCATCGGGGTGTCGGCCGGCAGCTTCAGCACTCCGAGGTCGTACAGCGTCTCGTTGTCGTGCGCGTCGACGTAGGTGATGACCTCGTCGGGCTGGTCGGCGTACCCGGCGGGCGAGCCGTTGTAGTCCAGCTCGTCTCCGGCCTTCACGGTGCCGTCGGAGGCGGTGAACGAGAAGTCGCGCAGGTTGCCCGCGAGTCCCAGCTTCACCAGGTCGGTCTTGTGCGCGAGGTCGGCGAAGGGGTCGCCCGGCGCCGACCGGTCGCTGCCGTTCGGGTCGGTGGCCAGACCCGTGCCGAAGCCCTGGTAGAACTTCGAGCCGCCGTCGACCGGGCTGCCGCCGTGGACGGCGTCGCGCAGCCGGTCGGAGAACGTGCCGATGCCGGTGCCGCCGAGCTGACCCTGGGTGGCCTGCTCGAACAGGGCGTTGTCCGCGACCTCGCCGAAGTTCCAGCCCTCGCCGTACAGGTAGATCGCCTCGCCGTCGACGCCGTCACGCTCGAGCGTCAGCTCGTCGAGCGCATCGCGGATGGCGAGCATGTTCACCTTCGAGTGGTGGCCCATGAGGTCGAAGCGGAAGCCGTCGACCTTGTAGTCACGCGCCCACGTCACGACCGAGTCGACCATGAGCTTCTGCGCGACCTCGTGCTCGGTCGCCACGTTCTGGCAGCACGTCGAGGTCTCGACGCCGCCGGCCGGGTTGAGACGGTGGTAGTAGCCGGGCACGACCTGGTCGAGGACGGACTTGGCCTCCTGGCCCGACTGCGCGGTGTGGTTGAAGACCTGGTCGAGCACGACCTGCAGACCCATCCCGTGGAGGGCGCCGACCATAGAACGGAACTCGGCGACGCGCGCACCGCCCTCTGGATCGGTGGCGTAGGAGCCCTCGGGCACCGTGTAGTGGTACGGGTCGTAGCCCCAGTTGAAGCCGTCGGCGTCGACGACCGCCTCGATGCACGCCTGCTGCTCCGTGCCGTCCGGCGCGAACGAGGCCAGGTCGCAGGCGGGCACCGCCTGCTTCGACCGGTCCTCCTCGATGGTCGCTATGTCGAACGTGGGCAGCAGGTGCACGGTGTTGATGCCGGCGTCCGCGAGCTCGCGCAGCTGCGCGGTCCCCGCGCTGTCGCGCGTGAACGCCGTGTACGTCCCGCGCTCGGCCTCGGGCACCGACTCATCGGTGATCGAGAAGTCGCGCACGTGCAGCTCGTAGATCGCGCGGTCGACGGGGCGATCCACGACGGGAGCCTCGGTCTTCTCCCACGCCTTGGGCCGCCACGACTTGTCATCGAGGTCGACGGCGACGGAGCGCTCGGAGTTCAGGGTGAGCGCGAGGGAGTACGGGTCGGTGACCTGGTTGGTCTCGATCGCCCCGGTGGTCGGCGCGTAGACGACGACCTCCCACAGGTACTCGTCGCCCTTGAGCTTCTTCCCGCCCTCGACGGTCCAGATTCCGGATGCCTCGTCCCACGTCGCCTCATGACGTGCGGCGTCGCCGTCGGCGCCGGCGTCCCACGTCAGCAGCGTCGCGGCCTGCGCGGTCGGCGCCCACAGGCGGAACGTCGGCTTCTTGCCGTCGAACGACACACCGAGCTCCACGTCGGCGACGGCGTCCGCGTAGAGGTCGTCGAGGACGCCGGGGATCTGCACGCCGGTGAAGGCGCGGATCGCGCCGTCGGCGTCGCGCTGCGACACCATCAGCTGCCCGCGGAGCAGGGCTGCGGCATCCGTCCCGTCGGCCACCTCCAGCGCGATGAAGCCCGCCAGCGCCGGGAACCGCTCCTCCTGCTCGTCGGTGAGGCCGCCGTCGATGCGGGTCAGATCGATCGCGTCGCCCCCGACCACCGCGCCCTCCTCCAGCGCGAGAGTCGCGTCCAGGGATGCGTGCAGCTGCCAGGTCGCCGCGCCGTCGGCCCCGAGGTCGGCCGGCCAGGCGATGGTGCGCTCGTCGATCCAGTGCGCGCGCTCCTCACCGAGACCGGCGAGGCCCTCGCCGCCGATGTCGAGCACGTGCGTCGCGAGGGTGTACCGGAAGACGACGGGTGATCCCTCCTCGGCGGTGAACGAGTAGTTCGACCCGCCGGGCGCCCCGCCCACGCCGTAGTTCTCGCTCCAGCTCATGCCGTGGGCGACCTTCGCCTCGTAGGCGCCCGCCGGAAGCGTGACCGAGAGCTCGTAGACGCCGTCCTTGTCGCCGTCGGCCATGAGGCTCGCGAGGCAGTCGGGCGCCCAGTCACCGGCGCACCCCGCTTCGCTCTGGTACGAGCCGGGCACCGTCACGATCGGACCCTCCGCCGTCGACTGGACGACGTTCGACCGCGGGTCGAAGTAGAACGTGATCTCACCGCCGGGGTGGTCGATGGCGATGTTCGAGCCGTCGCGCACGCCGTTCGCGCCGTAGTTGATCGCCCACGAGCCGTCGATGGCGACCTTGTACTCGTATTCGCCGGCGGGAAGGTCGAACGTGCCCGCCCAGATGCCGTCGGCGCGCAGCGTCAGCTTCGCGGCCTCGCAGGCGGGCGCCCAGTCACCGGCGCACCCCATCTCGTCATTGAGGCTGCCCGGGACGGTCACCATCGAGATCGGCGACTCCGGCTCCTCGGAGACCTCCAGCGTCACCGGGTCGCCCACGGAGGCGTAGGTGGACGCGGCGGCGTGGCCGCCCGCGGCATCCGTCGTCACGGCGCGGTACTCGACGAGCGTGCCGTCCGCGAGCCCCTCCACCGTGTGGAAGACGCGCGGGTCGGAATCCTCTGCGGTGCCGAGCGCGTGCCATTCGGCGGAGCCGACCACGCGCCAGGCGAAGCTCGTCTCGGTCCAGGTCGCGTCGTCCACGTCGGCGGAGATCGGCGTGGAGCCGCTGACGCCCGCACCGGCGGCCGGTGCCGAGACCGCGACCGCGAGCGGCGCCTCGGGGGCCGTGACGGGCGCGTCGGCGCGATACACCACGGCCGAGAGCGCCGGGACGGTGACGGATGCCGCGGCCGAGGCATCCGTCGAGATCCCGGTCGTCGTGCCGTAGACCGGCGCGAAGGCCGTGCTCCGGGTGAGCGTGGTCAGCGCGACCGTCTTCTCGGCCGTCGTGTTGTTGAGCGCGACCAGGTACTCGACCTTCTCGTCGCGGTCGACGCGCGAGAAGGCGTAGACGCCCGCGCCGCTGTCGGCGTGGCGCTCGATCTGCGCGCCGGTGACGAGCGCGGGGTGGGCCGCGCGCAGTGCGGCGAGCTCGGCCACGTGCGCGTAGACCGGCGCATCGGTGGCGTAGCGGTCGACCCCTCCGGCGATCTCACCCGTGATCAGGTTCTGGTCCTGGTACTCGGTGACCTGCGAGGCGAACAGCGACTGCCGCGCGCTCTTGTCGTTGCCGGGCTCCGCGCCGACGAAGCCCTGCTCGTCGCCGTAGTAGACGACGGGCTGGCCGCGTCCGAGGAACATCAGGTCGTGCGCCAGCAGGTCGCGTTCGAGCGCGTTGTCGCTGTTGCGCAGCATGAAGCCGACGCGGCCCATGTCGTGGTTGCCGAGGAAGGTCGGCAGGGCCGTGGCCGACGAGTCCGGGGTGATGTACCAGTCGTCCCCGGCGTAGAGGCTCTGCAGGCCCTTGGCGCTGTTGCCGGCGGCGAAGCTCACAGCGGAGGACTGGAAGGTGAAGTCGAGCACGCTCGACATGTCGGTCTCGCGGACGTACGGCGCGAGCTTCACCGGGTCGGCGTCGTACACCTCGCCGAACATGAAGAAGTCCTTCTTGCCCTTGACGTCGCGGGCGTAGTCGAGCACCTCGGCGGTCCACTGCTCCCAGAACTCGAAGTTCACGTGCTTGGCGGTGTCGATGCGGAAGCCGTCGATGCCGAGGTCGATCCAGTCCTGATACACCTCGACGAACCCGCTCACGACGGTCGGATGCTCGGTCATGAGGTCGTCGAGGCCGTCGAAATCGCCGTAGGTGACGGACTCGCCCGACCAGGTCGAGTTGCCGCGGTTGTGGTACAGCGTCGGGTCGTTGAGCCACGCCGGCGTCTTCGCGGACTCGTCGCCGGCAGCGATCGCCGGCGTGTACGGGAACGACGTCTCGGCGTCGAGGTCGGGGAATGACCCGGTGCCGGCGTAGGTCGCAGGGTCGAAGGCGGCGTCGCTCGCGTCGCGGTACGGGCTGGTGGCCTGGTCGACGTACGAGTACTGGCCTTCGGCGTACGAGATGACGTCGGCGGTGTGGTTCGTGATGATGTCGAAGTAGACCTTGATGCCCTTGGCATGGGCTTCGGCGATGAGCGCCTCGAGCTCGGCATTGGTGCCGAGGTGCGGATCGATCTGCGTGAAGTCGGTGATCCAGTAGCCGTGGTAGCCCGCGCTGGCGTTCGCGCCCTCACCCTGCACCGGACGGTTCTTGAAGCTGGGGGTCAGCCAGATCGCCGTCGTGCCGAGGCCGTCGATGTAGTCCAGGTTCTCGCGCAGCCCCGCGATGTCGCCGCCGTGGAAGAAGCCCTTGTCGGCCGGGTCGAAGCCCGTCGCGAGGCGGTCGCCCTCGAGCCCGCCCTGGTCGTTCGACGCGTCGCCGTTGGCGAAGCGGTCCGTCATGACGAAGTAGAACTGCTCCTGGCTGCCCGGCTGCCGCACCGGAGCGGCGACGAGCGCGTCGTCGTCGGCGGTGTAGCCGGCGCGGAGGGTCACCGCCTCGAGGCCGACGCGGTGGGTGGTGTCGTCGAAGAGGAAGCGGAGCGTCGCCGGCCCCGCGATCGTCAGCGGGATGTTCTCGCCGTCGCGGCCGTACGCCTCGTCCCACGTGTCGTTCACGGCGACCTTGTACTCGTACGAGCCGGCGGGCACCTCGAACTCCGCCGCGTACACGCCGGCGTCCGCGGTCGCGACGAGTTCGGTCGCGGCACAGTCGGGCTGCCAGTCCCCGCTGCAGCCGAGCTCGGACTGCAGGCTGCCGACGAGGGCGAACGTGCGTTCGGCGGCGGCGGCGGGTGCGGCGGCGACCACTCCCCCGGTGACGATCAAGGCGGCGGCGGCAAGAGTCGCGGCAGCGCGGCGGACACGGGTGGAGGTCGTCTTCGACACGGAGGCTCCAGGTGGGGCGATGGCACGGCGACGTGCCGGATGGGGAGTGTGTGCGGCCGACGCTAGCAGCGGACTCACCGATGTTGCAAGCGCTTACAGAATGAGAAGACTTTCATCTGGCGTTAGCCGCGTTCCCTGGCATCCGTCCCCGTGCGCATCGCGCAACCGCTTGCAGCACCCCCCGTCCGGCGCGCTTCCGTCCCGCGGTCGGCCGGCAGCGGGCAGACACCACGTCCGCGACGAGACACCACGGTGCGTTGCGGTGTCTCGTCCGAATCGTGGTGTTTCGCCTGGGACGTCGGGGCGGCTCGACCCGCCGGCGTCAGAGCCGCTCGATGACCGTGGCGTTGGCCATGCCGCCGCCCTCGCACATCGTCTGCAGGCCGTAACGGCCGCCGGTCGCCTCGAGGTACGAGACCAGCGTGCCGAGCAGTCGCGTGCCCGACGCGCCGACGGCGTGGCCGAGCGCGATGGCCCCGCCCCACGGGTTGAGGCGGGCAGGGTCCGCGCCGAGCTCCCGCTGCCACGCGAGCGGCACCGAGGCGAAGGCCTCGTTGACCTCGTAGGCGTCGAGGTCGTCGATCGACAGTCCGGTGCGGTCGAGGATGCGGCGGGTCGCCGGGATCGGGCCCGTGAGCATGAACATCGGGTCGTCCCCGACGACGGCGAACGCGTGGAAGCGCGCGCGGGGCGTCAGGCCGAGTGCGACCGCCCTCTCCTCGCTCATGATGAGGACGGCGGATGCCGCGTCCGTGAGGGGCGACGACGTGCCCGCCGTGATCCGCCAGTCGAGGTCGGGGAAGCGCTCGGCGAGCGCGTCGGTGCGGAAGGCGGGAGCGAGTCCTGCCAGCCCCTCCGCCGTCGTCCCCGGGCGCACCGTCTCGTCGAACGCCACCGCGTCCGCGCCGCCGGCGAGCACGGGCAGCACCTGGGAATCGAAGGCGCCGCGGGACCAGGCATCCGCCGCCCGTCGATGCGACTCGGCGGCGTAGGCGTCCAGCCGCCCGCGGTCCAGATCCCACTTCTGCGCGATCAGCTCGGCCGAGACGCCCTGGTTCACCAGTCCCTCGGGATAGCGGCGGGCGAGGCCCTCGGCGAGGCTCCCGCCGGCGCGCGACGACCCGAGCGGCACGCGGCTCATGGACTCGACGCCGGCGGCGATCACGATGTCGTAGGCGCCGGCGATCACGCCCTGCGCGGCGAAGTGGGCGGCCTGCTGGCTCGATCCGCACTGGCGGTCGATCGTGGCGGCCGGGACCGTCTCGTCGAAGCCCGCGGCGAGGACCGCCTGCCGCGCGATGTTCATCGACTGGTCGCCGATCTGGCTCACGCAGCCCATGAGCACGTCGTCGACCTGACGCGACTGGAGCCCGTTGCGCTCGAGCAGCGACCGCAGCACGCCCGCCGCGAGGTCGACCGGATGCACCGCGCTGAGCGCTCCCCCGGGCTTGCCGCGCCCCGAGGGGGTGCGGACGACGTCGACGATGACGGCTTCGGGCATGGGAGTCCTCCTGAGAACGAGCCTAAGACGGCGACGGATGCCGCGCACCGGCGGCCGCTCCGCCCTGCGGCAGACGGGTCAGGCCCTGGCGTCGGGGGTCGCGTAGGTCGAACGCTGCTCGATCACCGCGAGCGTGCACCGCGAGATGCACGCGAGCTTGCCGGCGTCGTCCACGATCCGGATCTCCCAGACGTGCGCACGGCGGCCGACGTTGATCGGCGTCACCGTCGCCGTCACCGAACCGCCTGAGACCGGCCGCAGGTGGTTGGCGTTGATCTCCATCCCCACCACGTGGAACCGCTCGCGGTCCACCGCGAGGTGGCCGGCCCACGACGCGAGCGTCTCGGCGAGCGCGACCGAGGCGCCGCCGTGGAGCACGCCCGCCGGCTGCACGGTGCGGTGGTCCACCGGCATCCGTCCCACCAGCGCGTCGTCGCGGATCTCGACGATCTCGATCCCGAGGTTCTCGATCAGCGTCCCCGGCGCCATGGCGGCGAGGTCGACGCCCTCGAGGTCGTGCCACAGGCTCATGGGGTCATCCCGCCGGCTCCTCTGCGCGCTTCGCGGCCTCGAGGGTCGCGGCATCCGGAACGTACCCCTCGATGTGGCGCTCGTCGGGACCGTTGTACTCCGACAGCGGGCGGATGAGCGCGTTCGACGCCAGCTGCTCCGTGATGTGCGCGGTCCAGCCGGTGACGCGCGCCGCGACGAACAGCGGCGTGAAGGTGAGCGTGTCGAAGCCCATCAGGTTGTAGGCCGGACCCGACGGGTAGTCGAGGTTGGGGTAGATGCCCTTGCGCTCGACGAACTGCGACTCGAGCGCGTCGTACAGGGCGGCCACGTCGGGCCGGTCGTAGTGCTCGACGAGCGTGTCGAGGGCGGCCTTCATCGTGGGCACGCGCGAGTCGCCGCGCTTGTACACGCGGTGGCCGAAGCCCATGATCTTGCGCTTCTCGGCGAGCGCCTGGTCGAGCCACGGCCCGACGTTCGAGGCGTCGCCGATCTCGTCGAAGATGTGGAGCACGGCCTCGTTGGCGCCGCCGTGCAGCGGCCCCTTGAGGGCGCCGATGGCGCCCACGACCGCGGAGTACAGGTCGCTGAGCGTCGAGGTGATGACGCGCGCCGTGAACGTCGAGGCGTTGAAGGAGTGCTCGGCGTAGAGGATCATCGAGCGGTTGAACGCGTCGACGACGACCTCGTCGGCCTCCTCGCCGAAGGTCATCCAGAGGAAGTTCGCGGCGTAGTCCAGGTCGTCCCGCGGCGCGATCGGCTGCTGGCCCCGGCGGCGGCGCTGGCCATAGGCGACGATCGCGGGAAGCACGGCGAACAGGCGGATGCTGCGCGCCAGGTTCTCCTCGGCGCTGCCGCTCACCTCGAGCACCGAGCCGGTGCCGGCGAGGTCGCGCGCGCCGATGAGGCTGACCGCGGTGCGCACCTCGTCCATCGGGTGCGCGTCGATCGGCACGAGGTCGATCGCCGCGCGCACGTCGGCGGGCAGGTGCCGGTAGGCCCGTTCGGTCGCGCGCAGCTGCGCGAGCTGCACGTCGGTGGGCAGCTCACCGTGCCACAGCAGGTAGGCGACGGCTTCGAACGGCTGGGTGGCCGCCAGCTCCTGCACGGGGTACCCCCGGTACAGCAGCGAGTTCGTCTCGGGGTTCACCTTCGAGACCGCCGTGTAGTCGACGACGACGCCGGCGAGGCCCTTCTTGATGTCGGGTTCGGTCATGACTGGTGCTCTCCTCAGCGGGCGATCTGGAAGTTGAAGACGCTGGTGTCGAACTGGTTGTACTGCTCGTAGTCGATGAGGTCGTAGAGGTCGGCGCGGTGCTGCATCTCGTCGAGCCTGGACGTGAGGTGCCCTTCGTCTGAGAGCGTATCGAGCGCGCGGGATGCCGCGCCCATCGCGATCCGCAGCAGCGAGACGGGCCAGATCACGATGTTGACCCCGACGTCGCGGAGCTGATCCACCGAGAACAGCTCCGACTTCCCGAACTCGGTCATGTTCGCCAGGATCGGCACGTCCACCGCCGCGCGGATCGCGGCGAACTCGTCGAGGGTGCGCATGGCCTCGGGGAAGATCGCGTCGGCCCCGGCGTCGACGAGGGCCTTCGCACGCCGGGTCGCGGCATCCAGCCCCTCCACCGCACGGATGTCGGTGCGCGCCATGATGAGGAAGTCCGGATCGCGGCGCGCGTCGGCGGCGGCGCGAATGCGCTTGATCGCGGTGTCCTCGTCGACGACGGCCTTGCCGTCGAGGTGGCCGCAGCGCTTCGGGTTGATCTGGTCCTCGATGTGGGTGCCGGCCAGGCCCGCATCCTCGAGCGTCTGGATGGTGCGGGCGACGTTCATCGGCTCGCCGAACCCGGTGTCGGCGTCGATGATCGAGGGCAGGTCGGTCATGCGGGCGATCTGCTGCCCACGGCCGGCGACCTCCGTGAGCGTCGTCAGGCCGATGTCGGGCAGCCCGAGGTCGGCGCTGAGGACGGCACCCGAGATGTAGACGCCCTCGAAGCCCTTGCGCTCGATGAGCCGGGCGCTGAGCGGATTGAAGGCGCCGGGGAACCGCAGCAGCTCCCCGCTTGCCAGCCGCTCCCGGAACCGCCGCCGCTTCTCGTGCGCCGGCACGGTGGAGTACAGCATCAGAACAGCCCCTTCGGCGCCGGGGCGGCGGCGAGCACCCCGAAGTCGGCGACGATCGTGAGCTGCTGCACCTCTTCGGGGGTGAGCTCGGGCAGGCGCTGCGCCAGGTCGAGGAATCGCTCGATCTCATCCGCGGCGAGCACGCCCTCGGCGAGGGTGCGGAACTTGCGCACGTAGTCCTCGCGCGCGAACGGCCGCGCGCCGAGCGGGTGGGCGTCGGCCACGGCGATCTCGTCGACGACGGTCTCGCCGCTGGTGAGACGGATCTCGACGCGCCCGCCGAAGGCCTTCTCGTTCGGGTCGTCGGAGTGGTAGCGGCGGGTCCACTCGGGGTCCTCGGCGGTCGTGATCTTCTGCCACAGCTCGACGGTGTCGGCGCGGCCCGCGCGGCCGGGGGTGTACGAGTCGACGTGGTGCCAGCCGCCGTCCTGCAGTGCGACCGCGAAGATGTACGGGATCGAGTGGTCCAGCGTCTCGCGGGACGCGGTCGGGTCGTACTTCTGCGGGTCGTTCGCCCCGGAGCCGATGACGTAGTGGGTGTGGTGCGAGGTGTGCAGCACGATCGACTCGACGTTCGCCGGGTCGGCGAGGTCGGGACGCTCGCCGTGCAGCTTGCGCGCGAGATCGATCCAGGCCTGCGCCTGGTACTCGGCCGAGTGCTCCTTCGTGTACGAGTCGAGGATGCCGCGCTTGGGCTCGCCCGCGCCCGGCAGCGGCACCTCGTACGTGGCATCCGGCCCGTCCAGGAGCCACGCGATCACGCCGTCCTCGCCCTCGTAGATCGGGCTCGGAGAGGTCTCGCCCCGCATCGCCCGGTCGACGGCCTCGACCGCCATCTTGCCGGCGAAGGCCGGGGCGTGCGCCTTCCAGGTGGAGATCTCGCCCTTGCGCGACTGGCGCGTCGCGGTCGTGGTGTGCAGGGCCTGACCGACGGCCTGGTAGATCGTCTCGACCGGGAGGCCGAGGAGCGTGCCGATGCCGGCAGCGGCCGACGGGCCGAGGTGGGCGACGTGATCGATCTTGTGCTTGTGGAGGCAGATCGCACGGACGAGGTCGATCTGGATCTCGTAACCGGTCGCGAGCCCGCGCACCAGCGCGCGGCCGTCGGCGCCCACGTGCTGGGCGACGGCGACGATCGGCGGGATGTTGTCGCCGGGGTGCGAGTAGTCGGCCGCGAGGAACGTGTCGTGGTAGTCCAGCTCGCGCACCGCGACCCCGTTGGCCCACGCCGCCCACTCCGGGCTCGTCTTGCGGTCCAGGGCGCAGCCGAACACCGTCGCCCCCGAGCCGCCGACCGACACGGCGTGGTCGAGCGCCTGCTGGCGGGCAGCGCTCACCGGGGCGCGGGTGAGGGATGCCGCAGCCACCGCCGCGTTGTCGATCACGCGGTTGATGATCATGTCGACGACGTCGGCGTCGACCTCGACAGGGTCGGCCGCGACCTCGGCGATATGCCAGGCCAGCTGCCCTTCCCGCACGAGGTGCTCGTCGCTGCGGTGGACGCGGAGGTGGTGGATCACGGTCATGGCCGGCCTTTCGGTGTCACTGCCCTTCGCCGGGCCCGGCGGCCGAGGCGGTCGCGGGGACCGGTTCGGCCGCGGAGCCCGTCGAGGCGTCGAGGGAATCGAGGATGTTGGTGAGCGCGTTGTGCAGGTGCACGTGGGTGGCGTGCGCGGCGAGGTCGGCGTCGCGCGCCGCGATCGCCGAGGCGATGAGCCGGTGCTCCGAGACGGATGCCGCGAGCCGGCCGGGATTGTCGCGCGCCAGGCGCCGCACCCGCACCAGGTGGGTGCGCACGGTGCGCAGCGCCGCGGTGAGGTAGTCGTTGGCGACGGCGGTGTCCAGGGCGAGGTCGAAGCGCGCGATCAGCGCGTAGTAGGCGTCGCGCACGTCGGCGCCGCCGGACCGGCCGCCGTCGCCGGGAAGGTCGACGCGGGCGAAGTCGCGGGCGAGGTCGGCGAAGGCCGCGGCGTCGCCGCGCTCGGCGGCGAGGCGGGCCGCCGACTCCTCGAGGGCGCGGCGCACCTCGAAGATCTCGCGGATGTCTTCGGCGTCGATCGCGGTGACCACGGTGACCCGCGGAGACTGCTGGGCGACGAGGCCGTCCGCCGCGAGGCGGCCGAGCGCTTCGCGCAGCGGGGTGCGGCTCACGCCGAGCCGCGCGGCCTGCTCGACCTCACCGAGGACGGCGCCCGGACGCAGCATGCCCGACTGGATCTCGTCGAGGAGGGTCGCATAGGCGCGGTCGCTCGCGCGCATTCGCACCACCTCCTCGTCCTGCATCTCAGCCAGTGTATACATTCGGCGTCGTCAGTGCGAGTGGAGCGGGTCCCTGCGCGGCGTAGGTATACATTTTCCCGACGCTCGACGCTGCGGGGCCCATCGCCGCAGCCCCCGGGCTTCGCGCCGACCGTGAGGAAAGCGTGAGGAATCTTCAGGAATTTGTGAAATCGGCGTACCTTCAGCGCCATGACCACTGTCATCAACACGCGCGACCTCACCAAGCACTACGGCCGCGTCCACGCCCTCGACGGCTTGGACCTCACCGTCGACGAAGGTCAGGTCCACGGCTTCCTCGGCCCGAACGGTGCCGGCAAGTCGACCACGATCCGCGTGCTGCTCGGGCTCGCGCGCAAGACGTCGGGCGAGGCATCCGTCTTCGGCCAGGAGCCGTGGCGGGACGCCGTCGCGCTGCACCGCCGGATCGCGTACGTGCCCGGCGACGTGAGCGTGTGGCCCAATCTGTCCGGCGGCGAGGCGATCGACCTGATGTCGCGGCTGCGCGGCGCGTCACGAAGCGACGCCGCCTACCGCACCGAGAAGGAGCGCCTGATCGAGGCGTTCCAGTTCGATCCGCGCAAGAAGGGCCGGGCGTACTCCAAGGGCAACCGGCAGAAGGTGGCGCTCATCGCCGCCTTCGCGGTGCCCGCC
The DNA here is from genome assembly GCF_042790415.1 of Microbacterium sp. NPDC056736. Taxonomy (NCBI): domain Bacteria; kingdom Bacillati; phylum Actinomycetota; class Actinomycetes; order Micrococcales; family Microbacteriaceae; genus Microbacterium; species Microbacterium sp. NPDC056736. The sequence continues at coordinate 42,133 of NZ_JBHTZE010000001.1, forward strand.
GACCTCTACATCCTCGACGAGCCCACGAGCGGCCTCGACCCGCTGATGGACGTCATGTTCCGCCGGGAGATCGCCCGCGTGCGGGCCGGCGGCGCGACGGTGCTGCTGTCGAGCCACATCCTCTCGGAGGTCGAGCAGCTGTGCGACCGGGTCTCGATCATCCGCGCCGGCCGCGTCGTGGAGTCCGGCACGCTTGCAGACCTGCGGCACCTGACGCGCACCGAGATCTCGTTCGAGGGGACGGATGCCGCGAGCGCGGCCGGCATCGCCACCGCCCATGACGTCGTGGCCGACGACGGGCGGGTGCGCTTCACCGTCGACAGCGACTCCGTCGCGGGCACGCTGCCCGAGCTCGCCGCCCGCGGCGTCGCGGGCCTTCGCATCGCCCCGCCGTCGCTGGAGGAGCTGTTCCTGCGGCACTACGGCGACGACCTGGCGGCACTCACTCCCGAGCGCACCCGTGAACCGGAGCTGCGATGAACCGCCTGCTCGCGCTGCTCGGCCAGCGCGCGCGGCGCGACTGGCTGCAGGTGCTGCTGTGGGGCGTCGGCACGGCGCTCCTCGCCTACGCGTCGTTCATCGGGGTGAGAGACGCGTACGGCACCGCTCAGGACCGCACCTCCCTCCTGGCGGCGGCGCTGGCGAACCCCGTGATCCTGATGTTCCGCGGGCTGCCGTCGGGCGCCGACGAGGGCGCCTTCATGATCTTCCTCATCTTCCCGTGGCTGGCGATCCTCGCCGCATTCATGAGCACGTTCCTCGCCGTGCGGCACACCCGCGGCGACGAGGAGACCGGGCGGGCCGAGCTCGTCGCCGCGACGCCGGCGGCACGGACGATGCCGTTCGCGGCCACCGCCCTTCACGGTCTGCTCGCGAACGCGCTGCTGGCGGCGCTGGTGGCGGGCGCGTTCCTCGCGGTCGGGGCCGAGACCGAAGGCGCGCTGCTGGCCGGGACCGCGACGGGCGCCGTCGGCGTGACGTTCCTCGGCGTCGGGCTCCTCGCCGCCCAGCTCATGCGCACCTCCCGCGGAGCGAACTCGCTCGCGGTCTGGACGCTCATGGCGACCTTCGTGATCGCGGGCTTCGGCAACGCGATCGGCACGCCGAGCGACGACCTCACGCGCATGGAGAGCTCGTGGCTCACGTGGCTCTCCCCCTTCGGGTGGGGCGAGAACACGCGGGCGTTCGATGAGAACCTGTGGTGGCCGGCGCTGCTCTCCCTCGGCGTGGGTGCGGTACTGGCCGCCGTGTCGGCCGTCCTCGTCGCGGCGCGCGACCTCGGCGGCAGCTTCATCGCCGAGCGGCTGGGCCGTGCGGATGCCTCACCGGCCCTGTCGGGACCGATGGCACTGGTGTGGCGGCTCACCCGCGGCGCCGTGCTCGGCTGGGCCGTCGGAGGCTTCCTGATCGGCGTCCTGTCGACCTCGCTCGCCTCCCTGGTCGAGGAGATCGGCGCATCCAACCCCGCCGTCGAGCAGATCCTCCGCCAGATCTCCGGAGCGGGCAGCGTCCAGCAGGGCACCATCACGACGTTCTTCACCATGCTGGGGGTCCTCGCCGCCTGCTGCGCGGTGCAGGTCGTCTGCCGCGCACGGCAGGAGGAGGCGCACGGCACCGCCGAGCCGCTGCTGGCAGCACCCGTCGGACGCGTGCGGTGGCTCGCCGACTACCTCGTCGTCGCGGTCATCGGCGTGGTGCTGGTGATCGCCGCGGCGATCGCCGGGGCGGCGCTCGGCATCGCGGGGCAGGACGACGACACGGACCTCATGCGCACGGTGCTGGTGACCGGCGCGGGGCAGGTGGCGGCGGCATCCGTCTTCCTCGTCGTGACGGCTCTCGCCTTCGTGCTGGTGCCGCGCGCGACGATCCCCCTCGGGTGGTCGCTGGTGCTCCTCGGCATGGCGCTGGGACTGTTCGGCCCGCTCTTCGGCTTCCCGGAGTGGCTCGTGCAGGCCTCGCCGATCGCGGTCACGCCCTTCGTCGACGGCGATGCGGTCGACCTGCGGGGGCTGTGGTGGCTGGTGCTCGCCACGGGCGCCGGGGCCGTGGCATCCCTGTCGCTGATGCGCCGTCGCGAGCTGGCGTCGGCAGGATAGGACCCATGCCGACAGATCACCCGGGAACCGAACCGGCCGAGCAGGCCGCGGCGATGCTGAACGCGGTGGGGATGCCGCGCATGCCCGCGCGGGTCATGATGGCGCTCGCCGGCTCGCCCGACGACGGCTACACCGCTGCGGAGCTCGCCGAGCGACTCGGCGTCTCGCCGGCCGCCGTGTCGGGGGCGGTGCGCTACCTGGTGTCGATGCGGCTCATCCACCGGCTGTCGCGACCGGGCGACCGCCGCGATCGCTACGACCTCGCGGACGACTCCTGGTCGGGCATGATCGCGGCGAACGCGCCGCTGTACGGCAGCCTCGCGGCCTACCTCGACCGCATCGCCGAGGACAACGCGGACGCACCCCTGTCCGCCGCCCGCGCGCACGAGATCGCCGACTTCCTGCGATACCTGTCGGAGCGGATGCCGCAGCTCGCGGCCGAGTGGCGGGCCGAGCGCGACGGCGGCGAAGGCGGCACCCGGGCCGGGCTCCGCGCGGACGGGGGCGGGTCCGGGGGCGGGTAGCCTTGCCCGAGTGACCGACGCGCCCCGCTACATCGTTGCCACCGACGGAGCCTGCAAGGGCAACCCCGGACCGACGGGGTGGGCGTGGGTCGGTGAGGACGGCCACTGGGCCGCCGGGTCGATCCCGGTCGGGACCAACAACGTCGGCGAGCTCACCGGACTGCTGAAGGCCATCGAGGACCACGCCGACGTTCCGAACCTCGTCGTGCAGGCCGACTCGAAGTACGCCATCGACACCTACACGAAGTGGATGGACGGCCACCGCCGCCGCGGGTGGAAGACCTCGACCGGCGCACCGACGAAGAACGTCGACATCCTCGAGCAGCTCATCGTCGCCCGCGACGCGCGGCGAGCCGCCGGGCTTCCCGACGTCGTGCTCGAGCACGTGCGCGGCCACTCTGGCCACGTGCTCAACGCGTGGGCCGACGAGCGGGCCGTGCGCGCGTCCGAGCACGCCGCGAAGGGCGTCGCGAGCGCGTGGTCGTCGCTCGGCGCCCAGGACCGGATCGACGTCTCGACGCGTCCGAAGAACGGCCGCTGAGCCGCAGAGCTGCGCCCGGAGGGCTCAGGCGACGGTCGTGCCCTCGTAGAGGCCGATCGCGTTCCCGTCGGGGTCGGCGATCACGGCCCACCAGCTCGTGGGAGAGATCTGGTCCTTCTCCATCAGCACCGTGGCGCCGGCATCCTTCGCCGCCGCGACCGTCTCGTCGATGGAATCGACCTCGACGTACGAGCGGGGCTGCGTGAAGCCCTCCCCGCGCGGAGCGAGGCCGCCCCCCGAGATCTTGTTCGGCGCCTGCCACATGGGGTAGCCCTCGAAGCCGGGCACCTCGGCGATCTGCCAGCCGAACAGGCCGGAGTAGAACTGGGCCGCCTTGCCGAGGTCGGTGACGGGAATGTCGATGTGCGTGATGTCGCCGTGGGCCATGGTGTTCCTCTCGTGCGGATCCGACCCGGACAGTCTCCGCCGCCCTCACGGCCCCCGCAAGGCCCCGGACGGGCTCAGCGACCGGAGGAGAAGGCCTCCGCGAGATGCTGTTCCAGCGCATCGATCGCCGGACGCTGACCCTTCACGAGGCGCTCGCGTGCGGCATCCGTCGCGGCCCATTCGACACGGTCGACCTCGGGGAACGACGCCGTCCGCCCCGAGCGCGGCGGCCATTCCAGCTCGAACTCGCCGAACTCGAGGCCGTCCAGCGAGAATCCGCTGCCGTCGGCGACGAACACCGTGACGCGCTTGCCCGACGAGTAGGCGAACGTGCCGAGCTCGGCGTAGGGCGGCTCGGGCGGGTCGATGCCGAGCTCCTCGCGGAACTCGCGGCGCGCGGCATCCAGCGCGCCTTCGCCTTCGGTGAACTCCCCCTTGGGGATGGACCACGCGCCGGCATCCTTGCCCGCCCAGAACGGCCCGCCCATGTGCGCGATGAGCACCTGGGGCTCGGGCTGGATCCGGTACAGCAGGATGCCGGCACTGGTGACCATGTCAGACCACGCGGGTCTTGGGCGAGACCGTGTAGGTGTCCTCCGGGTCGTCGTAGACCACGCCGGAGAGCGCGGCGTCGATCGCGGACATCGTGTCGGCGTCGAGCACGACGCCCGAGGCCTTGACGGTGTCGGCGAGCTGCTCGGGACGGGATGCCCCGACGAGCGCCGACGCGACGTTCTTGTTCTGCAGCACCCACGCGATCGCCAGCTGCGGCAGGCTCAGCCCCGCCTGCTCGGCGACGGGCTTCAGGCGCTGCACGGCCTCGAGCACCTCGTCGCGCATGAAGCGCTGGATGAACTGCGCGCCGCTCTTCTCGTCGGTCGCGCGCGACCCCTCGGGGAGCGGCTGGCCGGGAAGGTACTTGCCCGACAGGACGCCCTGCGCCATCGGCGACCACACGATCTGGGAGATGCCGAGCTCCTCGGACGCCGGAACGACCTTGCCCTCGATGACGCGCCACAGGGCCGAGTACTGCGGCTGGTTGGAGATGAGCTGGATGCCGTAGCTCTTGGCCAGGGCGTGGCCCTCGCGAAGCTGCTCCGCCGTCCACTCCGATACGCCGATGTAGAGCGCCTTGCCCTGGCGCACGATGTCGGCGAACGCCTGGAACGTCTCTTCGATCGGGGTCTCGTAGTCGTAGCGGTGCGCCTGGTAGAGGTCGACGTAGTCGGTGCCGAGGCGCTTGAGCGAACCGTTGATCGACTCGAGGATGTGCTTGCGGCTGAGCCCGGTGTCGTTCGGGCCCTTGGGACCCGTCGGCCAGTACACCTTCGTGAAGATCTCGAGGGACTCGCGCCGCTGGCCGGTCAGCGCCTTGCCGAGCACCTCCTCGGCGAGCGTGTTGGCGTACGTGTCCGCCGTGTCGAACGTCGTGATGCCGGCGTCGAGCGCCGCGTGGACGGTGTCGATGGCGGCGGAGTCGTCGACCTGCGAGCCGTGGGTGACCCAGTTGCCGTAGGTGATCTCGCTGACCTTGAGACCGCTGTTTCCGAGGTACCGGTAATTGACCATGAGAAAACGCTACCCGCCCGCGCCATGGGGTCGGCGCGCGCGCGTCCATTTGCGAACGGATGCCGAGGGCTCGACTGCTGTCGAGCCCGCGGTCTCAGCTCACCGAGGCCGTCTCCCCTTCGGTCGCGTCGTCCGGCACCACGCGCGCCGCATCGGGCTGGCCGGCGTCGGCGAGGGCGGGCGCCTCGTCGTCGACGTCGGTCGCGGCCTGCTGGAACTGCGAGTTGTACAGCCGGAAGTACGCGCCCTTGACGGCGATGAGCTCGTCGTGCGTGCCCTGCTCGACGATCCCGCCGTTCTCCATCACGAGGATGAGGTCGGCGTCGCGGATGGTCGACAGGCGGTGTGCGATCACGAACGACGTGCGGCCCTCTCGCAGCGCCGCCATCGCGTGCTGCAGCAGCAGCTCGGTGCGGGTGTCGACCGAGCTCGTCGCCTCGTCGAGGATCAGCACGGACGGCTGCGCCACGAACGCGCGCGCGATCGTGATCAGCTGCTTCTCGCCCGCCGAGATGTTGGACGCCTCCTCGTCGAGGAGCGTGTCGTAGCCGTCGGGCAGCGAGTGCACGAACCGCTCGACGTACGTCGCGCGGGCGGCGGCGAGGATCTCGTCGTCGGTGGCGTCGGCACGGCCATAGCGGATGTTCTCGCGGATCGTCCCGGCGAACAGCCACGGATCCTGGAGCACCATGCCCGTCTTCGCCCGCATGTCGCGCCGGGTGAGCAGCGAGATGTCCTGCCCGTTGAGCAGGATGCGCCCGCTGTCCAGCTCGTAGAACCGCATGAGCAGGTTGACCAGCGTCGTCTTGCCGGCACCCGTGGGGCCGACGATCGCCACCGTCTGCCCGGGCTCGACGCGGAACGACAGGTCGTGGATGAGCGGGTGGTCGGCCGAGTAGGAGAACGCCACGTCCTGGAACTCGATCGTCCCGTCGCCGTCGACCGGCGCCGGCGCGTCGGAGGCATCCGGCTCCTGCTCGGGCTCGTCGAGGATCTGGAAGACCCGCTCCGCGGATGCGGTGCCGGATTGCACCACGGCAGCCATGCCGCCGAGCTGCGACAGCGGCTGGGTGAACTGCTGCGAGTACTGGATGAACGCCTGCACGTCGCCCAGCCGGAGCTGGCCGCCGGCGACCATGAGCGCTCCGAAGACCGCGATGCCCACGTAGGTGAGGTTCCCGATGAACATCATGGCGGGCATCATCGTGTTCGAGAGGAACTGCGCCATGAACGACGCCTGGTACAGCTCTTCGTTCTCGGCCCGGAACGCCTCGCGCGAGCTCTGCTCGCGGCCGTACACCTTGACCAGCGCGTGCCCCGAGAACGACTCCTCCACGCGCGCGTTGAGGCGCCCGACCTTGCGCCACTGCGTGCCGAACGCCTTCTGCGAGCGCGGCCCGATGACGCCGAACAGCACGCCCATGAGCGGGAAGCTCACCAGCACCACGAGCGTCAGCTGCCACGAGATCGACAGCATCATGATGAGCACGCCGACGACCGTCAGCACCGCGGTGAGCGCCTGCGACAGCGACTGCTGCATCATCTGGGTGATGTTGTCGATGTCGTTGGTGACCCGGGAGATGAGCTCGCCGCGCTGCACCCGGTCGAAGTACCGCAGCGGAAGGCGGTTGACCTTCGCCTCGACGTCTTCGCGGAGGCGCCAGATGAGGCGCACCATGATGACGTTCATGACGTAGCCCTGCAGCCACATCAGCAGCGCCGACGCGAAGTAGAGTGCGAGCACGATCAGCAGCACGCGGCTCAGCGCCAGGAAGTCGACGCCGGCGCCCGGCACGAAGTGCTGCATCGCCTGGACGATGTTCGCGAGATCCTGCTGTCCCTGCGCCTCGAGGCCGGCGACCACCTGCTCCTTCGTGGTGCCCGCCGGTGCCATCGACGACACGACGCCCTCGAAGAGGATGTTCGTCGCCTCGCCGAGCACCTTCGGCGACAGCACGGCGAGCACGACGCCCGCCGCGCCGAGGACCGTCGCCAGCGTGAACGCGACCGCGTGCGGCTTGAGCAGCCCGAGCAGGCGACGGAACGACGGACCGAAGTGAGCGGCCTTGCCGGGGGCGACCGCGCCGCTCCAGTCGTCCGCGGCGATGCGCGCCTGCTCGCCGAGCTCGATCTCGGCCTTCTCCTCGGCGCTGAGCTCCGCGACGGCGTCCTGAACGCGGCGGCGGGACCTGGGCTGCTGCTCGCTCATCGGGCGACCTCCGCTCCGAGCTGGGATTCGACGATCTCGCGGTACGTCTGGCTGCTCTCGAGCAGCTCCTCGTGCGTGCCGAGCCCGACCACGCCGCCGTCGTCGAGCACGACGATGCGGTCGGCGTCGATGATCGTCGAGACGCGCTGCGCGACGACGATCTTCGTGACGTGCGGCAGCTCCCGCCACAGTGCCTGCCTCAGCCTCGCGTCCGTCGTGAGGTCGAGCGCCGAGAACGAGTCGTCGAACACGAGCACGCGCGGGTCGTGGACGATCGCCCGCGCGATCGCGAGGCGCTGGCGCTGGCCGCCCGACACGTTCGTGCCGCCCTGCGCGATGCGCGCGTCGAGCCCGCCGTCCATCTGGCTGACGAAGTCGCTGGCCTGGGCGATCTCGAGCGCCCGCCAGAGCTCGGCGTCGGTGGCATCCTCCCGCCCGAACCGCAGGTTGGAGCCGACGGTGCCGGTGAACAGGAACGGGCGCTGCGGCACGAGGCCGATCGTCCGCCACAGGGCGTCGAGGTCTGCCCGCCGGACGTCGACGCCGCCCACGAGCACCGCGCCGTCGGTGACGTCGAACAGCCGCGGGATGAGCGAGACCAGGGTCGTCTTGCCCGCACCCGTCGAGCCGACGACGGCGACCGTCTCACCCGGATCCGCTCGGAACGTGACGTCCGCGAGGATGGGGTGCTCGGCGCCGGGATAGGTGAAGGTGACGCCGCGGAACTCGACCGCCCCCGGCTCGGGGAACGCGGCGACGGCGTCCGCCGGGCGCACCAGCGTGGAGCGCGTGTCGAGGACTTCGCCGATGCGCTCGGCCGAGACGGCCGCGCGCGGGATCATCAGCGTCATGAAGCTCGCCATGAGGACGCCCGAGAGGATGATCATGGCGTACTGCATGAAGGCGAAGAGCGTGCCGATCTGGATCTCGCCGCTGTCGACCTGCATGCCGCCGAACCAGATCACGCCGATGACCGTGACGTTGAGGATGAGCATCACGGCCGGGAACAGCAGCACGAACAGCGAGCCCACCTTGCGGCCGACCACCATGATGTCGGTGTTCGCGACGCGGAAGCGCTCCTCCTCGATGGGCTCTCGCACGAACGCCCGGATGACGCGGATGCCGGTCAGCTGCTCGCGCATGATGCGGTTGACGCCGTCGAGCTTGCCCTGGAAGCTGCGGAACAGCGGAACCATGCGGGCGATCACGACGCCGGCGACCAGCAGCAGCACGGGGACCGCGATGGCGAGGATCCAGGCGAGGCTCGCCGCCTGGTCGATCGCCAGGATGATCCCGCCGACGGCGAGGAGCGGCGCGGAGACGAGGAAGGTCGCGCCCATCATCGTGAGCATCTGCACCTGCTGCACGTCGTTGGTGTTGCGGGTGATGAGGGAGCCCGCGCCGAAGCCGGTGACCTCCCGCTCGGAGAACGCCGACACGCGCTCGAAGATGTCGTCGCGCATGTCGCGGCCGAGCTTCATCGCCGCCCGGGCCGCGAAGTACGTCGCGATGATGGCGGCGACGATCTGGCCGAGCGAGATCGTCAGCATGACCATGCCGGTGCGCCAGATGTAGTCGGTGTCGCCCCGGGAGACGCCGTTGTCGATGATGTCGGCGTTGAGGCTCGGCAGGTAGAGCGATGCCAGAGCGGAGGCGAACTGGAACACCAGCACGCCCAGCAGCAGCCACCCGGATGACTTCAGGTAGCGGACGAGGAGCTTGGCCAGCACGGAGGTCTCCCGGATGCGGCGGCACGGCAGGGCATGGCGAAGCCCGGCTCATGCGATGGATGGATGCGGCTCCCACCCTGGCACGGGCCGCCGACATCGCGCATTCGCGTTCACCGAGAGCGGAACGGGCCCGCCGGATCGCGCGCGGCGGCGCTCAGGCGTCCGCGCCCTGCGCGATGCCGGCTCGCTCGCGCCAGCTGCGCGCCGTGACCCGGTCGAGGGCCACCTGCCGGCGCAGCGCGTCGGCCTTCTCGTACAGCGACGGGTCGCCGTAGCTCGTGAGCACCTTCACGATCACGGGCAGCAGCTCGATCATGAAGAACAGCACGGCGATGAGCAGGTGCGCCCACTTCAGCGTCGGCTCGCGCTCCCCCAGCCGCTCCAGGGCGCCGATCTGGCTCAGCAGGCCGACCGCGCCGGCGTTGCCGCTCGCGATCTCCGCCGCCCGGGCGTCGTACGCGGCGAGCGCCGCCTGGTACTGCTCGCGGGCAGCCGGCAGCTCGTCGCGCGCCTGCTGCTTGTTCTGCTCCTCCGACGCGCTCGCGGCGGCCGTGCCCGACGCCTGGGCGTCGGCGAGGTCGGCCTGGGCCGACCGCAGCTTCGCGGCGAGGTCGTCGTAGGAGGCCTGCGCGGCGGCCAGCTGCGCCTCGGCGGCCTCGGAGCTCGCCCCCTCGCCGGCGACGCCGCTGCAGCCCTCGACCTCGCCGGCGCCCTGGCCGTTGATCTCGCACTGGTAGATCGCCCGCGCCTGGTCGATCACCTGCTGCTGCTCGGCGAGCTTGGCGGTGAGGTCGTCGACGGACGCCTGCGCCGCCGCGGCGGACGCGGTCGTCGTCTCGGCGCCGTCGACGACGCCGGTCGCCGCCTGGCTCTCCAACGCGGCGACCCGCTCGCTCGCGGCGTCGAGCGCCTGCCTCTCCGGGCCCGAGGTGACGGCATCCTGATCCGACTGCGCCTGCGTGATGTTGGTCGCGTTCACCTCGCGTGCGATGTCGTTCTGGAAGATCTGCAGCACGAGGGGCTCGGCCACGACGATGCCGATCACCGCCGCCATGATCACACGAGGGATCGCGAGCCCGATCAGCCGCCACACGTTGTGCGTCGAGCGCATCGTCGAGGTGAGGAAGCGGTCGAGGTTGAAGATGATGAGCGCCCACACCAGTGCGAGCGGCACGGCGACGAAGGCGGCGATCCGCACCCCGGTCACGAGCGCGAAGTACATCGAGATGGCCGAGACCAGCGCCGTCCCGGCGAGCACGAAGAACATCTGCACGAAGCGGGGCGTCTCGGTGGGCACCTCGTCGAGCACCGAGCCCTCCGCTCCGCCGAGCACGGCGAGGCGTCGCGCGGCGGAGGTCCGCTCGCGGCGGCGCTGCGCGCGCGGGGAGCGGGTGACGGGGACGGATGCCTCCGCCGCCGGTTCGGCGACATCGGCCGCCGCCGGCTCGTGCGCCTCAGGCTCCGGCGGTGCGGGCGCGGGCTCGTCCACGGCGCCCCACTCGCCGACGGCCGGCTGACGCTCCGGCGCGGTCCGCGGGGCCTCGACCGCGACGGGCTCGGTCGGGCTCATCGCGAAGGAGTCCTCGAGCAGGCGCGTCTCGGGGAACGGGTCGTCCGGGCCTCCGCCGTCCTCGCGCCCGCCGTCCTCACGCGCGCCGGCGGCCTGCGCGGCGCGGACGTCGTCGAGGTACAGCTCATCGGCCTGATCGGCCGGCGCGTCGAACTCGATGCGGCCGTCGGAGCCGAATCGGCCCGGCCGGTGAGCGGAGAAAGACATCCGGACACCCTAGACAACGCAACCTGGACGCCAGGTGGAAGACCCTCGTCGTCGAGCGGATGCCGCGGCCCGCGGCATCCGGAATCCGTCACACCTCGAGCGGGGTCGCCGCGGCGACCGCGGCGTCCTCCTCGGTGGCGACCAGCTGGCCGCAGGCGCCGTCGATCTCCTTGCCGCGGGTGTCGCGGAGAGTGGTCGGGATGCCCGCGTCGTTGAGCCGCCGCACGAACTCGTTCTGCACCGGCACCTCGGACGCCGTCCAGATGGAGCCGGGGGTCGGGTTGAGCGGGATCGGGTTCACGTGCACCCAGCCGCGCCCGCGGGCGTTGAGCTTCTCGGCGAGGAGGTCGGCGCGCCACGCGTGGTCGTTCATGTCCTTGATGAGCGCGTACTCGATCGAGACGCGTCGTCCGGTCTTGTCGAAGTACGCACGGGCGGCGTCGAGGGCCTCGTCGACCTTCCAGCGGGAGTTGACGGGGATCAGCTCGTCGCGGAGCTTGTCGTCGGGCGCGTGCAGCGAGAGCGCGAAGGTCACCGGGATGTCCTCGTTCGCGAGCTTCGTGATCGCGGGCACGAGTCCGACCGTCGACACGGTGATGCCGCGAGCGCTCATGCCGAGGCCGTGCTGCTTGTCGGTCATGACACGCACCGCCTGCATCACCCGCGCGTAGTTCGCCAGCGGCTCGCCCATGCCCATGAACACGATGTTCGACACTCGTTCGGCGGAGTGATCGGTCTTCTTCTTGCCGCCGAGTCCACCCTCGGCGATGAGGCGGTTGGCGCGCACGATCTGCTCGACGATCTCGGCCGCCGACATGTTGCGGGTGAGGCCCGCCTGCCCGGTCGCGCAGAACGGACAGTTCATGCCGCACCCGGCCTGGCTCGAGACGCACAGCGTGATGCGGCCCGGGTAGCGCATGAGCACCGACTCGACGAGCGCGCCGTCGTGCAGCTTCCACAGGAACTTGATCGTGTCGCCGCGATCGGTCTCGAGGCGCCGCACCTCGGTGAGGAGGGAGGGCACCACGCCGTGCACGAACTCGTCGCGGCCCTCGGCCGGCAGGTCGGTCATGTCGGCCGGGTCGTGGGTCCAGTGCTGGAAGTAGTGCTTCTCGAGCTGCTTCGCGCGGAAGCCCGGCATCCCGAGCTCCTTCACCTTCGCGACCCGCTCCTCGGGAGTGAGATCGGCCATGTGCACCGGGGGCTTGCCGCGCTTGGGACTGGCGAACTGCAGGAGCGGCCGCCCCTCGGCATCCTTCTTCTGGGTCCACCCCTCGGTCGCCGGGCGCACCTGCTTCGGCTTCGTGGCGCGGACGGGGGAGGACTCGGTCATGGGTTCCAGGGTAGGCGACGACGCCTGGACGGATGCCGATGCCCGATGCCCGATGCCCGATGCCCGATGACGCCGTCAATCCCCCGCATGCCGGCGCAGCGCCTGGCTAGCGTGGCCGCATGGACGATCTGACCGTGCGCCCCATCCGCCCCGACGACGCCGGCGAGGTGATGACGCTCCAGCGCGCCGCGTTCGTGCAGGAGGCGCTGATCTACGGGACGCCCGAGATGCCGCCGCTGACGCAGACCCTCGAGGAGGTCGAGTCCGAGCTGCACGAGAACATCGGGTGCGTCGCGCTGGACGGGCCCCGCATGGTGGGCGCGGTGCGGGCACGCCTGGACGGGTCACTGCTGCTCGTCGGGCGCATCGCGATCGCGCCGGACCGGGCCGGCGAAGGCATCGGCACGACGCTGCTGGCCGCCGTCGAGCGTCGCGGGGCGGAAGCGGGCGCGACCGAGGCCGAGCTGTTCACCGGGTCGCTCAGCGAGGCGAACCTGCGCCTGTACGAGCGCGAGGGCTACGTCGAGACCGAGCGCGTCCAGGGCGACGACGGCACCGAGCAGGTGTTCCTGCGCAAGCGGCTCTGAACCGCCCGGCGGAGAAGGCTAGGGTGTGCACCGTGGTCCCCCTCGAGAACCTGCTCGCCTTCACGCTCGCCGCGCTGGTGCTGATCGTGATTCCGGGCCCGAGCGTGCTCTTCACGATCGGGCGCGCACTCGCGCTCGGGCGCGTGGGCGGCCTGCTGAGCGTGCTCGGCAACGCCCTCGGGCTACTGCCGGTCATCGCACTCGTCGCGCTGGGCGTGGGCGGCATCGTGGCGCAGTCGGTCGTGCTGTTCACGATCCTCAAGATCGCCGGCGCGCTGTACCTGGTGTACCTCGGCATCCAGGCGATCCGGCACCGCGACCGGGCGGCGGCGGAGGCCGACGGCGGCGTCCTGCCCCGCTCGGCGTGGCGTCAGCTGGGCGAGGGCTTCGTGGTGGGCGTGACGAACCCCAAGACCATCGCGTTCTTCGTCGCGGTGCTCCCCCAGTTCGTCGACCTCTCGACGGGCTCCGTGCCGCTGCAGATGATCGTGCTCGGCCTGGTGTTCTTCGCGATCGCGCTCGTCTCCGACGCGATCTGGGCGCTGATCGCCGCGGGCGCCCGCGGCTGGTTCGGGCGATCGCCGAAGCGGATCGCGCGGCTGTCCGCGACCGGCGGCGGCCTCATGATCGGCCTCGGCGGCATCCTCCTCCTCACCGGGAACGAGCACTGATGACCACTCTGACAGGCTCAACGGCCGCCGACGCGACGCGTCCCCACCGGCGGCGGATCATCTTCCTCGATGTCGACGGCACGATCCTCGAGCACGGATCGTATGTCGCCCCCTCGACCGGCGACGCCGTGCGCGCCGCCCGCGCGGCCGGGCACCTCGTCTACCTCAGCACCGGGCGCTCCGCCGCCGACATCCACCCGAATGTCGCCGAGATCGGCTTCGACGGCGCGGTGACGAACTCCGGCGCCCTGGTCGTCTCCGGCGACGAGGTCGTCATCGACCGCCCGCTCCCGCGCGAGGCGACGGAGCGCCTGCTGGCGGCGATGCGCAGCCGCGGCATCCGCTTCTTCCTCCAGACCCGCGACGGCGTCTACGCCAGCGATGACATGGCCGAGCTCATGCGCGACTATGCCGCGGCACTGGAGGCCCGCGAGGCCGCGGGCGGCGAGGTGCGCCCGGAGGACTCGCTGGTGGGGCTGGCCCAGCGCACCTTCCCGCCGATCGAAGAGGCCGACCTCGGCCGCATCGACAAGGCGGTGTTCGTCAGCGACCACGAGGACGGCCTCGAGCAGCTGCGCGCCGACCTCGGGGACCGGTTCCTCGTGGTGCCGGGCAGCATGCCGCTGCCGGGCGGCTCGAACGGCGAGATCAACGAGCGCGACACGACCAAGGGCTCCGCGATCGAGCTGCTGCTGGACCGCCTCGGCATCGACGCCGCCGACGCCGTCGCCGTCGGAGACAGCTGGAACGACGTCGAGATGTTCCAGGTGTGCGGCGTCGCGGTCGCGATGGGCAACGCCCACCCCGAGCTCAAGGCCCTCGCCGACTTCGTCACCACAGACGTGCTCGACGACGGGATCGCCAACGCCTTCCGGCGCCTGGGCCTCATCTGACCGCTCGCGTCACGCCGGCGGCGCTGCGGGCGGCTCGGGCGGCTCGTCGGGCGGCTCGGCGCCGAGGTTGACGAGGTTGCCGGCGGGGTCCCGCACCTGCGCGACGCGCTCGCCCCACGCCATGTCGGCGGGCGGCTGCTCCGCACGACCGCCGGCCGCGAGCCAGGCCGCATAGGTCGCGTCGACGTCGTCCACGTAGAACCACAGCGCGACCCGGTCGCCGACCGAGGGCGGCAGCGCGTCGAGGTCGCGGCCGATGCCCAGCGACACCTCGCCGATCTGGAGCGAGACGTAGTCGTCCTCGTCCCCGCCGGCGAAGCGGTAGGGCACCGAGGCGCCGAGCGCGGTCTCGTAGAACCTCACGAGGCCCGGAAGGTCTCGCGCGAGCAGGATCGGGAACAGGCTCCGTACCGCCATGGAGCCACCCTACGTCGGCCCGGTCGGCCCGGAAAGGCGGTGCGGGCCGACCCGGGGTCAATCCAGGAAGATGTCGGGGAAGAGCTCCGAGTCGGGGGTTCCCGGGACGGCGGCGTAGCCGGAGAAGTCGGTCACGCCGGCCGCCTCGAGCACGTCCTCGACGATGAGCGTCCGGCCGGTGAACGACCGCGACGGCTTGGTGAAGATCTCGTACGCGGCGTCGGCGTAGATCTCGGGGGTCCGGCTCACCTTCATCATGCGGTCGCCGCCCAGGGCGAACTTGACGGCGGCCGTGGCGATCGTGGTGCGCGGCCACAGCGTGTTCGCGGCGATGCCCGCGTCGGCGAACTCGGCCGCGAGCCCCAGCGTCGCCATGGTCATCCCGTACTTCGCCAGCGTGTAGCCGGTGTGCCCTCCCAGCCACTTCGGCGACAGGTTGAGGGGCGGCGAGAGCGACAGGATGTGCGGGTTGGCGGCATCCTTCAGGATCGGCACCGCGGCCCTCGACAGCATGAAGGTGCCGCGGACGTTCACGTCCTGCATGAGGTCGTACTTCTTCGCGTCGAGATCGAGCGAGCGGGACAGGTCGATGACCGAGGCGTTGTTCACGACGATGTCGATGCCGCCGAACTCCCCCTGTGTCTTGAGCACCGCCTCGGTGACGTCGTCGTCGTTGCGGACGTCGCCGACGATCGGCAGCGCCTGACCGCCCGCCTCGCGGATCTGCTCCGCGGCCGAGTGCACGGTGCCCTCCAGCTTGGGGTGCGGGGTGTCGGTCTTGGCCAGGAGTGCCACGTTCGCGCCGTCGTGGGCGGCGCGCAGGGCGATGGCGAGCCCGATGCCGCGGCTGCCGCCGGACATCAGGATGGTCTTGCCGGCGAGGGGCTTGTCGCTCATCTCGGGGTCCTTTCGGGTCGCACTTCCGTCGAGATCGTGTGTTCTCGGCGAGCTAGCACGTTGTCGGCGTCGATGACGTGGTCGTTCGGCGAGGTCGCGGTATCTCGACGGTGTTTGGGTGGGGGCGGGGGCGGGTCTGGGGCGGGGTGGGGTCAGGGGCGGGATTTGGCGGATGCCGCGGCGAAGGCGGCGACGCGGGCCTTCGACTCGTCGGTGTCGAAGCGGGCGCCGATCGAGGCCGCCTCGTCGTCCAGGTTGTCGGCGAAGGATCGTCCGGCTCCGGTGCGCACGAGACGCTTGGCCTGCCCGAACGCACCGGTCGCGCCGTCGAGCCAGAACCGGGCGACCGCCTCGGCCCGCGCCGCGACCTCGCCCGCGGGCGCGACCTCGGTGACCAGGCCCCAGTCCAGCGCGGTGGCCGCGTCGATCGTGAGGTCCTGGAGCAGCAGCTGCAGGGCACGACGCTGCCCGACGGCGGCCGGCAGCAGCGTCGAGACCCCCAGGTCGGGCGTCAGGCCGATGTTGGCGTACTTGCTGACGAACTTCGCCTGGTCGGACGCGACGATGTAGTCCGCCGTCAGCATGAGCCCGAGGCCCCCGCCGGCGACCGCGCCCTGCACGGCGGCGACGATCGGCGTGGAGGATTCGGCGAAGGTGCGGATGCCGTCGTGGATCGTGTGCGCGGCAGCCGTGACGTCGGCACCGGAGGCCCCCGACGTCGCCATCTCGAGCACGTCGCCGCCGGCGCAGAAGGCCGGGCCGGCGGCATCCAGGATGATGGCTCCGACCGAGTCGTCGGACGTGAGCTCGTGCGCCACGTCGCGCCAGCGGCCGCCCATCTCGAAGCCCATGGCGTTGAGGAAGGCGGGCCTGTTGAACGTCACGCGCGCCAGGGCGCCGTCGCGGGTGACGAGGATCGAGTCGCTCATGCGGTTTCCTTACTTCGGCGCCATGCGGATGGCGCCGTCGAGGCGGATGGTCTCGCCGTTGAGGTAGCCGTTGTCGACGATCGACATCACCAGACGCGCGTACTCGTCCGGCCTGCCGAGGCGGTTCGGATACGGCACCTGCTCGCCGAGGGAGTCCTGCGCGGCCTGGGGCAGCGAGGCGAGCATGGGGGTCTCCATGATGCCGGGGGCGATCGTGACGACGCGGATGCCGTACCGCGCGAGCTCGCGCGCGATCGGCAGGGTCATCGCGTGCACGCCGCCCTTCGACGCCGAGTACGCGGGCTGACCGATCTGTCCGTCGAACGCCGCGACGCTCGCCGTGCTGACGATGACGCCGCGATCGCCGTCCGCGGTGGGATCGGTCCTGGCCATGACGGCGGATGCCTGGGCGATGACGTTGTAGGTGCCGACGAGGTTGACGCGCACGATCCGCTCGAACGCGTCCAGCGGCGTCGGGCGGCCCTCGCGGTCGAGCACCTTGGCCGGCGGCGCGATGCCGGCGCAGTTGACCACGACCCGCAGCGGAGCGGATGCCGCCGCCGTCGTCACCGCGGCCGCGACCTGCTCCGGGTCGGTGACATCGGCGGGGGCGAACGACCCGCCGAGCTCGGCGGCGACGCCGGCCCCGGCGGAAGTGGGGAGGTCCACGATCGTGACGAGGGCGCCCGCCGCGGCGAGGCGCCGTGCGGTGGCGAGGCCGAGCCCGCTCGCGCCGCCGGTGACGAGGGCCGAGGCATCCGTCAGATCCATGGATTCTCCTTCGAAGTCCGGAATGTCGCGAAACCGCGTACCAGCATACGCGGGACTGAGTATCAGCCGCGACGCTGGGAGGCCGCCGCCCCCAGGCTAGTCGTGCGACCGCCGATCGGTCACGCCGCGCGGTGGCGCGGCAGCGGCGGGCGGGGTTGACTGGACGGGTGGAGATCCGGCTCAAGCGCGTGTACGAGGACCCCGACCCGGACGACGGGTTCCGCGTGCTGGTGGACAGGCTCTGGCCGCGCGGGCTGACGAAGGAGCGCGCCGCCCTCGACCTGTGGGCGAAGGAGGTGGCGCCCTCGACGGACCTGCGCAGGGAGTTCCACCACGGCGACCTGTCGTGGGCGGACTTCGAGACCGCCTACCGCGCCGAGCTCGACGGCCCCACGCGCACGGCCGTCGCGTCGCTGCGCGCGGAGCTGGCCGCCCACCCGGTCGTGACGCTGCTGCACGCCGTCGCCGACGAGTCCCACAACCACGCGCTCATCCTGCGGGAGGTCCTCGAGGCCTGACCCGGGAGGTCCTCGGGGCCTGACCCGGCAGGATGGGAGGGTGTCGATCCCGGCTGAAGACGTCGTCGTGCCGCCGCGCGTGCGCCTGCTCGCGGGCGGGACGCGCCTCGTGCCGGTGTGGCGCAACGATTACGGCGGGGTGACCTTCCGCACCGACGACGGCCGGTACATCAAGCACGGCCCGCGCAACGCCGAATCGTCCTTCGCCGGCGAGGCCGAGCGGCTCGACTGGGCCGTCGCCCGCATCGCCGTGCCGCGCGTGCTCGAGGTCGGCGGCGACGACACGCACGAGTGGTTGGTGACGACCGCACTCCCCGGTCTCTCGGCCGTCGACCCCCGCTGGGTCGCCGATCCCGCGACCGCCGTCCGGGCGGTCGGCGAGGGCCTCCGGGCCCTGCACGACGCGCTGCCGGTCGCGGACTGCCCGTTCGACTGGGGTGTCGCCGGGCGCATCGCGAATGCGGCGGGGCGCGGCATCCGCGTGCCCGATGCGCTGCGCGAGCCGCCGCCGGTCGACCGTCTCGTCGTGTGCCACGGCGACGCGTGCTGCCCCAACACGCTCATCGGCGACGACGGCCGGTGGGTCGCCCACGTCGACCTGGGGACGCTGGGGGTCGCCGACCGCTGGGCGGACATCGCCGTGGCGTCGATGTCGACGGCGTGGAACTATGGCGAGGGATGGGAGGACGCCCTCATCGAGGCGTACGGGGTCGCCCCCGACCGCGAGCGCCTGTCGTACTACCGAGACCTCTGGAACGCGACATGACCGAAATCACCGGCACCGTCTGCAAGATCGACGGACACCCGAACCTCGTCATCCTCCGGCGGTTTCGGGCGACCGCCGATGCGGTGTGGCGGGAGCTGACCGAGTCCGAGCGCCTCGAGCGCTGGATCGGGCGCTGGGAGGGCGATCCGGCGTCCGGCCGCGTGACCTTCTACATGACCGCGGAGGGACAGGAGCCGGAGCCGGAGGAGTACACGATCCTCGAGTGCGATCGCCCGCGGCGGTTCTCCGGCGACACGTCGCAGGGCAGCGGCTCGTGGCACCTGTGGTTCGAGCTCGCGGAGGACGTGCCAGGAGACACCGTGCTCACCTTCGGGCAGCGCCTGAATCCCAGTGAGGACGTGGGGTCGATCGGCCCGGGCTGGGAGTACTACCTGGACCGGCTGGTGGCGGCGCAGGCGGGCCTGGATCCCGACGAGGTCAGGTGGGACGACTACTTCCCGGCGCTGCAGCCGGCGTACGAGAGGCTCGTCGCCGCGGACTGACGCCGCGGACTGACGCCGCGGACTGACGCGGCGGGCCGCCCGGTCGGATGCTCGCCGCCGACCGGTGTCAGGACCACACGAAGCGGAAGGTGCCGACGGCCACCGCGGCGCCGATCGCCGCGGCCATGATCGCCACACCGCCCGCCAGCGCCACGGCGTCCCGTGCGTGCAGGCGCGACGGGCGCGACCACGTGCGCGGGATGCCGGACCCGAAGCCGCGTGCCTCCATCGCCATCGCGAGCTTCGTGCCGCGGCGGACGGCGAACACCAGCAGCACGAACGCCATGGAGAGGAAGCGGCGGACGGCACCGGTGTCGCCGACCCCGCGCGCGCGGCGCGCCAGCTGCATGCTGCGCCAGTCGTCGAGGAAGAGGCCCAGCGTGCGGGTGCCGGCCAGCACGCCGAGCACGAACCGGCTCGGCAGCTTCGCCACCTGGGCGAGCGCGTCGGCGAGCTCGGTGGGGTCGGTGCGCCCGAAGAGGAGGATGGTGGGCAACGCCAGCGCGAGCACCCGCAGGCACACCGCGACGGCGAGGGCGATCGAGTCGTCGCTGATCGTCGCGTACCAGAACGACCAGTGGACGGTCCCCCCGGGCTCGGCGTACAGCAGCATGCTCACCCCCGCGACCGGCGCGAAGACCAGGACCGGCAGCATCCGCATCAGCACGGTCACGACGGCGAGGCCGGTGAGCGGGATGCAGACGAGCTGCAGCGCGATCGCGACGAGCGAGCTGGTGACGTCGATCGAGGCGAGGAGCGGCACCGACAGCAGCAGCGCGAGCACGATCCGGGTGACCGGGTTGACGCCGTCCAGCCACGCGCGCGCCTCGGCGGTCGCCTCCGGGACGCCCTCGCGCGCCTCGACCGCGGTCACGGCCGAGCTCCTGCCGGGACGGGGGCGCCGAGCTCGATGCGATGGCCGCCGAGGTGGCGCAGCACGTCCTCGTCATGGGTGACGGCGACGACCGTCGTACCGGCGGCGATCTCGGACTGCAGCAGCTGCACGAGCTCGATCCAGCCGCGGCGGTCCTGCCCGAAGGTGGGCTCGTCGAGCACGATGACCGGCGGCGCGTCGGCGAGCACGGTGGCGACCGACAGCCGGCGCTTCTGCCCGCCCGACAGCGTGAACGGGTTCGCCGCGGCGAGCGGGGCGAGGTGCAGCCGCTCGAGCAGCTCGTCGACGATCACGGCGACGGCCGCCGCGTCGACGCCGCGCGAGCGCGGGCCGATGGCGAGCTCGTCGCGCACCGACGAGGCGAGGAACTGGTGCTCGGGCTCCTGGAACACCGTGCCGATGCGGGTGAGCAGCTCTCGCGACGTCCAGCGCGACGGGCGGCGCCCCGACCGCCCCGCCAGCTCGGGGGCCGCGACGACCTCCCCCGCCGCCTCGGGCAGCAGCCCTGCGAGGGTGAGGGCGAGCGTGGACTTGCCGGCGCCGTTGGGCCCGGTGATGGCGGTCGCCGCGCCACGGGGCACGGTCAGGTCGAGCCCGGCGCGCACGATCGACCGCCCGTCCCGCGAGAGGGAGAGAGCGGATGCCGCCAGCGCCGCCGCCGCGTCGGGCTGAGCGGCGGGCAGCACGGGCAGGTCGACGGGCATCCCCGGCACCCAGACCCCCGCGGCCGCGAGGTCCGCGCCGTGACGGGCGAACACGTCGGCCGGGGTGCCGTCGGCGAGGAGTCCGCCGTCCGCGCCGACGACGATGACCCGGTCCATGAGATCGGCCCACACCGCGGTGCGGTGCTCGATCACCACGAGCGTGGCCCCCGTCTCGGCCAGCACCCGCTCGACGCTCGCGCGCACCTCGCGCACCCCGTCGGGGTCGAGGTTCGCGGTCGGCTCGTCCAGCAGGAGCACGCCCGGGCGCATCGCGAGCACCCCGGCCAGCGCGAGGCGCTGCTTCTGGCCACCGGAGAGCGCCTTGGTGGGCCGGCCGAGCGGGACGCGCAGCCCCACCGCGTCGAGCGCCTCGGTCACGCGCGCCGGGATCTCGGCCGCCGGCACCCCGAGGTTCTCGGCCCCGAACGCCACATCGTCGCCCACCTTGGCCAGCACGACACCGGCGTCGGGGTCCTGGAGCACCAGGCCGACGCGTCCGCGGTGCGCTTCGGCGCGCTCGCCGTCGATGAGCAGCGAGCCGGTCTCGTCACCCTCGTCGGCGCCGCCGAGGAGCCCCGCCATCCCGGCCAGCAGCGTCGACTTGCCCGCGCCCGAGGCGCCGAGCAGCAGCACGCGCTCACCCGGCTCGATCGTGAAGGTAATGTCGCGCACCGCCGGCGCGCGCCGCCCGGCGTAGCGCCACCCCCAGCCCGCCGCGGTGATGCGGCCAGGACGGGTGCCCGGCATCGTCAGACCTCGCGGCGCGCTTCGCGTCCGGCGGCGAAGCGGCTGAGCGCGCCCGTCGCGGCGAGCGCGCGCACCGCGAGCCAGCCGACCAGCCCGGCCAGCAGCGCGCCCGAGACGATGAGCGAGATCAGGTAGATCGTGTTGAACTCGAGCGTCTTGAGGATGTTCGGCGAGCTGCCGTAGAACAGCTCGAACACCCACGCCCCGACCGCGGCGCCGACACCGGCCAGCATCGCGACCGGCAGCGTGAAGCGCCGGTAGAGGAAGAGTGCGAAGACGAGCTCCGCCCCGAGTCCCTGGACGAGCCCCGACAGGAGCGTGGAGACCCCCCACACGTTGCCGATGAGCATCGAGACGATCGCCGCGATCACTTCGACGATCAGCGCCGCACCTGGCTTGCGGATGACGAGGCCGCCGATGACACCGCCGATCAGCCAGATGCCGACCGCCAGGCCGCCGAGGCCGGGTGTGAGCCCGTCCATCGCGGTGAACCAGGCGTAGCCGACGGTGTTCCAGGCCCAGAAGACGAGGCCGATGGCGACGCCGAGGACCGCGGCGACGACGATGTCGACGACGCGCCACCGCAGACTGCGGGTGGTCGCCGAGGTGGCCGCAACGGGGGTGGATGCGGACGTGGATGCGTGCATGTGAACTCCTCCCTGCGCCGGCATGATCCGGATCAGGTTCGACGGTCGAAGCGTGGTTCGCTTCCTCTCAGCCCGGCTCACCGGACTCCCGTGGTCGTATGGCGAGTATACCGCCGCCATGACGGGTATTTTGGGGTGCGTGACCCCCGATGACGTTCCCGCACCGACGCGCCGTGCGCATCGGACGCGGTCGAGGGCCGTGCCGGGCGGGTCCCCCGAGGATCCGGCCGACAGCGGGACGCTGACCATGCCCACCGGCGGCGCGGCCGATTCGTCGCACCCCGGAACTCACACGGCGCCCGACGAGGTCCCGCTCGTGCCCGCGACGATCGCGACCGTGCCCCTCGGCGGCGCCACGGCCGTCGCGGCGCCGACGGTGCCCGTCTTCGAGCCGCCCGGGACCACGCTGACCCCTCCCCTCGTGGGCGCCGTCGCCGCTCTCGAGTCGAGCGAAGCCGCCGCGGCCGCTCAGCCGAGCGAACCCGCCGCGGCCGCTCAGCCGAGCGAACCCCCCGCGGCCACCGAGCCGGGCCCGCCGACGGGCGACCCGGTCTCCGCCGAGGCCGCGACCGCGACCGCGACGGGAGGGCGGACCGCGCTCGCGTGGGTCGATGACACGACGCTCGCCGCGGGCTCGACCCCGGGCGACCTCGTGGCCGCGTCGACGCCGTACGTCGCCGTCGAGCCGAGCCTGCTCGCCGACCCGCCGCGCCAGTCGCCGCTGCGTCCCGGGGTGCTGGTGCCGACGCTGGTGATCGCCGGCCTGGTCGGCGCGTACTCCGCGACGACGCTGCTGTGGCCCCTGCACGCGGTCGCGCCGACGGTCACCGCGATCGAGGTGCAGCCTGAGGCGGCACCCGCGGCGGTGCCGGTCTGGCCCGCCCAGGGCAGCGCGGCGGCCGCGGTCGGCGGCATCCCGGGCCTCCTCACGTCGTCGCCCGACCCGTCCGCCATCGCGAGCATCACGAAGGTCGTGACCGCCCTGGTCGTCCTCGACGAGATGCCGCTCGCGCTCGGCGAGACCGGCCCCGAGTTCCGCTTCAGCGCCTCCGACAACTACCGGTACTGGCAGTACCGCGCCCGCGGCGAGTCGGCGCTCGACGTGCCCGTGGGCGGCAGCCTCACCGAGTACCAGATGCTCGAGGGCATGCTCATCGGCTCGGCGAACAACTACGCCGATCGCCTGGCGCAGAACCTGTGGCCGTCCGACGCCGTCTACGCGGCGGCGGCGACCGAGTGGCTGGCCGCGCACGGCGTGACGGGCGTCCAGGTCGTCGAGCCCACCGGGATGGATCCGCGCAACAGCGCCTCACCCGAGGCTCTCATCACCCTCGCGCAGAAGGCCCTCGCCCACCCGGTCATCGCGGAGATCGTCGCCAAGCAGTCGACCGAGCTGCCGGGCGCGGGCCTCGTCGAGAACACCAACGAGCTGCTGGCGGACCCGGGGGTCGTGGGGATCAAGACCGGCACGCTCGACGAGTGGAACCTGCTGTCGGCCAAGGACGTCGCGATCGGCGACACGACGGTGCGCCTCTACGCCTCGGTGCTGGGCCAGCCGGACGACGAGTCCCGGCTCGCCGCCTCGCGTGCGATCTACTCCCAGCTCGAGCAGGAGCTGCAGCTGAAGCCCTCGGTGACGGCGGGGACCGTCGCCGGCATCGTCGAGACGCGCTGGGGCGACGACGTCGACGTCCTCACGGCCGGCGACGCGTCGGTGGTGCTGTGGAACGGCGGCACGGGCGCGGTCGCGACCACCTACGACCTCGGCGACGCCCGCGACGAGGGTGACGTGGTGGGCTCGCTCACCGTGACCGGCCCGCTCGACGACGCGACGGTGGATCTGCGCCTGGCGGAGGAAGTGCCAGACCCGTCGCCGTGGTGGCGCCTCACTCACCCGCTGGATCTGTTCGGGCTGAACGACTGACGACAGCGCCGAGCCGCCGGCTGGCATCGGCCGGGTGCCGCCGGCCGTCGCCGCTCAGGCGGAGGGATGTCCCACGACACCCTTGCGCAGCAGGGCGTTGCCGTATTTGCGCGTCTCACCCGTGCGCACGACGACATAGGCCTTCTTCGCCAGCTCGTAGTAGTCGAACCGGTCGACGTAGCGCGGGGCGTCGGTGCCGGCGGCCGCGGCGAGCTCGCGCTGCACGTCGAGCACCTCGCCGTCGGCCGACGCCATGAGGTCGAGCGCCGGCGCGTCGTCGAGCGGGAGCACCGTGCGCACCGCCGCGACGACCTGCGGCGTCGTCGTGCCGGGGAGGTCGACGACGCGGGTGCCCACCGCCCACGCCGGGAAGTGCGCGTCGGCGACCACGATCGCATCGGAGTGACCCATGCGGTCCAGGTGCAGCAGAAGCTCGCCGGTGAGCAGGGGGTCGATGCCCTCGAGCATGAGGGGTCCTTTCGTCAGCGGATGAGTCCTTCCGCGGCCAGATCCTCCCACGGGCCCGCGGGTATGCCGACCTCCATCAGCTCGGCGTTGCGCCGCAGCTGCTCCGGGCGGCTCCCGCCGACGACGACCGAGCGCACCGCCGGGTCGCGGAGCGGGAACTGCACCGCCGCGGCGGGGAGGGCGACGCCGTGCGCTCGGCACACGGCGAGGAGGCGCTGGAGCCGGTCCCACAGCGCGTCCGGCATCCGTCCGTACTCGTACCGGTCGTCCCGGCTCGGCTCTTCCTTCGCGAGCAGGCCGGAGTTGAAGACGGATGCCGCCACCACGCCGGTCCCGCGGTCGTGACAGGCCGGCAGCACCGCGTCGGCCGCGGGCTGCTCCAGCAGGGTGTACCTGCCGGCGATCATGATGACGTCGAGATCGGCCTGCTCGACCGCAGCCGCCAGCGCGTCGGCGACCATCGAGCCGATGCCGATCGCGGCGACGGCGCCGTCGCCGCGCAGTTGCTCGAGGGCGGGGAACCCCTCGCGCAGCGCCAGCTGGAGGTCATGCCGCTCGGGATCGTGCAGGTAGAGGATGTCGACGCGGTCCAGTCCGAGCCGCTCGAGCGACTCGTCGAGGCTCGCGCGGATGCCGTCCGCCGAGAAGTCCCACTCGCGGCGGACGGTCGTCGGCACGTGGAAGTCGTTGGCGAGGTCGAGCCCGCCGTCGTCGTCCGGGTTGGGACGCAGCAGCCGTCCCGCCTTGGTCGAGAGGACGAACTCGTCCCGGGGCTTCGTCCGCAGGAAGGCGCCGAGGCGGCGCTCCGAGAGCCCCAGCCCGTAGTGGGGCGCGGTGTCGTAGTAGCGGATGCCGCTCTCCCACGCCGCGTCGAGGATCGCCCACGCCTGATCGTCGGTGACCTCGCGGAACAGGTTGCCGATGTTCGCCGCACCGTAGCCGAGGCGGGGCAGCGCCGGCACCCGGGACTCAGACGGCCGCACGGGCGACCTCCCACTCGTAGGCCGCGCGGCTCTCGGCCTTCATCTCCATGCCGGCGCCGGGTGCGAGCGGGGCCATGTACGCGCCCCCGCGGATGTCGGTCGGCACGACGAAGTGCTCGTGCAGGTGGTCGACGTACTCGATCATGCGGCCGTCGCGGGTGCCGCTGACGGCGACGAAGTCGAACATCGACAGGTGCTGCACCGCCTCGCACAGTCCCACGCCGCCGGCGTGCGGGCACACCGGCACACCGAACTTCGCCGCCAGCAGCAGGTTGGCGATGTTCTCGTTGACACCTGCCACGCGGACGGCGTCGATCTGCATGACCGACAGCGCCTCGGCCTGCAGCAGCTGCTTGAAGATGACCCGGTTCTGGGCGTGCTCGCCGGTGGCGACGCGGATCGGGGCGACGCCGCGGGCGATCTCCGCGTGGCCGATCACGTCGTCGGGGCTCGTGGGCTCCTCGATCCAGGCCGGCCGGAACTCGGCGAGCGCGTTCACCCACGCGATGGCCTCGGACACCTCCCACCGCTGGTTGGCGTCGATGGCGATCGGGAAGTCCGGCCCGCAGACCTCGCGGGCGACCCGGAAGCGGCGGATGTCGTCCTGCAGGTCCGCGCCCACCTTGAGCTTGATCTGCCCGAAGCCGTCCGCGATCGCCTCGCGGCACAGCCGGGCCAGCTTCTCGTCGGAGTAGCCGAGCCAGCCGGGGCTCGTCGTGTAGGCCGGGTAGCCGGTCGCCAGGAGCTCCTGCTCGCGCTGCGCCCGGCCGGGCTCGGCGGCACGGAGGATGGCGAGCGCGTCCTCGGGCGTGAGGGCGTTGGTGAGGTAGCGGAAGTCGACCAGTCCGACGATCTCCTCCGGCGACATCCTCGACAGCAGCTGCCACAGCGGCAGCCCCGCGCGCTTGGCCTTGATGTCCCACAGCGCGTTGACCACCGCGCCGATCGCCATGTGCATGACGCCCTTCTCCGGGCCGAGCCAGCGCAGCTGCGAGTCGCCGATGAGCTCGCGGTTGGTCGCGCCCATATCGTCGAGGAGAGGCTCCAGCTCGCGTCCGACCAGATGCGCGGCGAGCGCGTCGAGCGCCGCGACCTGCACGTCGTTGCCCCGGCCGATCGTGAAGACGAAGGCGTGACCGGAGACGTCGTCGGCGGCATCCGTCACCACCCGCAGGTAGGCGGCGGAGTAGTCGGGGTCGGGGTTCATGGCGTCGGAGCCGTCGAGGCTCAGCGACGTCGGGAAGCGGATATCGGTCGTCTCGAAGGCGACGATGCGGCTCACGGGGCGGCTCCTGAATGTCTGGATCCGCTGTTACGGACCGCTCGCAGTGTAAACATCGGATGTCTATACTGTCAATCACGCCCCGCGGACCACGACGGCACGGACGCCGCCCCGCACGAGAGTTCAGGAGAGCAATGAAGTTCGCGCGCCTCGGCGAGCCCGGAAGCGAGATCCCCGTCGTCCTCGACGGCGACCGTCACCTCGATCTGCGCCCGCTCACATCCGATGTCGACGGCCGATTCCTCGCCGACGACCCCGTCGGCCGCACGTCCGCGGCGATCGCCGAGGGGCGGCTCCCGGTGCTGGAGGGCGCAGACGCCCTGCGTGTCGGCGCCCCGATCGCCCGGCCGAGCGCCGTCGTGTGCATCGGCATGAACTACGCCGCGCACGCGGCCGAGTCCGGCTCCGCCCCGCCGAGCATGCCGGTGATGTTCCTCAAGACCCCCAACACGGTGGTCGGCCCGTACGACCCCGTCACGATCCCGCGCGGCAGCGAGAAGACCGACTGGGAGGTCGAGCTCGGCATCGTGATCGGGCGCCGCGCCGCCTACCTCGACTCGGCCGCCGACGCCGCGGCGCACATCGCGGGCTTCGTCGCCGCGAACGACGTGTCGGAGCGGACCTTCCAGCTCGAGGTGTCGGGCGGGCAGTGGTCCAAGGGCAAGTGCGCGCCCGGCTTCAACCCGACCGGGCCGTGGCTGGTCACCCCCGACGAGGTCGACCCGCAGGCGCTCCGCCTGCGCAGCCGCGTCAACGGCGAGCCGCGCCAGGACTCGTCGACCGCCGACATGATCTTCCCCGTCGACCACATCGTGTGGCACCTGTCGCAGTTCCTGACCCTCGAGCCCGGCGACCTGGTCCTCACCGGCACGCCCGAGGGCGTCGCACTGTCGGGGCGCTTCCCCTACCTCGCCCCGGGCGACGTCGTCGACATCGAGATCGAGGGCCTCGGCGCGCAGCGCCAGGAGTTCACAGCGTGGGAGGCGGCCCGATGAGCGCCTCGCAGCTGGACGGCCTGGTCGCCGTCGTGACCGGCGGCGCGTCGGGCATCGGCGCCGCCATCGCCGCGACGCTCGCCGATCAGGGTGCCGAGGTCGCGATCCTCGACCGCGACACCTCGGGCGCCGACCCCCGGTTCGCCGCCTTCGCCGCCGATGTGTCCGACCGCGCCGCGGTCGACCGCGCGGTCGCCGAGGTGGGCGAGCGGTTCGGCCGCATCGACATCCTCGTCAACAACGCCGGCATCGGCGCGCAGGGCGACATCGCCGCCAACGACGACGAGGAGTGGGCGCGCGTCCTGTCGATCAACGTCACCGGCATCGCGCGCGTCACCGCCGCCGCCCTGCCGTGGCTGCGCCGGTCCCCCGCGGCCGCGATCTGCAACACCTCGTCCATCGCCGCGACGGCTGGCCTGCCGCAGCGCGCACTGTACAGCGCGTCGAAGGGCGCCGTGCTGTCGCTGACGCGCGCCATGGCCGCGGACCACGTGCGCGAAGGCATCCGCGTCAACGCCGTGAACCCCGGCACGGCCGACACGCCGTGGGTGGCCAGGCTGCTCGACAGCGCGCCCGACCCGGCCGCCGAGCGCGCCGCCCTCGAGGCGCGTCAGCCGCACGGCCGCCTCGTCTCGGCCGGCGAGGTCGCCGGAGCGGTGCTGTACCTGGTGAGCCCGCTGTCCGGCTCCACCACCGGCACCTTCATCGAGGTGGACGGCGGCATGTCGGGACTCCGGCTGCGCCCCGCGCAGTCCTGAAACCGTCCCGACAGGTCAACCGGGCCTCCACAGGAGGGAATCCAGGCGAAACGTCCTGCAGAACCGCGGTTGACCTGTCGGAGAGGTGCGAGAGACGGGCGGTGACGCCCGGGCGCACGGCACGCGCGGGACGCATCACGCCAGACGGTAGACGCGTTCGGCGTTGCCGGCGAGCACGGAGTGACGACCGTGCTCGCCGACACGCTCGTCGAGCCACGTCGTGACCGTCTCGGCCCAGCGCCCGTACGGGCCCGAGACAGGCCAGTCGCTTCCGAACAGCAGGCGGCCGGGCCCGAAGGCGTCCAGCGCCACGTCGAGGAACGGCGTCAGCTGGGCGGCCGCCCACGAGCCCTGCGCCTCGGCCGGGAGCCCCGAGAGCTTGCACACGACGTTGGGACGGCGGGCGAGGTCGCGCAGCGACTGGGCCCACGGTGTCCCGTCGGCGGGGTCCGGCGCCTCGGCGGACCCCACTTCGGGCTTGCCGAGGTGGTCGAGCACGATCGTCAGCTCGGGCACCGCGTCGGCCAGCTCCACCATGTCGGGCAGCTGCGTCCAGCGCACGCACGCGTCGAAGACGAGACCTGCGGATGCCACGGCCCGCGCCGATTCGCGGAACCCCGGCGTCGCCGAGAACCCCGCCGGCTCGGACTGCAGCAGTCGCCGAACGCCGACGACGAGAGGTCGATCGGCATAGGCGGCGAGGTGCTCGCGCGTCGCCTCCGGGTCCTCGAGCGGGGCGCGGGCGACGATGCCGCGGACCCCGACGCGGCCGGCCAGCGCCGCGACCCAGTCCACTTCGGCGAGCGACTGCTCAGGCGCGCACTCCGCCTGGACGAACACGAAGCCGTAGGCCGCATCCGGCGCCTCGGCGATCGCCGTGTCGAGCTCGGCGGGCCCGAATGATCGGAGGAGCGGCCCCTCCAGCCAGTCGTAGGACAGGACCGCGGGGTCCCACAGATGGAGGTGTGCGTCCACGACTCGCATGCGCCCCATTCTGCCGTGCACGGGCACGGGGTGCGGCATCCGCCCGCGATGACATCCGATGTCTATGATGAACGCGTGGCCGTCACCGACGAAGCGATCGAGAAGATCAAGGACATGATCGTCCGCGGCGAGCTCTCGCCGGGATCGCGACTGCCTCCCGAGAAGGACCTCGCCGAACGGCTCGGCCTGTCGCGAAGCTCCATGCGCGAGGCCGTGAAGGCGCTCGAGGTGATCCGCGTCCTGGACGTGCGCCGCGGCGACGGCACGTATGTCACGAGCCTCGAGCCGAAGCTCCTCCTCGAGGCCATCTCGTTCGTGGTCGACCTGCACGACGACGACTCGCTGCTGGAGATCTTCGCCGTGCGGCGCCTGCTCGAGTCGCACGCGACCGGGCTCGCGGCCCAGCGGGCCGACGACGACGACATCGCGGCCCTCGACGCCGAGATCGGCGCGATGGCGCCCGACACCGACATCGAGTCGCTCGTCGAGCACGACATGCGATTCCACAGCGAGATCGCGCGGCTCGCGGGCAACACCTACCTCGAGAGCCTCCTCGAGAGCCTCACGAGCCAGACGGTGCGCGCCCGCGTGTGGCGCGGCCTCACCCAGGCCGGCGCGGTCGAGCGCACCCTCGCCGAGCACCGCGCGATCCTCGACGCGATCGCCGACCACGACATGGAGCTCGCCGTCTCGACCGCGCAGGTGCACATCGCGGGCATCGAGCGCTGGCTGCGCCAGGCGCGCGACGCCTGAGCCCGCCGCCTACGCGAAGCGCACCGTCTGCTGCAGCCGGGTGCGGTAGTCGAACACCTCGTTGCCGCCGATGTCGCGGGCGCCCGTGATCCCGCGGCGGAGCACGGTGCTGAGCGCACTGCGCGAGGTCACCGCCACGCGCACGCCGCGCACCTTCCCGATCTCGACGATGGGATCGAGCACGTCCTCGTCGGGCAGCACGACGATCGCGCCGCTGAAGCGCACGCCGGCCGCACGCGAGACCACCCGCATGCGGCCGAGCAGCTCGGCGATCGGGGTGCCGGGGACGCCGTCGCCCACGAACTCGCCGCGCCGGATCGACACCGGCCCGCCGAAGTCCTCCGAGAGCACGCCGTACAGCCCGCTCGGCCCGAGCACGATGTGGTCGATCTTCGCGTCGGGGTCGGCGTCCCGTCCGGCGGCGGCGACGTCGTGCCAGACGGTGTAGCCCATGCCCAGGTCCGCCACGATGCGCGCGGTGGCCTCCTCGGCGAGCGCGTCGGCGAGGAGGCGGCGGAGGCCGACCGGCGCCGAGCGCACGAGCGCCGGGTCGTACGGATCCTCGACGGTCACGCCGCGACCGGCCCACTCGCGGATGAGCGTGAGGTACCGCTCGCGCCGCCAACCGCCGGGGTGCCCGTAGGAGCGGGCGCGAGGCCGGGTGTCGGTGCGCGCCGCGGGCGGGCGCCACTCCGACCATTCCGGCGCCGCCGTCTCGCCGAAGCCGTGGCCGCGGTCGTACGCCGCGCGCGCCTCGGGCGTGCCGACGAGCTCCCACGCGCGCTGCACCTGGATGAACACGGCCGCGTCGCCGCCGGTGTCGGGATGCGTCTGGCGCAGCCGCAGGCGGTACGCCCGGCGCAGGGTCTCCTCGTCGACACCGGGGTCGACCGCGAGCACCTCGTACGCCGACGCCGAGAGCGGACTGTCGAACACGCATCCTCCCCGCCGGTTCCGCCGCGCCCCGCGGCGGGACTCAGGTTACGACACGCCTGCCTGGACGGGCTCCCAGCGATGCTCGTTGCGTCGCGCGTAGGCGGCGGCGCTGCGGCTGGACAGCGCGAGGAGGACGAGGATGTCCAGGCTCAGCGACACGAAGGTGCTGTCCAGCGTGATCTCCTGCCCCTGCACCCACCACGCGAAGAAGGATGTGCTGATCGAGCCCACGGCGATGACCATGACGACGACCCGCGCCCAGTTGTGCCCGCGGTACACCAGGATCGCCAGCAGCAGGTCCATGAGCAGCACGGTGCCGCCGGCGGCGAGCAGGAACCACAGCGCCGCGTGCGTGCCCTCCGGGGACGGGTCGAAGCCGTCGAGGACGATGTCGGGATCGGCGATGATGCCCTCCCAGCCGATCGCGAGGCTGCCGAGGACCACGACTCCTGCGACCACGCGCAGCAGCACGAGCGCCGTGCCGGCGATGATCGTCGCAGGGCGGGGCATGTCGGGGTCGTAGCCCGTGGGCTTGAGCAGCCGCCCCGGCAGCTCGAAGGCGGGGCGCTTGTTCGGCGCCGGCGGGTGCTCCGGCGGCGGTGTCGACGTGCTCACGAAGTCACCTCCTGGATCGCCCGGACGTCCACGATCGGCAGGTCGCCGTCGGTGCGGATGCTGTCGCCGCCGCCGTTGCGCGCGTGATAGCCCGTGGCGAAGTCGGCGATGACGTCCACCGCCACGCGGGGGTCGGCATCCGTCACCGTCCGGACGATGTGATCGCGCTCGACATCGGTGTCGGCGTCGATGCGGTGGGTGACCTGGAGGGTGAACAGCGACAGCCCGACGCTCGTGTCGAAGGTGCCCGCCGCCAGCCAGTCGACACGACGTCCGCCCGGCAGCAGCCAGCCGTCGGGGCAGCGCCAGAACCGCACGTGGTGACGCTGGGAGGGATTGCCGTCGACCTCCTGCTGGTAGGCGAAGTCCTGCTGGCGCCCGAACAGGAACAGCGGGCTCACCGGAGCCTCGTCGTAGCTGCGCCGGGCGAGCGTCGACGTGATGATCCGCCACGACGACTGCAGGGTCACGGGCTCGGCGGGCGTCCAGCCCGCCGCCCGCATCGCCGCCTCGATCTGCTCGCCGGTGCCGAGGAACGCCAGGTTCACGGGGTCGCCGAGCAGGCCGTCGCTGGTGCGCGTCCGACCGATGAAGTAGTCGGGCACGTAGATGGTGGTGAGGATGCGGTGCAGCCGCGGAAGCACGAGATACGCCAGCAGCACCCAGAACGCGATGAAGAACGGGATGCCCCACCATCCGACCTGGAAGGTCTCGGTGAAGCTGAGGTAGGCCAGCCACAGCGCCGCCATCCCCGCGAAGACGAAGAAGAACCAGTCGATCGCGACCCCCAGGGAGTAGGCGCGTCGCCGGCTGCTCATGATCCCCCCGACGGTCCTTCAGCCCCAGAGCGGCACGTCGGGACGGTGGGCGAGAGCGGATGCCGCGAGATCCGGCGGCAGGTCGGCCACGGTCGCCGGCTGCCAGCGCGGCGAGCGGTCCTTGTCGATGACCTGCGCCCTGATGCCCTCGGGCAGGTCGGGCTGCGTCGTGGCGAACCACATGACCAGCCCGTACTCCTGCTCCAGGGCCTCTCGGAGGCCGGGCAGCTTCCGGGCGGCGCGGATGGCGGCAAGGGTGACGGCGAGCCCGGTCGGCGACAGCTCGCCGAGGAGGTCGGCGGTGGCGGATGCCTCGGGCTCGGGCCGGGCCCGCAGCCGCTCGATGATCCCGGCGACGGTGTCGGCGGCGAACGCGTCGTCGATCCAGGCGCGCGCGTCCTGAAGCCCGGACGGGGCCGGCGTCTCGTCGAAGAGGAGCACCAGTTCGGTCGGCGTCGACGGATCGGCCCGCGTCTGGAGCGCGTCTCGCAGCGCGTGGAGGTGCTCGTGGGGAACGAGATGGTCGGCGAAGCCGGCGTAGATCGCGTCCGAGGCGTCCATCACGGCGCCGGTGAGCCCGAGGTACTCCCCCACCCGGCCCGGGGCGTGCGCGAGCAGCCAGGTGCCGCCGACGTCCGGTGTGAAGCCGATGCGGGTCTCGGGCATCGCGAGCTTCGAGCGCTCGGTGACGATGCGGATGCCCGCGTGCCCGGCGACGCCGACGCCGCCGCCCATCGTGATCCCGTCGGCGACCGCGACGAACGGCTTCGGGTACTCGGCGATGCGGGCGTTGAGCGCGTACTCCTCGCGGAAGAACAGCGCCGCATCCTCGACGCGCCCTCCGGTCACCTGCTCGGCCAGTCCACGCACGTCGCCGCCCGCGCAGAGCCCGCGCTCTCCTGCGCCGTCCAGGAGCACGGCATCCACCTGGCTGCTGTGCTCCCAGGCGTCGAGGGTCTCGTGCAGGCGGCGGACCATGTCGAGGTTCAGGGCGTTGATCGCCCGCGGGCGATTCAGAGTGAGGCGACCGAGACCGCCGCTCGCCCTCACCAGGACGGGCGGCTCGGGTGCGGCGTCGACGGGGTCGGTCACGGTCGCAACGTTACCGGGCGGGCGAACTCGTTCCACGCCGGAACCGGATTTCCGCCAGGATGGGACGCAGTTCTGCTTCAAGTCCGCAAGGGAGCGGCCCGTCCCAGCCCCAACGGGGTGTTCGCTCACGACCACGAGAGGGTGAGGCATGCCCGATGGCCAGTTGCTGGAGTTCTCCGATGTCACCAAGCGCTTCGGCGCGGTCACGGCGGTGTCCGGCCTCACCGCCCAGGTCGAACCGGGGAGGGTGACGGGCTTCCTCGGACCGAACGGGGCCGGCAAGACCACGACGCTGCGCATCCTCCTCGGCCTCGTCCGCGCGACCGGCGGGCGCGCGACCATCGGGGGCAGGCGCTACGCCGACCTCGATCGGCCGCTGCACGCGGTCGGCGCGGTGCTCGAGGCCTCCAGCTTCCACCCCGGCCGCACGGCCGCCGCCCACCTGACGATCTACGCGCAGGCCGCGGGGATCGCCAGGGGCCGCGTCGACGAGGTGCTCGGCTTGGTCGGATTGTCGGATGCCGCGGGCCGCAAGGTCGGCGGCTACTCGCTGGGCATGCGCCAGCGCCTCGGGCTGGCCTATGCCCTGCTCGGCGACCCCGGCGTGCTCGTGCTCGACGAGCCGGCCAACGGCCTCGATCCCGAGGGAATCCGCTGGATGCGCGGCTTCCTCCGGCAGCTCGCCGCCGAGGGACGCACCGTGCTGGTCTCCTC
Source organism: Microbacterium sp. NPDC056736 (assembly GCF_042790415.1). NCBI lineage: Bacteria > Bacillati > Actinomycetota > Actinomycetes > Micrococcales > Microbacteriaceae > Microbacterium > Microbacterium sp. NPDC056736. The sequence goes on from NZ_JBHTZE010000001.1 coordinate 76,566, forward strand.
CCACCTCCTGGCCGAGGTGCAGCAGACGGTCGATGCGCTGCTCATCATCGCGCGCGGCCAACTGGTGTTCCAGGGCTCCGTCGACGAGCTCGCCGACACGGCCGAGCACGCGACCGTCGTCGACGCCCCCGATCGGGAGGCACTCACCGCGGCCCTTCGCTCCGCCGGCGTGCCCTTCGAGGTGCTGCGGTCGGGCCTCACGGTGCGCGGACAGGACACCGTCGCGATCGGCGCCATCGCCGCGGCGTCCGGCATCGCGCTGTCGGCGCTGCACCGCCGCGGTCCGGCGCTCGAGGAGGTGTTCCTGGATCTCGTGAACGGCGCGCGCGTGCACACCGGCGCGTCGGTCGCAGCGGTCGCGGCGGTCGCGGCGGTCGCCGCTGCGCAGCCGGAGGCTACGGAGCCCGAACCCGGACGTCCGGAGGCTGCGGAACCCGAACCCGACCTCCCCGAGGCAACGGAACCCGAGGCCGAACAGCCTGAGGCGGCGGAACCCGTGTCGGGGCAGCTGGAAGCGGAGCAGCCCGAGGCGGAGCAGCCCGAGGCGGAGCAGCCCGAGGCGGAGCAGCCCGAGGCGGAGCAGCCCGAGGCGGAGCAGCCCGAGGCGGAGCAGCCCGAGGCCGACCAGCCCGAGGCGGAGCAGCCCGAGGCGGAGCAGCCGGAGGCGAGCACGGCGGCGTACGCGGTCGCCGGCACGGGCGTGATCGACATCGTGCCCGCCACCGGGGCCGAAGCGCCCGAAGACGACCCGTGGGCGCCGGTGGACGCCGACCCGGACGTCGAGGCCATCGCCGCCGTGGACGACGAGCTGACCGCACCCGAGCCCCCGGATGCCGACGACCGCCCATGGGAGCGCTTCGTCAAGACCGAGTCCGACCTGGAGGCGGACGCGTTCTTCGCGGCCTTCGACGACAGCGACGGCACCGCCGAGCCGGCACCGGCCGGCGAGGGCGGTCCCGAACCCCTCCCCGACGACACGGCCGGACCGGGCGACGACGGCGAGGACGCGGCATCCGTCACCTCCCCCGACGCTGCCGACGACGACGGATCCCGCCACGACGAAGGGGACGAGCGATGAGCCTCACCGCCGCGACGCGCGCGGAGACCACGAAGCTGTTCTCGACGAGCATCTGGTGGATCCTCGCGCTGGTGCTGTTCGCGTACATCGCCGTGACCGCCGCCGCCCTCGGCTTCATCTACGCCGCGGCGGCGACCGGATCGCTTCCCGGGAACGCCCCGCCCCTGCCCGAGGAAGGGCTCGCAGCGACGCTGTACAGCACAGCGACCGCGGTCGGATACGTCTTCCCGCTGCTCGTCGGGACGCTCATGGTGACCGCGGAGTTCCGCCACAAGACGCTCACACCGACCTTTCTCGCGACGCCCCGGCGCGGGCGCGTGCTCGCCGCGAAGCTCGCGGTGGCCGCCCTGATCGGCCTGCTCCTCGGTGTCATCGGGGTGATCGCGTCTGTCGGCACGTCGGCGGGCTTCCTCGCGGGGTTCGGCATCGACACCATGCTGGGCGAATCCGACACCTGGGCGATGATGGGGCGGATGCTGCTGGCGTTCGTGCTGTGGACGCTCATCGGCGTCGGCGTCGGAGCCCTCGTGCGCAACCAGGTCGGGGCGATCGTGGGCGTGCTCGTCTTCACGCAGTTCATCGAGCCGATCGGGCGCGCCGCGGCCGCGTTCGTGGAGGGCCTGTCCGACGTGACGCGGTTCCTCCCGGGTGCGGCGAGCGACGCGCTGGTGGGCGCGAGCGTGTACAACGCCGGCATGCCGCAGGCCGATGGGGCCTCCGAGCTCGAGTGGTGGGTCGGCGGGCTCGTGCTCCTCGGCTACGCCGTCGTGTTCGTCGTGCTCGGGCACCTGGTGAGCTGGCGCCGCGACGTCAGCTGACGCGCCGGCTCCGGGCGGTGGCCTCGGCGGCGCTCGTCAGACCGCCGGCGCTGTGGCCGGGGTCTTGCGGCTGCGCGGCTTCTTCTCGGGGATGACGGGCGTGGTGCCGGTCTCGGCCGCGATCTCGGCGACGTCAGCGGGTTCCTCGTCGAGGTCGACCCGCAGCGCCTGCACGAGGGCGAGACCGTGCCGGGTGGTGAGGATGATGCGCTGGAACTCGGGGTGGCCCTCGAGATCGATCACGACGCTCGGGCGCCGGCGGCGGATCAGCGCGAAGTCGTCGCCGCCCGCCGAGCGCCAGGTTCCCATCGCGATGACGCCGCGCACGTACGAGCCCGGGCTCGGGTAGCCGCGAAGCCACGTCCACGCGTCGTCCGTCAGCTGCACACGGGTGATCGCGGAGCGCTCGATCACGACATTCCCCTTGCGGAATGACAGCGCGCGCTCGGAGAGCGACAGCACCACCTCGAGCTGCGTCGAGTCGAGCAGCAGCGTCACCATGGCACTAGTCTGCCAGCGGCTCCGGTGAGAACCCGGCTCATTTGCTTACGGGAGGGCAACGATCCGCGGCCCTCGCGGTGCACGCACGATGCGAGACTGGGTCGGTGACCGTCGTGTCCCCCTCCGTCACCGTCCCGGCCGCCGCAGCCCCCTCCGCCGCCGTCGACACCGCGCTCGCGCGCGCGGCCGCGGGAGACCGGCTGGACGTCGGCGACGCCGAGGCGCTGCTGGGGGCGGCGGGCGACCGCTTCGAGCGGCTGCTCGCACTGGCCGGGAGCGTGCGCGACGCCGGGCTCGCAGCATCCGGCCGACCCGGCGTCATCACCTACTCGCGCAAGGTGTTCGTCCCGCTGACGACGCTGTGCCGCGACCGGTGCCACTACTGCGTGTTCGTCGACACGCCGGGTCAGCTGCTGAAGAAGCACAAGCCCGCCTTCATGTCACCCGAGCAGGTGCTCGCCGTCGTGCGGCAGGGACAGGCGATGGGGTGCAAGGAGGTGCTGCTGACGCTCGGCGATCGTCCGGAGGACCGCTGGCCCGAGGCTCGGGCGTGGCTCGACGAGCACGGGTTCGGCTCGACGATCGAGTACGTCGCCCACATCGCCCGCCTCGTCACGGCCGAGACCGGCCTGCTCGCGCACGCCAACCCGGGTGTCATGAGCGTGGACGAGCTGCGGATGCTGCGGCCGGCCGCACCGTCGATGGGCATGATGCTCGAGACGACGTCGCGCCGGCTCTTCGAGGAGCCCGGGCAGGTGCACTTCGGCTCGCCCGACAAAGACCCCGCCGTGCGACTCGAGGTGATCGACGCGGCCGGCCGCGAGCGGGTGCCGTTCACGACGGGCATCCTCGTCGGCATCGGCGAGACGGAGCACGACCGCGCGGCATCGCTCGTCGCCATCCGCGACGCCCACGAGCGGCATCAGGTGGCCGGGCAGGGCCACGTGCAGGAGGTGATCGTGCAGAACTTCCGCGCGAAGCCCCGCACCGCGATGCAGGAGGCGCCCGACGCCGACCTGCTCGAGTACGTCGCCGCGGTGGCCGTGGCGCGGCTCGTGATGGGCCCGCGCATGCGCATCCAGGTGCCGCCGAATCTGTCGGACGCCGCCGAGTTCGGCCTGCTCGTGCGCGCCGGCGCCGACGACTGGGGCGGCGTCTCGCCGCTCACCGCCGACCACGTGAACCCGGAGCGGCCGTGGCCGCACCTCGACGACCTCGCGCGCATGACGGCGGAGCTCGGCTTCGCCCTCCGCGAGCGCCTGACGGCCCAGCCCGAGTTCGTGCTCGATGCCGAAACATGGATCGACCCCGCCCTGCGCCCCGCCGTGGCGGCCCTCGCGGACGCCGGGACCGGCCTGGCCGCCGCACCTGCCGTCGCGCCCGTCCGGCCCTCCCGCCTCCCTGCTCAGGAGGCGGAGGAGCGTCGCGCCTCGACAGCTCCCGGACCGGGCGTGCGGCGGCTCGCCGAGGCGGCGGCCGCCGACCCGCTCACCCTCGACGACGCCGAGTGGGTGCGGCTGCTGGGGGCGACCGGCGACGACCTCGACGTGCTCGCCGCGACCGCCGACGACGTGCGGCGCTACACCGTGGGCGAGGCCGTCACGCTCGTCGTGAACCGCAACCTCACCTCCACGGGGCTCCGCGCCGCGCCGACCGGCGAGGCCGCCGCCTTCACCCTCGACGACGTCGGCGCCATCGCGGCCGACGCGTGGGACCTGGGCGCCACCGAGCTCTGCGTGCAGGGCCGCCTCGACGCCGACGCCGAGCCGACCGGCTACCTCGACATCGCCCGTGCCGCGAGGGCGGCGGCACCCGGTCTCCACCTCCACGCCTACCGCCCCCAGGACGTCTGGGACCTCGCCGACCGCACCGGTCTCGGCCTCGACGGCGCCCTCTCGGCGATGCGCGAGGCGGGCGTCGACACCGTCCCGGGTACAGGGGTCAAGGTGCTGAGCGAGCGTGTCCGCGGGCTCGTCGCGCCGACGGACCTCGAGATCGACCGCTGGGTCGAGGGCATCACCACCGCGCACCGCGCGGGCTTCCGCTCGACGAGCGTGATCTTCTACGGGCACGTCGAGACGGCCGCCGAGCGCATCGCCCACCTGCGGCGGCTCCGCGCGATCCAGGATGAGACCGGCGGCTTCTCGGAGTTCGTGCCGATCCCGCTGCCGGGCCCGGCCGGCGGCGTCCCGCTCGTGCCGGGCCGCGCCGCGCTCGACGAGCACCGTGCGATGGTGGCGGTGTCGCGCCTGCTGCTGTCGGGCAGCATCCCGCACGTCCAGATCCCGTGGACGCGCGTCGGGCGCGCGGCATCCGCCGTCCTCCTGCAGTCCGGCGGCGACGACCTCGGCGGCGCCCTGCTCGACGGGCGCGTCAAGCCCGAGGCGGGGATCGAGCACGGTCTCGAGCTGCCGGTGACGGATGCCGCCGCCCTGGTCGCGCGACTGTTCCGGCCGTTCCGCCTGCGCACGACCACCTACGGTCAGGTCGCCCGATGACCCGCGTCGAGGTCGCGATCGTCGGCGCCGGGTTCGCGGGCATCGGCGTGGCGTCGGCGCTGCGTCGCGCGGGCCGCGAGGACGTCGTGGTGCTCGAGCGCGCGGCATCCGTCGGCGGCACGTGGCGCGACAACACGTACCCCGGCATCGCGTGCGACGTGCCCTCGCACCTCTACGGCTTCGCGGCGCACCCCAACCCCTCCTGGTCGGGCACCTACGCGAAGGGCGACGAGATCCGGGCGTATCTCGAGCATGTCGTCGACGCGGAAGGGCTGCGCGACCGCCTGCGGCTCCGCACCGCGATGCGGGGGGCGCAGTGGGATGCCGCGCTCGGCCTCTGGCGGATCAGCACCGGCTCGTCCGGGACGTGGCCCGGCACGCCAGATCACGGCGACGCGCCCGACGAGGACCGCGGGGACGAGGTCATCGTCGCCGACGTGCTCGTGCTCGCGTGCGGGCGGCTCACCGAGCCCTCGATCCCCCGGATCGCCGGACTCGAGACCTTCCCGGGCCCGCTGTTCCACTCGGCCCGGTGGGACCATTCCGCCGAGCTGGCCGGCGCCCGCGTGGCGATCGCCGGCACCGGGGCGAGCGCGATCCAGATCGTTCCCGAACTCGCCCGCACAGCGGCGCACGTCACCCTCTTCCAGCGCACACCCGCCTGGATCGTGCCGCGCGGCGGCGATTCGTACTCCGACGCCGACCGCGCCCGGTTCGCCGCGACTCCGCAGGCGCTCGAGGCGCTGCGTGCCGACCTGTACGCCGAGGGCGAGGCGCGCTTCGCCTCGCGATCGGGCGACTCCGACGCCGCGGCCGAGGCCGAGGCCGTCGCGCGCGCGCACCTCGAGCGACAGGTCCCCGACGCGGCGCTGCGCGCCGCGCTCACGCCGGACTACGCGTTCGGCTGCAAGCGCGTGCTGCTGTCGGACGACTTCTACCCCGCCGTCGCCTCCGGGGCGGTCTCGCTCGTCCGCGGCGCGCTTTCGTCCGTCGAGGGCTCGACGCTCGTCGGCTCCGACGGCTCGCGGCACGAGGCCGACGCCCTCGTCCTCGCGACGGGTTTCGCCTCGACCCGCCAGCCCTACGCCGAGCTCGTCGCCGGCGAGGACGGCACGACGCTCGCCGCGCACTGGTCGGGCGGCATGACGGCGTTCGCCTCGACCGTCGTCGCGGGGTTCCCGAATCTCTTCGTGCTCAACGGCCCGAACGCGTCGCTCGGCCACTCCTCCTCCGTGCTCATGATCGAGGAGCAGGCGGCGTACGTCGCGCGCGTGCTGGACGACCGCGGCGGACGCGTGCTGCGCGTCGACCCCGAGGCCGAGCGCGCGTACACCGCCGAGATCGCGCGGGCCGCGGCATCCACTCGCTGGATGACCGGCGGATGCCGCAACTGGTACGTCGACGAGCGCTCGGGGCGGCTCACGCTGCTGTGGCCGGGCACCGTCGACGCCTTCCGCGCGCGCATCGCCCGAGCCGACGGCTCGGAGTTCCTGCCCGAACCCGCCCCCGTTCCCCGCTGAGAGGACACCCATGCCCGTTCCCCTGCGCTTCGGCTACAAGGCCTCCGCCGAGCAGTTCGGCCCGGCCGAGCTGCTGGACTACGCCATTCAGGCGGAGGAGGCCGGGTTCGACTCGGTCTTCATCTCGGACCACCTGCAGCCGTGGCTGCACCAGGGCGGCCACGCTCCGGCATCCGTCCCCTGGCTCGGGGCGCTCGGCGCGAAGACGTCGCGCGTGCTGATCGGCACGTCGGTGCTCACGCCGACGTTCCGCTACAACCCGACGGTCGTCGCCCAGGACTTCGCAACGCTCGGCGTCATGTACCCGGGACGCGTGATCCTCGGGGTCGGCACCGGCGAGGCGCTCAACGAGGCGAACCTCGGCATCACCTGGCCCGAGCCGCCGGAGCGCTTCCAGCGGCTCAAGGAGGCGATCGGCCTCATCCGCCGGCTGTGGTCGGAGGACCGCGTCACCTTCGACGGCACCTACTACCACGCCCGGAACATCACCATCTACGACAAGCTCCCCGAGCCGGTGCCGATCTACATCGGGGCCGCAGGCCCGGCCGCCACCCGCCTCGCCGGCCGGATCGCCGACGGGTTCATCACGACGAGCGGCAAGAAGCGGGAGCTGTACACCGACACGCTGCTGCCGGCGCTCCACGAGGGGCTCGAGAAGGCCGGCCGCGCACCCGACGCCATCGACACGCTCATCGAGGTGAAGGTCTCGCTCGACGAGAGCCTCGAGGCCGCGCAGGAGAAGACGCGGTTCTGGGCGCCGCTCGCGCTGACCCCCGAGGAGAAGATGGGCGTGGACGACCCCATCGAGATGCAGCGGCTCGGCGAGGCCCTGCCGATCGAGCGCGCCGCATCACGGTTCATCGTGTCGGACGACCCCGACGAGCACGTCGAACGCATCTCGTGGTACGTCGAGCTCGGCTTCCGCCACCTGGTGTTCCACGACCCGGGGCACGACCAGGGCTCGTTCCTGCGGATGTACGGCGAGGAGATCCTGCCGCGCCTCCGGGCCAAGTTCGGCGCGTGACGCCCTGGTTCACGCGCCGGTCGCGGGCTGAGCCCGTTGGGGCGCCGGGCCCTGCGCTGCGCTGGGTCGTCGTCGTCCCGGTGAAGAGGTCGGCGCAGGGCAAGTCGCGACTCGAGGTTGCGGGCGTGGACCGCGCGGAGCTCGCGCGGGCGATCGCCCTCGACACGATCGAGGCCGCAGCGCGCTGCGAGAGCGTGCTGCAGGTCGTCGTCGTCTCGGACGACCCGGTGCTCGCACGCGAGTCGGCGACGATCCCCGCGCTGCGGACCGTCTCCGAGGGTGATCCGCGCGGACTCGACGCCGCGGTCGCGACCGGTATCGAGGCGATCGACCCGAGTGGACGGATGCCGCGCGCGGCGCTCCTCGGCGACCTCCCCTCGCTCCGCCCCGCCGACCTCCACGAGGCGCTGCGGGCTGCGGCATCCGTCGACCGTGCTGTCGTCGCCGATGCCGAGGGAACCGGCTCGACCTTGGTGACGGCCCGGCCCGGGGTGCCCTGGTCGTCGTCCTTCGGCGACGGCTCCTTCGCGCGGCACACGGGCGCGGGGTGCACGCCGTTGGAGATTCCGGATGCCTCGACCCTCCGTCGTGACGTCGACACCGCAGATCAGCTCGAGGCTGCGGTGCGGCTGGTGGTGGGCTGGAGGACGGCTGCGGTGCTCGGAGCCTCCCCTGCGCGTTGAGCAAGGGTGGACTCGCGGCTAGGGCGAACTGACATCCGTCGACGCGGGGCGTCGCCGTTCGAGGAGGAATTCGTCGGAACGGAACCCGAGCTGCGCATACAGCGATGCGGCCGCCCTATTGGCACTCACCGTGACCCGATCGATCCCTCGGGTATCGGCCGCGTCGAGCAGCGAGGCGACGAGTGCGCGCCCGACTCCCGCTCCTCGGAAGGCCGGCGCGACGTAGACACTCTGGATGTCTCCCGTCAGGCGCACGGGCTGATCGATGTTCGGAACTCGCGCGAACGCCACGAGCCACGCCATGCCGACGAGCTCACCCTGATGGTCTGCGACGCGCGCGATGAGCGAGGCTCCCTCCCGCTCGATCCATTTCGCGAGCGTCTCGGCGAACCGTCGTCGCTGATCCGGCGCAGCGGCGTCTGCCGGCGCCGCCCACTGCTCCTTGAGCTCCGCCACCGCCAGGACGTCGGCCTCTGTCATCGGCCGAACACGAACGTCCGCCATTCCGTGAGCCTGACGCCATCGCTCGAGTGCCGCAAGTGACGACGAGTGCGTTCTCCCACGACTCCTCCCGCACCGGGGGGGTGGCCCACTCTCAGGAGGGCGCGGGTTTCGCGGGGCAGCACTCACTCCCGGGCGACGAACCGCAGACCCGGCGGCGGGCGATCGATGTAGCGTCGGCCCAGTGGACTCGTCCACGCGAGCACGCCGCCGGAGTGCTGCTCGACCTGCCACGGAGTGTGATGCTTCAGCGTGTGATGTCGGCGGCACAGGTGGGCGAGATTCGTGTGTTCGGTCGGACCGCCGTGCTGGTGATCGATGGTGTGGTCGATGTCGGAGCGCCACACGGGCATGCGGCAGCCGGGGAACCGACAGTGCTCGTCGCGTGCCCGGAGGTGACGCCGCTGGGCCTCGGTCGGGAACCTGCGATCGACCGCAAGGACGTCGCCCGAGACCGGATCGGTGAGCACGCGATCCCAGAGGGTCGCCGCACCCAGCAGCCGCCGCGCGGACTCGGGGTCGATCGGCGCGCGCCCGGTGAGCACGGGCGCGGGGCCGTCATCGCCGACGAGCGTCTGGAAGGGCACCGTGAGCTGCACGATCGCCTGCAGTGCATCGATGCCTTCACCCCCGGACCGGTCGACCCCCGCGATCGTCGGATGACCTGTGAGCACGAGGTCGCACATCGCGTCGGCCCGCAGCTGATCCATCGTTCGGTCGTCGGGGTCGTGAGCATCGAGACCGATCGTGCCGGCGTGGCTATCAGGCGCGTCCTCGCCCTCGCCGAACGCGCCGAACGCGCCGACCGTGCCGACCGCGGCATCTTTCACCGATCGCGCGATTCGCGTCAGGCGATCGTGGATGCCGTGCGCCAGCACCGACGGGAGCAGCGCCCACAACTCGGTCATCCCGTCGTCCACGTCGTGAAGCGTCACTCTCCGCCCGACACGGGCCTCGGCGTGGCGCTCGGCGATCGTCGACGGCGCGTAGTCTTCGGCGATCGACGTCGCGACCACGCGCAGGCGGCCGGTCGTGAGCCCGGCGGCGCGCTCGAGCACGGCGGCCTCGTAGGACGCTCGGCCCTCAGGTGACGCGACCCGCACGCCCGCGTCGACCACGACCCGGGCGTGCGGCAGCGAGAGTCGCCCGGTTTCGAGCGCCGACATGGTCTGCGGGAAGCGGTCGCGCATCACAAGCGCGTCGTCCATGCGCTGCTCGATCGTGCGGTCGGCCATGCCGACGGCGCACGCGAGCTCGGCGGCGACGTTGCGCACCGACAACGGGGCGTCGTCGCGCATCGTGCCGTCTTCGAGGGCGAGGTCCATGGCCTCGGCCAGCAGCCGCACCTGCGCCCCCTGCCACCGCGCGATCTGCTCGGTGGCCCTCTCCCACTTGTACAGCAGCTCCTCGCGGCGCATCGCCACGACGTCCCACTTGTGCCTCGACTCGCTGCGCGGCCCGGTCTCCAGGGGCCCGTCGTACGGCTCTTCCCACCCCTCGGCGGCCGACTCACGCTCGCGCCAGAGCATCGCTTCGACCTCTTCGTCGAGAATCGGCGGCGGTGCGTACATGCGTCTATTGTCGCGCCGACCTCCGACATCATCTTCGAGTCCACAGGATCATCCACATGTGGATGATCGAAGATCGGAACGACGGGGAAGCCCCATCCCAGTCCGAACCGCGCCCGAGAACCTACGACACGAGCAGGTACGTCGCCCCCACGATCGTGAACGCGATCACCAGTCGCTCGAACACCGTCTGATCGAGCCGATCCGCGATCCAGCGGCCGGCCAGGGCCGCGACGATCACGAACGGCACGAGCACCAGGTCGATGAGCAGCCCCGGGACCGTGATGATGCCGATGCCGATCGAGAACGGCACCTTGAAGAGGTTCACGATCGCGAAGAACCAGGCGGCGGTGCCGAGGAAGGCCTTCACCTCGAACCGGGCGGCGAGGAAGTACATCGACATCACCGGACCGGCGGCATTGGCCACCATCGTGGTGAACCCGCCGAGCGAGCCGTAGGTCGCGGCGGCGACGCGGTGCGGCCCGTCCGTGTCGACCTGCGAGACGAACCGCCGGCGCAGCAGCGTGATCGCGATGACGGCGAGGAGGATCACGCCGATCGTCCGCTTGACCCACAGGTCGTCGGCGAACCACAGGAAGACGACGCCGGCCAGCACGCCGGCCACCACGGCCGGCGCGAGCCGCAGCAGGGTGCGCCAGTCGGCGTGGCGCCGGTACATCGTCACCGCGAAGATGTCGGCGACGATCAGCAGCAGGAGCAGCACGCCGGTCGACTGCCGCGCCGGCAGGACGGCGGCGAAGATGGCGACCGCGATGGTCCCCGCTCCCGGCACGGCGGTCTTCGAGAGCCCGACGATCACCGCCGCGACGCCAAGGAGCACCCACGCCGACCAGGCGAGTTCCGGCACGTCAGACCCCGGCCGCCGCGAGGGCGGCCTCGGCGAGCGCGGCGCGGCGCGCGGCATCCGTCATCCACAGCGGACGGACGAGGGATCGGATGCCGTGCCCTGTCACCTCGTCGGACGCGGACGCGTCCTCCTCGGCGATCAGCCAAGCGTCGAGGATCCCGCCGGTGCCGCGGGCACCGTAGAGGGAGGCGACGGCGGCCGCCGAGGTGTCGACGCCGATCGCGGTGAGGCACACGTCGGCCATGCCGCGCACGACCTTCCCGCCGATGATCGGCGAGACGCCGACCACCTGGGCGGGCGCAGCGCGCAGCGCGTCGCGGACGCCGGGCACGGCGAGGATGGGGCCGATCGACACGACCGGGTTCGAGGGCGCGACGAGCACGGCATCGGCGGCCGCGATGGCGGCGGTCACGCCGGGCGCGGCTGCCGCGGCCTCGATGCCCGGATTCTCGAACCGGGCGGGAGCGAGGGTGGCGCGGTGTCGCGTCCACCACTCCTGGAAGTGCAGGCGCGTGCCGTCGCTCAGCACGACGACGGTGTCCACCTCGTCGTCGGTCATCGGCAGCAGTCGTGCTCCGAGGTCCCACCGCCGCGACATGCGCTCGAGCACGCCCGTGGGCGTCGCGCCCTCGCGCAGCCACCCGGTGCGTGCGAGATGGGTGCCGAGATCGAGGTCGCCGAGGGTGAACCACGGCCATCCGGCTCCCCACTCCTGGAGCTCGTGGTTGACGCGCTCACTGTCGCCCTGGCGGCCCCACCCCCGCTCGGCGTCGTTCACCCCGGCCAGGGCGTAGGTGATCGAGTCGACGTCGGGCTGGAGCCGCACACCCGAGAGCCACAGATCGTCGCCCGTGTTGACCACGACGGTCAGCGCCGAGGCGGTGTCGTCGACCCCCCGCTCGCGCAGCGCGTCGCGCACGCCGAGCACGAACGTGGAGCCGCCGACGCCGCCCGCGAGCACGACGACGCGCGGTGAGTCCGTCACCGGGCTCAGCTCCGGTCGGCGCGCAGCTGCGGCAGCACACCCGTCTTCGGGGCGAACTCGTCGGCGGCGTGGGGCAGGTCGAACTTGCCGACCGCGTCGATGAGGGCGTCGACCGTCTGCGCGTCGGCGACGACGTCGACGTCGAGCCCGGCGCGGCGGGCGTCGCGGGCGGTGCGCGGGCCGATGGCGGCGATCAGGGTCGTGCGCGGGATCACGGGGAACTGGTCGTGCACCTGCTCGGCGACCGAGCCGCTGGTGACGAGGATGGCGTTGATGCGACCGGAGCGGACGTCCTCGGCGATGCGCTCGGTGACGGGGACCCCGACCGTGCGGTACGCCACGACGCTGCGGACGCGGTGGCCGGCCTCGGTGAGCATGCGCGTGAGCACGGGCTTGGCGATCTCGCTGCGGAGGGTGAGGATGTCGCGGGCCTGCGGCTCGAGCGCGATGAGCTGCTCGGCCATGCCGGCGGCGGAGTTGTCGCGCTCGGGGACGAGGTCGACGCGATACCCGACGGCGAGCAGCGCCGCCGCGGTCGTCTCGCCGACCGCCGCGACCTTGGTCGTCGGCGGCACGACGGCACGGTAGGCGTACAGCACGTCGACGGTCGTGGCACTGGTCACGGTGAGCCAGTCGAAGGCGCCGGCGGCGAGGTCGGCGATCGCCTGCTCGAGGGTGGCCTGGTCGTTGGTCGGGGCGAAGTTGATCAGCGGCGCGATGACCGGGGTCGCGCCCTGACGGCGCAGCGTGGCCGCGACGCCGTCGCCCCAGGGGCCGCCACGGGGCACGAGGACGCGCCAGCCGGTGAGCGGCTTGGCGGACTGGTGCTGTGCTGCGGCGGTGTTCATAAGGGGGTCGACTCTCGATGGTGCTCAGTCGGCCGCCCACGACGTTCGAGCAGCCGATTGCGCGATTGGAATCGGGTTCGCGCGATCGGCAGCATACGCACCATTGCACTGCCTTGCCTCACGAGCATACCCCTCCTTGCGGGAGGCGGGGACCGCCGTCGGGGGACGGTGGCGGCGAGGGCGGCGGGCGGAGCGGTCCGGGTCAGCGGGTGTAGAGGCGGACGAAACCCCACACCGCGGCACCGACTGCGGCGGCGGACACGATCACCGCGACGGCGGCCAGCGCGGGATTGCGGCGCTGGAAGGTGCGGGCCCGGTCGATCCCGACATCGAGCGCGCGCCCGGCGCGCCGGGGCAGGTTCGCCTTCTCCTCGATGGCGGCGAGGGCGGCCTTCAGCTCGGTGCGCGCCTGCACCACGGGGTCGGCGATGCCGAGGGGGACGGCGGTGCGCGGGACCGGCACGACGGCGTCAGAGCTCATCGCGGACCTCCTTGACGTCGAGGGCGATCGATTCCACCGGGTTCTGGCGTTCGCCGATCTTGCGGAAGCGCATGATGCCCAGCAGCGCCAGCACCGCGGTGATGATCAGCATGCCGAAGAAGACAACGAGCGCTGAGAGCCACACCGGCCACCAGGACGACAGCCCGGCGATCACGAAGGTGCCGAGCACGGGGACGGACCAGAACAGCACGAACAGCGCCGCGAAGACCCACAGGGCGCCCCAGCCCCCGTCCTTCGCCGTCCGGGCGAGCCAGACCTTGGCGGCGTCGATCTCGGCGATGACGAGGTTGCGGACCAGCTCCGGGATCTCCCCGACGAGGGTGAGCAGGCTGTCGTCCGCGCGGTCGCGGAAGCCACGCGGTGTGGTCATCACGTCAGGCCCCGCCGCGTCCGTTCTCGGAGGGGTCCCCGACCGCGTCGTCCACGGCGTCCTTCACGGCCTCCGCGGAGGTCTGCGCCGCCCGGCCGACGTCGTCGGAGGAGTCTTTCCCGACCTTGATCGCGGCGTCCAGGCGCTCGCCGGGAGTGCCCTTCGAACCGGCGGCCTTGGTGACCTTGACGGCCGAGTCCCAGATGGTCGAGGGCAGCGCCATCGTCTGGGACTTCGCGAAGTCCTTGACCTTGACGACCTGCTCCTGCACCTGGTCCATGTTCCAGACCTTGAGCCACTGCTCCTTGATCTGCTCGTAGCGCTCGCGACCGGCCCTGCTCCCGAGCACGTACCCGATGGCGATCCCGACGACGAGTCCTGCTTTGCCCTTCATGAGGTCTCCTCACGCTCGGTGTGACCTGACGATGCTCCCAGGGTAGCCCTGTATGCCGATCAGGGCATCCACCCTTGACACCGCTCGCCGCGCGGTGTTCACTTCTTCGGCCCGGCTCCCCACAGCACGCGACGACGGAGCTCGTCGGCCTGGTTCTGCGCGTCGGCGACGACCCGCGCAAGCCCGCTACCGGCGAGCCATGCGCCCACCACCGCCAGATCCGGAACCCTCCCGGCGTCGGCGCGGACGCCCGCGGCGCGCTCGCGCTGCCCCATCGCCGAGGCGGGCGGCGCCAGCCTGTACACGCCCCGGTGGAAGCCCGCGACGCGGTCGGCGTCGAGCGGGACGCCGAGCAGGGCGGACGCCTCGCCCGCAGCGAGCGCGGCGGCGTCGGCATCCGTCATCCCGGCCGTCGCCGGTGCGGCGCCGGGCCCGCCGAACGCCACGCGCACGACGTGCCGGCCCGGGCCCGCCGCGCGGGCGAGCCACTCCCACCGCGCGGTCTCGTGCACGAGACCGCTGGCCCGGCCGGTGCCGGGGACGGCGTGGACGTGCGCGCCGCGCGGCGCCGCGTCGAGCTCGGGCGCGTCGAGCACGAGCGTCACCACCTCGCGGACGATGCCGGCGGGCGATGTCTGCGCGAAGGCGGCGTCGCCGAGCACCGGCCCGAGGAGTGCGCGCGCGGCCGCCTCATCGGCGGCGACGACGACCGCGTCGGCGGTGAGCTCGGCAGGCCGGACGGGCTCGCCCTCCGGCGCCGCGGTGTCACCCTCCGGCGCCGCGGGCTCCTCGAGCGTGACGCTCCATACGCCGTCGTGCCGCGCCAGCCCGGTCGCACGGGCTCCGGTGTGCACCACGGCGCCGCGCTCGGCCAGGCGCGCGGCGAGCGCGGCGACGAGCTGAGGCATCCCGCCGTCCAGTCCTTCAATCGAGCCACCCCGGGACGCGTCGATGCGGAGCTCGGCGACCGCGCCGCTCAGCGACCCCGTGCGGGTGAGCGCCGAGCCGAGCCCGGGCGCGGCGACCACGACGTCGACGTCGTCGGGCGCGACGCCGAAACGGTCGAGGCTGAGCGGCGCGACGAGGCGGTCGCGCACCTTCTCGCCCATGCGTCCGCCGACGAGCCGGCCGAGGCTGCGCTGCTTCCCGATGGTCAGCGGCGGCCGCAGGCGGTCCAGGTACGCGCGCCACGTGCCGCTCCAGCCGATGATGCGGCGCACGCTCTCGTCCCACGTGTTGGCGGGGATGCCGAGCACCTGCTCGGCCGGAAGCGGTGCGGCCGCACCCTTGGGCAGTCCCGCGATCCACTCGCTGTCGTCGCGCGGCCGTACGATCGCCGCGTCGGGCAGCACCTCGTCGATCAGGGCGCGCACCGCGCCGCCCCGGGTGGACCAGCACGTGACGCCCGTGTCGAGGCCGAGTCCGGCGATGCGCGTCGCCCCGATCGTGCCGCCGAGTCGATCGGATGCCTCGACCACCGTCACATCCATGCCGACCTTCGCGCACTCCCACGCGGCGACGAGTCCGGCGATGCCGCCGCCGACCACGACGACGCGCGTGTCGCGGGCGTGGGCGACGAGGTCCGGGAGCGGCTCGGCGGCCGGGCCCACGCGCCCGGAGGCTCCGGGCGACGCAGCGGCGGCGTCTGGAGTGGGCGTGGGGTCGGTCACGGCATCCATCCTCCCATCCGGGTGGTCGTCCGCTCCGGCACTGTGCCGCCGCGGCGGGGCGGGTGGGAGACTGGGGCCATGACGCTCCACATCACGGGCGACGACGCCGCCGACCGCCTGCTGACCGACGACCCGCTCGCGCTCCTCATCGGCATGCTGCTGGACCAGCAGGTCGCGATGGAGACCGCGTTCGCCGGCCCGCTGAAGATCTCCGAACGCGCGGGCACGCTCGATGCCTCGGCACTCGCGAGCTTCGACCCGCAGGCGTTCGCCGAGCTGTTCGCGGCGACGCCCGCGGTGCACCGCTTCCCCGGGTCCATGGCCGCGCGCGTGCAGGCGCTGTGCGCCGCGGTGGAGCAGGAGTGGGGCGGCGACGCCTCGGCGATCTGGCGACAGGGCGAGCCGGACGGCGCCACCGTCCTGAAGCGCCTCAAGAAGCTGCCGGGCTTCGGGGAGCAGAAGGCCAAGATCTTCCTCGCGCTGCTCGGCAAGCAGTACGGGTACACCGGCGACGGCTGGCGCGAGGCATCCGCCCCCTACGGCGAGGAGGGGTCCTACCGCAGCGTCGCCGACATCGTCTCGCCGGAATCGCTGACCAAGGTGCGCGAGCACAAGCGCGCGATGAAGTCCGCGGCGAAGAGCGGCGGCGGAGGGGTCTGATGAAGAAGACCGGAGGGGACGTCGACGAGTTCATCGCCGCCGTCACGCCCGCCAAGCGGCAGCGGGACGCGGCGGCCATGGTGCAGCTGATGCGCGACGTCACGGGCCGCGAGCCCGAGCTGTGGGGCACGATCATCGGCTTCGGCTCGTGCCACTACCGGTACCCGACCGGCACGGAGGGCGACGCACCGATCGCCGGGTTCGCGCCGCGCAGGCAGGCGACGACCGTCTATCTGCTCCGCACTGACGCGCACGCGGAGCGCCTCGCGCAGCTCGGGCCGCACGACACCGGCGTCGGCTGCCTGTACATCAAGGATCTCGAGGCCGTCGACACCGCGGTCCTGCGCGACATCGTGGCGGAGGACTACCGCAAGGTGATGGAGGGCGACACCGGACCGGCGACGCTCACCGTCACGGACTGAGGCGGCCGGGCACCCGGTTCTCCCCAGGCGGGCGGTTCCCGCCAGCGGTGAGACACCCAGTCCCACTAGGGTGGGGGGACCTCGCCCCTCGCCATTCGTGGAGATCCCGTGCTGCCGTTCCTGATCGTCGGAGGCGTCGGCCTCGCCGTCCTGCTGATCTCGCTCATCGTCGGCGACATCTTCGACCACTTCGACATCGGCGACGGCGCCATCTCGGGCACCGCCCTCGGCATCGCCGCGGTCGTGTTCGGGGCGTCCGGCGCATTGACCTACACCAGCGGCCTCGACACCGTGTGGGCGTACGTGCTCGCGGCGGTGCTCGCCGTGCTGGCCTACCTCATCGCGGTGCTCTTCGTGAAGCGGCTGACGCAGAGCTCCGACGGGGCACCCGCCTCCGCGGTCGGGCTGTCGGGCGTGACCCGCTCCACGGTGTCGCCCGCCGGCGGCGAGGTGAGCCTCGACGGTCCGCAGGAGGTCGAGCGCCGGCTCGCGTACGCCGACGAGACCATCGTCGAGGGCGTGCGGATCCGCGTCGTCGAGCACTCCGGCACCCGCGTCAAGGTCGTCGCGGAGTAACCCTCGTCCCGGCCGCGTGCGGGTGGGGGACCCGGCGCGGCACCCACACAGGAAAGGTCGTCCATGACCAACGAACTCATCCAGGTCATCGCGGTCGTCGCCCTCATCGTGGCGGTGCTCGGTCTGATCACGTTCATCGCGCGCCGCATCCGGCGCGTCCCGCCCAACGAGGCGCTCGTGATCGTCGGCCGCGGTGCGGGCAAGCCCGACCCCAGCGAGATCGGCAGCGGCCAGCGCGTCGTGATCGGCGGCCGCACCTTCGTCTGGCCGATCCTCCAGCAGGGCTTCTCGATCTCGCTCGAGCAGCGCCAGATCGGCATCACGGTCGAGGGCGTCGACAAGAACCGCATCAAGATCGCCATCAAGGCCTCGATCAACTTCAAGGTGTCGGGCACCGAAGAGGGCGTGCGCCGGGCGGCGCAGCGCTTCCTCTCGCAGCAGGACCTGCTCACCGAGATCATCAAGGAATCGCTCGAGGGGTCGCTCCGCTCCATCGTGGGCGACATGACGATCGAGCAGATCATCTCCGACCGTAAGAGCCTCTCCGACCGCGTCGTCGCCGAGACCAAGGCCGACCTCGTCGAGCAGGGGCTCCAGGTGGACCTCCTCAACATCAGCGACATCTCGACGCCGGGCAGCGACTACCTCGCGAACCTCGGTCGCGCCGAGGCGGCTCGCGCACGCCAGGTCGCCGAGATCAGCGAGGCCGAGGCGTCCCGCGCCAGCGAGTTCGCGCGCATCGAGGCTGCGGAGCAGATCGCCGAGCGCCAGAAGGCGCTCGCCCTCAAGCAGGCGACGATCAAGGCCGAGACCGACCGCGCCAACGCCGAGGCGCAGGCGGCCGGTCAGCTGGCGACCGCCGAGCAGGACAAGCTCGTCGCCGTGCAGGAGCGCGAGGCGCTGACCGAGCAGGCGCTGGTGACGCAGGAACGCCTCGACATCGAGATCCGCAAGCCCGCCGAGGCGCAGGCGTACGCCGAGGTGCAGCGCGCGACCGCGCAGCGCGATGCGGCGAACGCCGCGACCGAGGCCGACGCCTACAAGCGCACGAAGATCGCCGAGGCCAACAAGGTCGCCGCCGTGCAGGACGCCGAGGCCGCCGCCACCGCGGTCCGCGTGTCGGGCGAGGCCGAGCGCGACAAGCAGGTCGCCCTCGCCGCCGGCATCAAGGCCGAGGGTGACGCCCGGGCGTCCGCGATCCAGGCCGAGGGTCTCGCCGAGGCCGCCTCGACCGACGCGAAGGCCCTCGCCCTGCAGAAGTACGGCGAGGCCGCGCTCGCGCAGGAGATCATCTCGCGCCTGCCCGAGATCGTCCGCGCCGCCGCCGAGCCCATCGCCTCGATCGACAAGCTCACCGTGGTCTCGACCGACGGCGCCTCCGAGATGACCAAGACGGTGGGCAAGGTGCTCGGCGAGGGCACCGAGGTCGTCAAGGGCCTCACCGGCCTCGACCTCCACGCGCTCCTGCAGGGCTACGCGCTGAAGGCCGCCGGCGCCGACGGCCTCGCCGTGTCGGGCGCGGCCAAGGCGGCGTCGGACGGCGCGAAGAGCGCGGCGAACGGCTAGACCCGTGGAACGGCGGATGCCTCGACCCGGCCGGGTCGAGGCATCCGATCTCGCGTGAGAGCGAGGGGTCAGGCGCCCTTGAGCCGCTCCGCGAGGTAGGCGTGCAGACCCTCGAGCGGGACGCGCTCCTGCCCCATCGTGTCGCGGTCGCGGACCGTGACGGCGCGGTCGTCGAGCGAGTCGAAGTCGACGGTCACGCAGAACGGGGTGCCGATCTCGTCCTGACGGCGGTAGCGGCGGCCGATGGCGCCGGCGTCGTCGAAGTCGATGTTCCACTGGCCGCGTAGGGTCTCGGCGACCTCGCGCGCGATGGGCGAGAGCTGCTCGTTGCGCGACAGCGGCAGCACCGCGGCCTTCACCGGCGCCAGGCGCGGGTCCAGCTTGAGGACGGTGCGGGTGTCGGTGCCGCCCTTCGCGTTCGGCGCCTCCTCCTCGTGGTACGCGTCGACGAGGAACGCCATCATGCTGCGGGTGAGGCCGAACGAGGGCTCGATGACGTAGGGGATGTACTTCTCGCCCGACGCCTGGTCGAAGTAGGTCAGGCTCTGACCCGAGGCCTCGGTGTGGCTGCCGAGGTCGTAGTCGGTGCGGTTGGCGATGCCCATGAGCTCGCCCCACTCCTTGCCCGGGAACCCGAATCGGTACTCGACGTCGATCGTCCCGTCGGAGTAGTGCGCGCGCTCCTCCTCGGGCACGTCGAACCGGCGCATGTTGGCCGGGTCGATCCCGAGGTCGACGAACCAGTCCCAGCACTCGTCGACCCAGTGGTCGAACCACTCCTGCGCCTCCGCCGGCGGCACGAAGTACTCGATCTCCATCTGCTCGAACTCGCGGGTGCGGAAGATGAAGTTGCCGGGGGTGATCTCGTTGCGGAACGCCTTGCCCACCTGGCCGATGCCGAACGGCGGCTTCTTGCGGCTGGCGGTGAGCACGTTCGAGAAGTTCACGAAGATGCCCTGCGCGGTCTCGGGGCGGAGGAAGTGCAGCCCCGACTCATCGTCGACGACGCCGAGATAGGTCTTCACCAGGCCCGAGAACGCCTTCGGCTCGGTGTACTGCCCCTTCGTGCCGCAATTCGGGCACGGCACGTCGGCGAGGCCGTTCTCGGCCTTGCGACCCTTGCGCGCCTCGAAGTCCTCGACGAGGTTGTCGGCGCGGAAGCGCTTGTGGCACTGCAGACACTCCACCAGCGGGTCGGTGAAGGTGGCGACGTGACCGGATGCCTCCCACACGCGCTTGGGCAGGATGATCGACGAGTCCAGGCCCACCATGTCGCCGCGGCCGCGGACGAACGTCTGCCACCACTGGCGGCGGATGTTCTCCTTCAGCTCGGTGCCGAGGGGGCCGTAGTCCCATGCCGACCGGGATCCGCCGTAGATCTCACCTGCCTGGAACACGAACCCGCGATGACGGGCGAGGCTGATGACTTTGTCGAGGCGAGACTGCTCGGCCACGGTGGCTCCAATGGTCGGGAGAGGGGATGCACGAGGGTGCTGATGATCTCGATACGCTCGCAGAGCGAGCACTCGATCCGGCGGCCGCGTGAAACGGCCATCCGTCGATTCTAGTGATCGAGCAGCCGGTCCAGGTTCACGGCCGCGTTGATGAGCGACAGGTGGCTGAACGCCTGCGGGAAGTTGCCCAGCTGCTCGCCGGTCAGCCCGATCTCCTCGGCGTAGAGCCCCAGGTGGTTGGCGTACGTGAGCATCTTCTCGAAGGTGAGGCGGGCCTCCTCGGTGCGTCCGGTGCGCGCGAGCGCGTCGACGTACCAGAACGAGCAGAGCGTGAAGGTGCCCTCCGAGCCGCGCAGCCCGTCGGGCGACGCGGCCGGGTTGTAGCGGTAGACGAGGCTGTCCGACACGAGTTCCGTCTCCATGGCCGCGAGCGTCGAGAGCCACCTCGGGTCGCGCGGCGATATGACACCCATGACCGGCATGATGAGATTCGCGGAATCCAGCACATCGCTGCCCTCGGCCTGCACGAAAGCGCCGCGATCGGCGTCCCACGACGTGGCCATGAGCGCCCGGTAGATCTCATCCCGCCCGCCGCGCCATCGCACGATGTCGGCGGGCCGGCCGCCGGATTCGGCGAGACGGATGCCGCGGTCCAGCGCCACCCAGCACATGAAGCGGCCGAACGTGAACTTCTTGCGTCCGCCGCGGGTCTCCCAGACCCCCTCCTCGGGCCTGTCCCAGTTGTCGCACACCCAGTCGAGCATGCGGCTCACCTCGGACCATTCCCCGTCACTGAGCTGGAAGCCGTGCTCGGCGGCGAGCCGGATCGAGTCCATCGCCTCGCCGTAGATGTCCAGCTGCAGCTGATCGGCGGCGCCGTTGCCGATGCGCACCGGTGACGAGTCGCGGTAGCCGCGCCACCCGGGCAGCGTCGTCTCGGCCAGATCGGACGATCCGTCGACGCGATACATGATCTTGAGCGGGCCGGACTCGTCGCCCGCGCTCTCCTGCACCCGGTCGGTGAGCCACTGCACGAAGGCCTCCGCCTCGTCGCGGTAGCCGAGCCCCAGCAGGGCCTGCACCGAGAAGGACGCGTCGCGGATCCAGGTGTATCGGTAGTCCCAGTTGCGCTCGCCGCCGACCTGCTCGGGCAGTCCCGCCGTCGGCGCGGCGACCAGGGCGCCGCTCGGCGCGTAGGTGAGGAGCTTCAGCGTGATGGCCGATCGGTGGACCGTCTCGCGCCAGCGTCCGCGATACGTCGAGCGCCCCACCCAGTCGCGCCAGAAGCGCTGCGTCTCGGTGTACATCCGCTCGAGCTCGTCGATCGAGACGCGACGGGGCGCCGCCCCGCCTGTCTCGAGGAGCACGCCGGTGCGATCGCCGGCGTGGAGCGTCCCGTGGACGCGCAGCCCGCCGTCGATCAGCTCGATCGTGCCGGCCTGCTGATCGCCGCGGCGGATGATCTCGCCGACGCGGTGCACGGTGAGCGCCTGATCGCCGCCGCGGAACAGCACCCCGTCGCCGACCGCCGGCTCGACGCCGGTGTGGGCGACGGTCCCGTACGCGAACGCGGGCCGGATCTCGCCGACGAACGTCATCGACCCCCGGACGACGCGGATGAGGCGGGCGATGCGGTGCCGGTCGGTCGGCTCGTCGCCCGCGATGGGCATGAAGTCCAGGACCTCGCCGACGCCCTCCTCGGTCATGAACCGCGTGAGCAGGATGGCCGTGTCGGGCAGGTACAGCTGCCGCGTCACGTAGTCGTCGGTCTCGGGGCGCACGCGGCAGAAGCCGCCTCGCTGCGCGTCCAGGAGCGACCCGAACACGCTCGGCGAGTCGAACCGCGGCGCGCAGAACCAGTCGATCGACCCCTCGGTGTCGACGAGCGCGGCGGTCTGCAGGTCGCCGATCAGCCCATGGTCCGAGATGTCGGGATACTCGCTCATCGGTCCGCTCCCCTGCTCGTCCCCGCCGTCCGCCGTCGCCACGGCAGACCGCGCCGTCTCAGCTGATGAAGGAGATGGTCACCGGGTACTTGTACCAGTCGCCGCGGTTGGCCTTCACCGCGGCGACGATGCACAGCACGATGTTGAGCACGTACGCGGCGATGAGGATGAAGATGCCGATGATCACGACGCTCAGCACCGCGCCCACGATGTAGGCGATCAGCAGGGTGAGCTGGAAGTTGAGCGCGGTGGCGGTGTGGGCGCGGACGAACGGGCCCCGGTCCTTGAGCACGAGGAAGCCGATGAGCGGCGCCAGGAATCCGAAGAACAGGCCGCCGAGGTGCACGAGGGTCGCCCAGAGCTTCTCGTCGGCGGGCGACATCGGCTGCGGCGGAGGGGCGGCGCCGTACGCGGAGGGAGGTGGAGGGGTCGTCATGGCGTCAGCCTACTGGCGCGCACAGGACCGGCAGGAGGGGGATTCCCCCCGACTTCACGGCGGGGCGGCCCGCCCGCCGTGCGCGGCGCCCGGACGCTGCGATGGCGCGGGCCCGCCGCCGGGGTGGTCCGTAAGCACCCCGGCGGCGGGGGTTTGGGAAAGCGTTCGCCCGAGAACCTAGGCCACAGGTCGCCGGTGGCGCAAGCCTCGGTGGCGACATCGCAAAAACGTTTCAGAATTCTCTTGCCCCTCCGCCCGGCCGCATGTCAGACTGCCAGCGGCTGCCATCGGAATACGCTTTCCGTCGGAGCCGACAACAAATCGGACCGGAGTATCCCCACCCCGGCCCGACCGGACAGGGCTCGAGTCCGTACGCGCCCGGTTCACGTCGACGGCTGTCGCGATGTCGCGTCCGCCGCCGTCATCCTTTGCCGATGCTGACAACAGGAGGAACCGTGCCCCACGTGTCCGCACGCGCCGACGGCGCGCAGCGACCCGCTGACCACGCCCCCATGCCCCGGGCTCCCCGCCACGGGCTCCGCCTCGCCGCAATCGCCGGCGCCACCGCCGTCGTCGCGGCCCTGCTCACCGCGACCCCGGCCGCCGCGTCCCTCGCCCCCGCCGAGGACGGAGCGTGGCGCTTCGACTTCGGCACCGCGTCGAGCCCCGTGGCGGACGGCTGGCAGCAGGTGCTCACCACGTCGCTCCACACGGCGGAAGCGGGGTGGGGCATCACTGTGCCCGACGGCGCCACGCTCTTCGACCGCGACCGCACGGGCAATCGCACGCCAGCCGATCCCGTCGCCGAGGACTTCGTCGCCGGGACGAACTGGGGATTCCTCCTCGACGGCGTGCCGGTCGGCGAGTACGACGTGACCCTCACGATCGGCGACGCCCTGACGGGGACCTCGGGCACCAACGCGACGATGTCGCTCGAGGGGATCGCCCAGACCCGTCTGACCACCGGCGGCGCGGCGACCACGACAGAGACGTTCCGCACCACGGTCGAAGACGGCCAGCTCACCGTGGGCTTCACCGGCAGCGGGCTCGGCGCGTACGTCAACGGCCTCGTCGTCGCGCCGGTCGTGCCCGACGCCCCCGCGGACCTCGCCACCACGCGGGTCGCCTGGAACGGCGTCGACCTCGCGTGGTCGCCCGCGGACGGCGCCGCGACCTATCAGGTGCTCCGTGCCGACGTCGTCGGCGACACCACCGGCGAGTTCTCCCAGATCGCCGAGACCACGGAGCCCTCGTACTCCGACACCTCTGTCGTCGAGGGCGCCTCGTACGCGTATGCGGTGGTCGCCGTGAGCGCGTACGACCGCACCTCGGAGCGGACCGCCGAGGTGCGCAGCGGCGTGATCCCCGCGCTCGTCGCGCCCGAGGCCCCGAGCGACCTCGCGGTCTCGCAGGTGACGCGGGAAGCCGTCGTCCTGACCTGGTCGGCGGTGGCCAACGGCGACGAGTACGTCGTCGAGCGCGCCGGCGCCGACGGCGTCTTCGCCGAGATCGCCACGCTGACGACACCCGGGCACACCGACACCGTCGACACCTCGGCGGAATGGTCCTACCGGGTGACGGCCCGCAATCAGGCTGGGGCCTCCCCCGCGTCGGCGGTCGTCATCGCGCCCGCCTACGTCGCGCCCGCCCCGCTCCCCGAGAGCGACGTCGTCACCTTCGACTTCGGCCCCGGCGCGGTGGCCGAGGGAGCGCTCGGCGTCACCTCGTCGACCGCGTTCAGCGACGAGTGGGGCTACGGCTTCTCGACGGCCCCCGCCGCCGAGACGCCCGACGTCGACCGCGGCACCGACGACGCCCTGCGCAGCGACTTCGTCGCCGTCGCGGGAGCGACCTTCGAGGTGGATCTCGGCGCCGGCGACTACTCCGTGCAGCTGGTGGCGGGCGACGAGGAGAGCCCGACGACCACCACGATGACGGCGGAGTCGATCGCGAAGGTGCAGTCCAACCCGCAGGGCGCGGGCTCGTACCTGCAGATGGCGTTCCCGATCGCCCTGGTCGACGGCCGCCTCACCCTGCAGTTCGGCGGGGACGCGGCATCCGTCAACGCCCTCACCATCACGCGACTGCCCGAGCGCGTCGCGGGCGCCATCACGACGGCGTACCTCACGGGCGACTCGACCGTGCAGACCTACGACCCGATCGCCTACGCGCCGCAGGCGGGGTGGGGGCAGATGCTCGATCGGTTCCTCGCCGACGACATCGCCGTCGCCAACCACGCGATCGGCGGCCGCTCGTCGAAGAACTTCCTCACGCAGGGCCGCCTCGACGAGGTGCTGCGCAGCATCCGTCCCGGCGACTACCTGTTCGTGCAGTTCGGGCACAACGACGCCACCCAGGGCGTCGACGACCGCTACGCGAGCCCTGAGGACTACAAGGAGTATCTGCGCGTCTACGTGGAGGGCGCACGGCAGCGCGGTGCGACCCCGATCCTCGTCACGCCGGTGTCGCGGCGCAGCTTCGACCCCGCGACCGGCCTCTTCAACGTCAGCTTCCCGGAGTACGTGGCGAAGATGACCGAGCTCGCGGTCGAGGAGGACGTGCCGCTGGTCGACCTGTCGGCCTCCAGCCGGGCCTACCTCGACGAGATCGGCCCGGAGGCGGCCAAGGCGGTCTTCCTCCACGTCGACCCCGGCGTGTTCCCCAACCGTCCCGCTGGGACCGTCGACGACACGCACTTCCAGGAGTATGGCGCCATCCAGATGGCCCGCCTGGTCGCGCAGGACGTCGCCGGCCTCGACACCCCGCTCGCGGCCAAGGTCTCCGACATCGAGCCGCCCGCCGAGGTGCCGCCGGCGCCGCAGAATCTCGTCGCGGGTGCGATCAGCAACGGCGGGGCGACGCTGCAGTGGGATGCCTCGCCGACGGCGGACATCTACAAGATCCACCGTCAGGCCGTCGCCGACCCCGATCCGGAGTGGGCCCTCGTCGGCATGGTGACCCAGACGAGCTCGATCGTGCAGGGTCTCGCGGAGGGCACCGCCTACCGGTACCGCGTCGTCGCGGTCAAC
This sequence comes from Microbacterium sp. NPDC056736, assembly GCF_042790415.1. NCBI lineage: Bacteria > Bacillati > Actinomycetota > Actinomycetes > Micrococcales > Microbacteriaceae > Microbacterium > Microbacterium sp. NPDC056736. Next base: position 102,483 of record NZ_JBHTZE010000001.1, read on the forward strand.
GGCCGGGGCGACTCCGAGCCGAGCGCCGTGGTGACCTTCACCACGAAGCAGGCGCTGTACAAGTACGACTTCCAGCTCGCGGGCAACCCGCTCATGGCCGGCTACACCGAGGTCACTCCCGACCTCACGTACACGACCGAGCGCGGCTACGGCTTCCTCGGCGTCCTGCCGGCGAACGCCGGGCGCGATCGCGGCGCGGCCGAGGGCTCGAACGACCTCGTGCGCGACTTCGTGCTCCCCGGCGACAGCTCGACCTTCGCGCTGGACGTGCCCAACGGCACGTACTCGGTGAAGACGTACTCGGGCGACTGGATCGGCTCGAGCCGGACGAGCTTCCGCATCGAAGGCAGGGACGCAGGTTCGGGCAACGCCGGCCGCGCCTCGGTCAACGCCACGCTGCGCGGACCGTTCCTCGTCACCGACGGTCAGCTGAACGTCGAGGCCTACGGCGCAGCGTCGGGCACACGTCTCAACGGCCTGGAGATCACGCCGATCCTGCTGGGTCCGGTGGGGCTCGAGGTCACCGACGTCGACGCCGACCCGGCCGCGCCCAGCGTCTCGCTGGCGTGGGATGCCGAGCCGGACCTCACCTGGAACGTCTACCGTCAGTCCCCGTTCGACGCGAAGCCGGTGCGGATCGCCGCGGTCGACGAGCCCGCGTACGTCGACACGACAGCCCGCGTGGGTCTGGACTACGAGTACCACGTGACCGCGATCGACCAGACGAAGCTCGAGTCGGTGCCGTCGGCGACCGCCGAGGTGTCCTTCGTCGACCCGGAGGTGACGCCGCCGGCCGCACCGGACGGGCTGACCGTCGAGGCCATCGAGAAGAACTCGGTGGAGCTCTCGTGGGCGCAGCCGCTGGGCGCGCTGTACTACCTGGTGTTCCGCTCCGAAGTGGAGGGCGAGCGCGGCGAACTGATCGGCGTGGCCGATACGAGCCGGTTCACCGACGGCGAGGTGCTCACCACGATCCCGTACTTCTACACGGTGGTCCCGGTGAACGCGGGCGGCGCCGGTGCGGCGTCGGCACAGCTGAAGACGGAGGCCGTGACGGTGCTGCAGCGGCAGGCGGAGTACCTCGATCGCGCTCCCGCGGCGGTGGCGACGGATGCCGGCAACCTGGTCTCGTGGCGCATGCTCGGCACCGACCCCGACAGCGTGGCGTTCCACGTCTACCGTGACGGCGCGCGGGTCACCACGACGCCGATCACCGACTCGACCGACTTCCTGGACGAGGCCGGGGACGAGGCATCCGTCTACTTCGTCACGAAGGTGCTGGACGGCGTGGAGGTCACCGACACCGACGAGTTCACGGTGCAGACCGGTGCGTACCGCTCGGTGCCGCTGGACAAGCCGGCGGACGCCTACTCCAAGGACGGCCAGCCGTACGGCTACCGCGCGAACGACGTCAGCGTCGGCGATGTCGACGGCGACGGTCAGTACGAGCTGTTCGTGAAGTGGGATCCCACGAACTCGAAGGACAACTCGTCCGGCGGGTACACCGGGAACGTCTACCTCGACGTCTACCGCCTCGACGGCACGCGGCTGTGGCGGATCGACCTCGGCGTGAACATCCGGGCAGGCGCCCACTACACGCAGTTCCAGGTGTACGACTACGACGGCAACGGCCGCGCCGAGGTCATCATGAAGACCGCCGACGGCACGATCGACGGCACCGGTCAGCCGATCGGCAACGCCGGCGCCGACCACCGCAACAGCTCGGGCTACGTGCTGACCGGACCGGAGTACCTCACGGTCTTCGATGGCGCCACCGGTGCCGCCATCGACACGGTGGACTACGTGCCGGCCCGAGGCGACGTCGGGGCGTGGGGCGACACGTACGGCAACCGGGTCGACCGGTTCCTGGCGGGCACCGCCTACCTCGACGGCGAGCACCCGAGTGCGGTGTTCAGCCGCGGGTACTACACGCGCGCCGTCGTCGCCGCCTACGACTTCGACGGCGAGCAGCTCACCGAGCGGTGGGTGCTCGACTCGAACGACGAGGGCAACGAGGGACTGTACGGCGAGGGCAACCACAACCTGTCGGTGGCCGATGTCGACGGCGACGCCAAGGACGAGATCGTCTTCGGCTCGGCGACGATCGACGACGACGGCGAGGTGCTGTACGCGACGGGGCTCGGCCACGGCGACGCGCTGCACGTGTCGGACCTCGTCCCGTCCCGCCCGGGCCTGGAGGTCTTCGCGGCGCACGAGGACATGAGCTCGTCGCAGAACCGCGGCGCGACCATGCGCGACGCGCGCACAGGCGAGATCCTCTGGGACATCCCGGCGGACCGCGACACCGGCCGTGCCGCCTCCGGCGACATCGACCCCCGCTACGAGGGTGCCGAGGGCTGGGCGGTCGGCGGCGACGCCGCGTGGAACTCGCGCGAGGGGTACCTCATGTCGGCGGACGGCGAGCGCATCGGCAGTGCGATCCCGGCGGCGAACTTCCTCGCCTGGTTCGACGGCGACCCGCTGCGCGAGATCGTCGACCACGAGTTCGACGACGGGCCGCGCACCGGCGTGCCGACCGTGTCGAAGTGGGACGCGGAGTCGCAGTCGTCGGAGGTGATCCTGCGCGCCGAGGGCGCCCTGTCGAACAACGACACCAAGGGCACGCCCAACGTGCAGGCCGACCTCTTCGGCGACTGGCGCGAGGAGATCGCGTGGCGGTCGGCCGATTCGACCGAGCTGCGCATCTACTCCACGACGGACGAGACCGACCTGCGCATCCGCACGCTGATGCACGACCCGGTCTACCGCCTGTCGGTGGCGTGGCAGAACACCGGCTACAACCAGCCGCCGCAGACGAGCTTCTTCCTCGGCGACGGCATGGAGCAGCCGCCGGCACCGCGCATCGCGGTGACGGGCGACCCCTCGGGGGCGACCGACACCACCGCCCCGGTGGTGAGCGGGCTGCCCGCCGACGGCACGCTGCTGGCGAGCACGGCGGCCCTCACGGTGGAGGTGACCGCGGACGACCCGGAGTCGGGCGTGCGCAACCTCGACATCGCGTTCGACGGCGAGCCGGTGGCCCCTGGCCAGGTCATCGAGCTCGACGGGCTGGTGGGAACCCACACGCTCACGGTCAACGCCGTGAACCACGACGGCCTGGTCACCCAGGCGTCGGCGCAGCTGCTCGTGTTCGACGACGCAGGTCCGACCGCGGCGCCGGGCCGCGGCATCCTGTCGACGAACTCCGGCTGGGAGGACGGTCTCCACGACGGAACCTTCACGGTGTCGATGAATCTGTGGCACGGGGTGAACGGCGCGGTGTACAGGCTGTACGAGAACGGCGCGCTGATCTCGACGACGCTGCTGGGCGCCGACTCGCCGAACGCGCAGGTGTCGACCGTCGACGTGAGCGGCAAGCCCAACGGCACGTACGTGTACACGGGTGAGCTGATCAACGCCGCCGGCACCACGGCGACGTCGTCGGTCACCGTGAAGGTGGCGGATGCCGCTCCCGCGGTGCCCGTCCTCTCGCACGACAACCGCGACAAGGACGGGAACTACACGGTCACCGCGAACCTGTGGTGGGGCACCAACGGCACGAGCTACCGGCTGTACGAGAACGGTGTGCTGATCGACGAGCAGGCGCTCGAGGCGGCATCCCCGAACGCGCAGCAGGCCCGGACCGCGATCGCGGGACGCGCGCCCGGCACGTACACCTACGTGGCGGAGTTCGCCAACGCCGCCGGGGCCACCAGCTCCAAGGCGATCACGGTGACGGTGCGGTAGCCCGACCAGCGCCGGACGCGGCCGGTCGCCCTCGGGCGGCCGGCCGCTCGCCGTTCGTGGCGCGGACTTCGGGTCGCTCGGCGCGGGGCGCGCGGCGGTGGTCAGCCGGCGAAGCCGCACCAGGAGGCGACCCACGACAGGATCCTGCCCCGCATGTCCTCGCCGACGAAGAGCTCGACCTCGCCCGCCTCGCCGTCGACGGCGACGCGCACGCCGAAGATCGTCCCGCGCTTGTCCTCCTGCACGGCGTGCGGGTCGCAGCGGGTCGGTGTCAGCGGAAGCGAGACGACCGAGGGCTCCGCCTCCGCCGCGGCGATCTCGCGCTGCAGCGGGTACAGGTCCGCCTCGGGCGGGAGTCCCGCGAATCCGAGCAGGTTCGTCCGCTCGATGCCGACGAGGGTCGCCGCGGCGTCGCCGGTGGGCGCGACGGTCAGCTCCAGGGCGGCCGGCTCGCCGGGGGGCGACGGCGTGAACCCGGTGAAGGCGAGGGAGGCGGCATCCGTCACCCGCTCGAGCAGGCACTCGCGCGCGTGCAGCGCCGCGACGAACCCGAGCGGATCGGGAGCGGACGCCGTCATCTCGGCGCTGCCGTCGTCGCCGACGATCTCGAGCACGGCCTCGGCCTCGCCGTCGTCGGGCACGGAGCACTCGACGGGAGGCAGCTGGACGCGGATGTCGGCCGCGCCGCCCGCGGGGATCGTGCTGACGCGACCCTCGATCACGCGGGTGACCGGGCTCTCGAACCGCGGGTCTTCGACGCGCACGGCACCGACGGTGACCGCGGCATCGGACGCGTTCGCCACCCGCACCTGGGCCTGTCGCGGTCCGACGTCGGAGCGCAGCTGATGCAGCTCGACGGTCACCCCGGCGGGCAGGTTCGGCGTGGCCGACGGCGCCGGTGTCGGCGTGCAGCCGGCGAGCAGCAGAATCCCCGCGACAACCGCGCCGATCCGCCCGCGTCGGCCTGGCCTCTCGACCGCCGGCCGTACCGTTCGCAGGACCGATCCCGGCCGGTGCCCGCGTGCGGCGGCGTATCGCAGCGCTCGCCGCCCTTCCATCCTGCGAACGGTACGCCGCTGCGCGCGCATGGCCGGATCTGCGCCCCGCTACCGGGTCAGCGTCTCGCGCGCGACGGTGAAGTCGTCGAGGGCGACCGGGTCGATCTCGACGCCGAGCCCGTGACCGGTGGGCACCCGCACGTGCCCGTCCTCCAGGACGGCCGGCTCGGTGACGATGTCGCGGCGGTAGAAGCGGTCCGACGCCGAGACGTCGCCGGGCAGCGTGAACCCGGGGAGGGCGGCGAGCGCGGCGTTGGCCGCGCGGCCGATGCCCGTCTCGAGCATGCCCCCGCACCACACCGGGACGCCGGCGGCGAGGCAGCGGTCGTGGATGCGCACCGCCTCGAGATATCCACCGACGCGGCCCGCCTTGATGTTGATGACGGATGCCGAGCCCAGCGCGAGCGCGTCGGCTGCGGCCTTGTCCGACACGATCGACTCGTCCAGGCACACCGGCGTGCGCAGGCGCCGCGCGAGCGTGGCGTGGTCGACGAGGTCGTCCTCCTGCAGCGGCTGCTCGATGAGGAGCAGGTCGAAGCGGTCCAGCTCCGCCAGGGTGTCGGCATCCGCCATCGTGTAGGCGGAGTTCGCGTCGACCTGCAGCGGGATGCCGCCGAACGCGTCGCGCACGGCCGCCGTGTCGGCCACGTCGCGGCCGGGCTTGATCTTGATCTTTATGCGCACGTACCCCTCGTCGAGGTAGCCGCGCACGGTGTCGACGAGCGCGGCCGGGTCGCGCTGGATGCCGACGGACACCCCGCTCGGCACGCGGTCGTGCACGGCGCCGACGTATGCGCCGAAGCTGCGCCCCTCGGCGCGCAGGGCCGCGTCGAGCACGGCGAGCTCGAGGCCCGCCTTCGCCATGCGGTGCCCCTTGAACGGCTCGAGCGCGCCCGCGATCTCGTGCGGGGCGATGAGGTGGCGGTCCAGCAGAGCCGGCACGAGGAAGCGCAGCGAGACGTCCCACGCGCCCTGCGTGTACTCGCTCGAGTAGAGCGGGTCGGACTGCGTCACGATCTCACCCCAGCCCTCGCCGTCAGAGGTCAGCGCACGGACGACGATGACCTCGCGCACCGTCTCGGTGCCGAACGACGTCGTGAACGGGGCGACCAGCGGCACGTGCAGCACGCGCAGCTCGAAGCCTTGCAGGGCGACGGATGCCGCCGGGGTGGCGATGGGCATGCGCTCAGCGTACGCCCGGGCCCGAGCGGTGCCTCGGCCTGGAGACCGGGCGTGGCGGGTCAGTGGGCGAAGCGCTGCGGCACGACGTCGCGGCGCACCGGCACGTACGTCGAGCGGGCGATGCGCGGTCGGCGCCGGCGGGGCTCGCGGGGGGCGGTGTGCTGCGCCTGGCCGCGCATGGTGTCGGTCAGGGCGACGATCAGGGTCTCGATGTGCTCGCGCATGGCTTCTCCTCGTTCGCCTGAGAAGAGCGGCGGAGCCTCGCGCTGATACGTCCCTCTTACGGCACCCAGGGACGCCCGTCAGGCAGGGAGGTGCGTCAGGCGGGGACCTCGGCGAAGGCCCGCACCGGGAACGTGCCGAAGCCCGCGACGGCAGGCGGGGCGGCGGTGAAGCGCGCACCCCGCGCGGGCAGGGATCCGAGGTTGGTGAGGTGCTCGACGACGTGCACCCCCGCACCGAGGAGCAGCGAGTGGGCGGGGCGCTCGCCTCCTCCCGCACCCGTCGCAGGGTCGGCGTCGTCGATGTTGACCGAGTCGATGCCGACCAGCACGGCCCCGGCGTCGATCAGCCACTGCGCGGCCTCGCCGGTGAGGAACGGCGCGCCGGCGCCGTACTCCGGCAGCCCGAACCAGCGGTCCCAGCCGGTGTGCAGGAGCACGGCGGCTCCGCGCACGTCGCGATCGGCGAGGGTGGTGGAGCGGATGCCTCGGCGCGCGGCATCCCACGCGTCCTCGAGGTGGAACACCTCGGCGCGCAGCCCCACCAGTGTCGAGAGGTCGAGCCCGGCGAGGTCGCTGCCCTCGGCGTAGCGGTGGTACGGCGAGTCGAGGTAGGTGCCGGTGTTGCCGATCATCGTGATGACGTCCATCGCGAACTCGGTGCCGGGCGCGTAGCGGGCGCGGGAGTCCTCGCGGGTGAGATGCGGCGTGATGGTCGGCGCCGGCAGCCCGGGGTACGTGACGAGCCCGGCGCGGATCGGGTGGCTGAGGTCCACGACGCGGGTCGCGCCCTCCCTCGCAGTCGCTCCGGCGTCGACGCCGCGGCTGCCGCGGTGCGGCTCCTCGACCACCCGCAGGGCCCGCAGCTCGACCTCGTCGACGAGGGCGAGGCCGAGGTGGATGACGAGGAGGCGCGCCACCTCGTCGTCGGCGACGTCGGCCGACGGCAGATCCAGCCGGAATCCCGTGCCGGACAGCGCACCGCCGTTGGCGAAGCGGATATCGAAGTCGAAGTGCGCGCGATACTGCGCAGGCGAGGTCGGCATGCCGGTCAGCCTAGACAGGATCACCCGCGGTCGACCGGAGGAAAAACGCGAAGCAGCGGACGATTCCCGCCGATCTCTCCTCCTTCCTCCGGTCGTCCTCGACGGGGCCGGCGGCGGCGTCGCGTAGCCCCGGGGCGCCGCGAGCGCAACCCCGTGCCACCGCTGAGAGCGCGCTCGTAGCCTCGAGCCCATGCAGACCTTCGACTTCTCCCCGCGCCGCGCGATCGTGACCGCCTCGGACTCGGGCATCGGGCAGGCGACGGCCATCGCCCTCGCCGAGGCCGGCCTCGATGTCGGCATCACCTGGCACAGCGACGAGGAGGGCGCGCAGCGCACCGCCGACGCCGTCCGCGAGCGGGGCCGCACCGCGGAGGTGGCGCAGTTCGACGCCACCGACCTGGACGGCGTCGCGCCGGCGATCAACGGGCTCGTCGAGCGGCTCGGCGGGCTGGACGTCTTCGTGAACAACGCCGGCGGCGGCTCCGGCGGCCCGTTCCTCGAGGTGTCGATCGAGGACTGGCGGCAGGTCGTCGCGCTGAACCTCGACGGCGCCTTCGCCGCGCTCCAGGCGGCGGCGCGGCACATGGTGCGTGCCGGGCACGGCGGGCGCCTCATCGCCATCACGAGCGTGCACGAGACGCAGCCCCGGGTGGGCTCGGCCGCCTACGTCGCCGCCAAGCACGGCCTGGGCGGCCTCATCGAGACGATGGCGCAGGAGCTCGGCGAGCACGCCATCACCGCGAATGCCGTCGCACCGGGCGAGATCGCGACGCCGCTGACCGACCAGGACCCGGAGGACGCCGAGCGCACGCACCGCCCGGGCATCCCGCTCGGGCGGCCCGGCAAGCCGGAGGAGATCGCGGCGGTCGTCGCGTTCCTGGCGTCGCCCGCGGCGAGCTACGTGACGGGCGCGAGCTGGACGGTCGACGGCGGGATGCTGCAGATGGGGCCCCAGGCGGGCTCGCACCTGAAGAGCGACGAGTGGCGAAAGGGATGAGCATGGCGCAGGACAGCGGCCGGGCGACGGACGGCACCGGCATGACGGACGAGGAGAAGCGCCGCGATCAGCTGACGTCGGCGCCGAACGCGGTGGAGTCCGACGCCGATCCGCGGATCGACGTGACGCACCGCGACGGCGTCACCCGCATCGACATCCGCGACGACGCCGACGTGCGGCCGGGCGACCCGACGAAGGATCCGGGCGAGTAGCACCGGGCGCGCCACGCGTCAGCGGCGCACCAGCAGGTAGCCGCGCGCGTCGTCGAAGCCGCCGATCACGAGACCCTCGGCCAGGTGCCGGGTGAGCTGCTCGCGCACGCGCAGACGCCAGGCCGCGGCATCCGCCGGCGCGTTCCGCCGCATCGTCTCGATGTCGCGCGGGATCTCGACGGACGCGACCACGCGGTCGTCGCCGGGCGTCGGCACCGGCGGCGCGGCGAGCGCCCACGACACCATGATGCGGTCGGTCTGGTCGCCCCGGTTGACCCCGTCGTCCATCGCGCCGTAGTGGTTCACGAGGTACTCGGTCGCGCGGGTGCCGAGCACGCGCAGGTTGAAGTGCGCGTTGCGGGCGACGAGCGGGTCGAACGTCCAGGTGATGTGGCCGACCCCGCGGGCGAGCGCCCACTCCCGCTGGTGCTGCTTGATCACACGGCCGACGCCACGCGCCTGGCGACCGGGAAGCACCCCGGTGATGTGGCTGTGCATCGAGCGCGAGGAGGGGTCGCCGAAGAATGCGACGGATGCCCCCACCATCTGCTCCCCGTCGTAGACGCCGACCGCGTAGTTGCCGGAGTGGGCGAGGGCGCGCAGCAGATTCGGCGGCATGCCGCCCGGGTCGCCGCCCCACACCTCGGCCAGCACCTGCGCGGCGAGGTGGACCTGCTCGACGGTGTCGAGGGGGATGATGTCGATGCCCGGCGGCGGCACGGTGGGGGCCATGCCCTCAGTCTGCACCCGCGGAGCCCGCCCGCCCGAGCGCCGATAGCCTGAACTGATGCACACGGGTGATGAGGACGCGAGAAGCCGACTCACCCGGATGCCTCGCCAGGGCGCGATCGTGGCGGTCCTGGCGATCGCCGGCCTGGCCTCGTCGTTCATGTTCACGCTGGTCGTGCCGATCCAGTCCAAGCTGCCGGAGCTGCTCGACGCCAGCCGCGAGGACACCGCGTGGGTCGTGACCTCGACGCTGCTGGCGGCCGCGGTGATGACGCCCATCGCGGGGCGCCTGGGCGACATGTACGGCAAGCGCCGCATCGTGCTGGTGCTCCTGGCGCTGCTGGTGGTCGGCTCGGTCATCGCCGCGGCATCCACCGGCATCATCGGCGTGATCATCGGGCGCACGCTCCAGGGAGCGGTCACCGGCGTCGTCCCGCTCGGCATCTCGATCCTGCGCGACGTGCTGCACGAGGACCGGGTGGACTCGGCCATCGCGCTCATCAGCGCGACGCTCGGCGTCGGCGGCGCGCTCGGCCTCCCGATCAGCGCGCTCATCACCGAGCGCAGCGACTGGCACGTGCTGTTCTGGGTCTCGGCCGCGCTCGGCGCCGTCGTGTTCGCGCTCGTGCTGTGGATCGTGCCCGTCAGCGCGCTGCGCACGGGTGGGCGGTTCGACTATGTGGGCACCGCCGGGCTCGCGGTGGGCCTGCTGGGCGTGCTGCTCGCGATCTCGCGCGGCAACGAGTGGGGCTGGACGTCGCCCGCCACGCTGGTCAGCGGTCTCGGCGGCCTCCTGGTGCTGCTGGTGTGGGGCTGGTACGAGCTGCGCATCGCCGAGCCGCTCCTGGATCTGCGCGTGGCCGCGCGTCGGCCGGTGCTGCTGACGAACATCACGTCCATCGCCTTCGGCTTCTCGCTGTTCGCGTCGAACGTCGTCTATCCGCAGATGCTCGAGCTGCCCGCCACTGTGGGCGGCTTCGGCCTGTCGCTGGTCGCCGCGAGCCTCGTGGTCATGCCGGCGGGCCTGGTGATGATGGTGCTCTCGCCGTTCTCGGGGCGCCTTGCGCGCACCATGGGGCCGAAGCTCCTCCTCGTGCTCGGCGCCATCGCCCTCGTGCTGACCTACGGGTTCACGCTCCTGTTCGCGAGCGAGGTGTGGCAGATCCTCGTCGCGAACATCGGCATCGGATTCGGGATCGGCTTCGGCTATGCCGCGATGCCGATGCTCATCATGCGCTCCGTGCCGCAGTCCGAGACGGGCGCGTCGAACGGCCTCAACGCGCTGTTCCGCTCGCTGGGCACGAGCACGGCCGCGGCCGTCGTCGGCGCGGTGCTGGCCACCTACGTGGTCGACCTCGACGGCGTGGCGGTCCCCGGCCCCGCCGCTTTCCAGGTCTCCTTCCTGCTCGGCGGCGCGGCCGCGGTGGTCGCCCTCCTCGTGGCGCTGTTCATCCCGCGTCATCACTCGCCGCAGGAGCGGCATCCGTCCCTCCCGGAGTGAGCAGCACCCCTCCCGCGCGCGGGCGGTGCCCGCTACCCTGACGGGGAAACCGGGGGGCGACGGGAGCGAGGCGAGCTCATGGACGAGCGCGATCAGGGGTTCGACGACGGCGAGGGCGCACGGCTCGGGGACGGCGCACGGGATGCCGAGAGCCGACGCGAGCAGGTCCCGGTCGGCCCGCCCGACGGCGCCACCGCGGCCGCCGGCGACACGGGCGCGGCATCGGGCGATACGGGCGCGGCGTCGCGGACGGCAGCGGCCCGCAGCGGAACGGACGCGGCGGCGACGACCGCCGACGACGGCGCCGACCACGACTCCCGGTTCTTCGGGCAGCCGTGGGCGCTCGCGCACATCTTCGGCGTGGAGATGTGGGAGCGGTTCAGCTTCTACGGCATGCAGGGCATCCTGCTCATCTACATGTACTACTCCGTGTCCGAGGGCGGGCTCGGCATTCCCGAGGCGACGGCGACGGGCATCGTCGGCGCGTACGGCGGCACGGTGTACCTGTCGACGATCCTCGGAGCGTGGGTCGCGGACCGCCTGCTCGGCTCGGAGCGCGTGCTCTTCTTCAGCGCCTGGGTCATCATGGCCGGCCACATCGCGCTGGCGCTGCTGCCGAGCGTGTGGGGGCTCGGCGTCGGCCTCATCCTGGTCGCCGTCGGCTCCGGCGGGCTGAAGGCGAACGCGACGGCCGTCGTCGGCACGCTCTACTCGGCGAAGGACCCGCGCCGGGATGCCGGCTTCTCGCTGTTCTACCTGGGCATCAACCTCGGTGCGTTCCTCGGGCCCATCGTGACCGGGTTCCTGCAGAGCAGCGTCGGCTTCCACTGGGGGTTCGGCGCCGCGGCGGTCGGCATGGCGATCGGGCTGACGCAGTACTCGTTCGGGCGGAAGCAGCTCCCCGCGTCGTCGCGCGTCGTCGCCAACCCGCTGCCGGCGAACCGTCGCGGCCTCATGATCGGCGTCGCGGTCGCCGGCATCCTGGTTCTCGTCATTCTCGTGCTCACCGGGGTGATCCGCGCCGACAACCTCGCCGGCATCGTGATCCTCGTCACCCTCGTGGCGGCGATCGCCTACTTCTCGGTCATCATCACCTCGCGTGCGATCGGCGCGGACGACCGGTCGCGCGTGATCGGGTTCATCCCGCTCTTCGTCGTGAACGTCGGGTTCTGGTCGCTGTACCAGCAGCAGTTCACGGTGCTGACCATCTACTCCGACAAGCAGCTGGACCGCACGATCCTCGGGTGGGAGATGCCGGTGTCGTGGGTCAACTCGATCAACCCGGTGTTCGTGATCATCCTCTCCGGCGTGTTCGCCGCGATCTGGACGAGGCTCGGCGATCGCGCGCCGTCGGCGCCAATGAAGTTCTCGCTCGGCGCGATGATCATGGGCGTGGCGTTCCTGCTGTTCCTGCCGTGGGCGAACGGCGCGCCGAACTCGACGCCGCTGCTGGCGATCGTGCTGATCCTGTTGGTGTTCACCATCGCCGAGCTGTTCATCTCGCCACCCGGGCTCTCGGTGACGACGAAGCTCGCACCCGAGCGGTTCCACACCCAGATGGTCGCGCTGTACTTCCTGTCCATCGCCCTGGGCACCGCGATCGCCGGCTGGCTCGCCCAGTTCTACAACCCCGAGGACGAGGTGCCCTACTTCACGATCCTCGGCGGCATCGCCATCGTGCTGGGCCTCGCGCTGCTCGCCGCAGTGAAACCCGTGCTGCGGCTCATGCGGGGCGTGCGCTGAGGCGGCGCCACATGCAGCCCGACACGCCGGGCGCGCGATACGAGGGCGCGACGCGGTCACGTCTGCCGCACTGCCATCCGCTCGCGTCGTCGGATCGGCGACCTCGTCACCGGCCGCCACGTCCGCTGGGCGTCCCACCACGCCGGCCCTCTCACGTACGGCACCCCCTCGACCATCGCCACCTGCCACCCGCCGGAGTCGATGGTGCGATGGTGGAACCAGCACAGCAGGACTCCGTTGTCGGTGTGCGTCGACCCACCCCGCGAATGCTCCTCGACGTGATGCACTTCGCACCACTGCGGCGGCACCTGACACCCGGGGATGAGGCATCCGCCGTCACGCAGGGTGATGGCCCGGCGCTGGTGATGGTTGAAGACCCGATCGAGCGTCCGCATCGACACGATCCGGCCGGCCGCGCCGAGCACGATCCGCTGCACCGCGCCCGCGCAGGCGATGTGCCGGGCCGCGGCGATCGAGACCGGTTCGTCGTCGCCGGGGAGGTGCGCGTACCCGCGCCCCGACGCGAGGTCTTGTTCGCGCACGGCCACGACCAGTGTCGGTGCGGCGCCGCCGAGCATGGGCAGTTCACCGGATGCCGCGGCCGCCGTCAGCAGCACGGCCAGCGCATCGTGCCGCTTCTGGGCAGGCGTTCGGCGGTCCGCCGCGCCCCCTACCGAGTCGTCGCAATCGCTCGGATCGCTCTCTAAGAAGCACGGCCCCTGCACGTCGTCCACCTTCGGGTTCAGCACACTGTCGAACCCGAGCTGCAGCTGCGCTGCGACCTCGGGGAGGAGACCACCCCGAACCGGAACGAGCCCGTCTTCTCCTCGCCGCCCGATCGTGAGTCCCCGCTTTCGCATGGCGCGCGACTCGGCCGGCTCGTCGCCGTCCTGATCGAGATCGGCAGCCCACACTTGTGCGAACGCGCGAAGGTCGTCCGCTGTGGCCGGCGGCGCCGCATCCGCTCCCTCACCGCAGGCCGCGGCAGCGAGTTCCTCGTCTGCCGCCAGCAGCTCGCCACGACCCGCACCGCACCCGCGGAATGCGCTGACGACGGCGGCCATACCGTCGATGCCCACGGCACCCGCCGCGAGCGCGAGACGCAGGTGCGGGAACTCGGCCGGCAACGCCTCGCCGGTCGACAGCGACGTGGACCGTCGCACCGCCTTCGCCGTCGCGAGCACCTCGGCAGCGGTGCGCGATGACACCCGCGTCGCCCGCTGGATGAGCTCGCCGGCGTTCCGGCATCCGTTCCGCGCGGTCAGCCGGTCAGGATGTGCGCGCTCCTCATCCCGCTCGATGAGTTGGGCGACCGCCTCCGCCAGCAGGGCCTCGGCACCCCTGCGGAGTCGCCCTACCGCAGCGAGCGTCGCCAGCAGCTCGTCATCGTCTGCCAGGCGCAGTCCGTCGTCGCCGAATCCCGCCGCGACACGCTCTGCGAGCGCGTCGCCGAGCGCCGTGAGGGCGGCGGCGAGGTTCGTCATGCACCCATTCTGATGAGAGCCACCGACATTCGAAGCCCAGATCAGAAGTCTTTTCCTCACCCCTGTGGACAACCACCGATCCAGAGGGTGCAGGACCGCCCTGTGGAGGAGGCGCGGCACCTACGGGGCGACATCCGCCGGCTGTGTCACCGTCCCCCGAGCTCGATCACGTGGGTGCTGCGCCCCGGTGTGAGCGCGACGTCGACCCCACCCGCGACGAGGTGCGCCGTGACGCCGAACGGCACGTCGACGGTGACGGTGCCCACGACCCCTCCGCGTGTCGTCCCCGCGCCCGCCGCGCGGGTCCACTCGACCGCGAGCCGCCCGAACGGCGTGCCGATGTGCGCGCGCACCCACTCGACCCCGGCATCGAAGCCGGGCTCGATCACCGCGGTACGGAAGCCGGGCGAGGTGGGGCGGATGCCGGCGACCCGGCGGTACAGCCAGTCGTCGACGCTGCCCGGCGCATAGTGATTGAACGACATGGGCCGGATGGCGCCGTCCGGCGAGATCGCATCCCACGTCTCCCAGACCGTCGTCGCGCCGCGGTCGACCTCGTAGAGCCACGACGGCGCATCGGACTGCCACAGCAGCGTGCGCGCGACGTCGGCGTAGCCGTGGTCGCACAGCACGTCGAGCAGGTACGGCGTGGAGAGGAACCCGGTGTCGAGCCGGTTCCCCCGCTCCCGGATGAGCTCCACGAGCCGCGCCGCCGTGCGTGCACGCAGCTCGGGCGGGACCATGTCGAAGGCGAGCGCGACGACGTAGACGCCCTGCAGCCGCACGGGGAGGTCGCCGTCGGCGTCGATGTACTCGGAGGCGAAGGCGGCGCGCACCTCGGCCGCCCGTGCGGCGAAGGCCGCGGCATCCGCCGGTCGTCCGAGAGCCGCCGCCGCCTGTCCGGCGATCGTCAGCGTCTGCGCCTGGAACATCGGCGCGAGGTACTCGCTCGTGAGCGCCGGGGCGACGCCGATCGCCTCGTGCGTCGGGCGGCCCTCCATCGTGCTCGGGGTCAGCCAGTCGCCGAAGTGCAGGCCGGTGTTGTAGAGCAGCGCCTGCGCACGCCGGCGCTCATCCGACAGCCCGGCGCCGGCGAGCGCCTCGGGCAGCTCCGCCGCGGCGGTCGCGCGCTGGTACTCGACCCACCGCAGCATCGTGTCGTCGTTCTCGTCGAGCACGCGGCGATCGCCGGTGCGCTCGTAGAGGGTCCACGGCACGATCGCGACGGCGTCGCTCCAGCCGGCCGCCGCGACGATCGAGCCGATGCCCTGCGCGGCGTCCGCTGCCTCGGCGTCGAACGGCGAGCGCGGCGAGAAGATCGGGATCCGCCCGTCGGGCAGCTGGTCGGCACGCAGATTGTCGAGCCATCGCTCGAGGAAGGGCAGCACCAGGGCGTTGTTCGTCGCGGCGCCGACGAACGCCTGGATGTCGCCGGTCCACCCGGCGCGCTCCCGCTGCGGGCAGTCCGTGGGCACCGACAGGAAATTGCCGCGCTGACTCCAGACCACGTTCTCGTGCAGGCGGTTCAGACGGGGATCGGAAGACACGAACGAGCCCGTCTGCTCCAGATCGCTGGCGAGCACCACAGCCACCACGTCTTCGGGCTCGAGCGGCGCGGTCAGCCCGCTGATCCTCGCGTACCGGAAGCCGTGGAAAGTGAACGCGGGTTCCCACTCGTCGGGTCCCCCGGCGGCGACGAAGACGTCCGTCTGCTCCTTGTTGATGCCGACGATGTTCGCGAACCACGAGCCGTCGGCGGCGAGCGTCTCGGTGTGCTCGAGCTCGATCCGCTGTCCGTTCGTCGACTCCCGCAGTCTCAGCCGCACGCGGCCGACGAGCACCTGCCCGAAGTCGACGATGGTGCCCTGATCGGTGTCGACGAGCGAGACCGCCGGCATCTCGCGCACGCGGCGGATCGGTTCGCCGCGGAACGGCACGAGCACGTCGTGGTCGGCGCCGACCTCTGCCACCGGCATCCATTCGCCGTCGTCGAAACCGGGACGGTCCCACCCGACAGGCTCGGCACGCCGGTCGAACCGCTCGCCCACGAACAGGTCGGCGTACGCCCAAGGCCCTGTCGCGCTGCGCACGTCGGAGCCGGATGCCACGACCTGCGTCGTGCTGTCGGCATAGTCGATGTGCAGCTGCCAGATCGCCGCGGTGCGGCGGCCGAACTGCGCACTCGAGCCGGTGAGGCCTATTCGGCCGGCCCACCAGCCGTCGGCCAGCGCGACGCCGAGCACATTCTCGCCCTCGGTGAGCGCGGCGGTGACGTCGTAGGCCTGGAACGAGATGCGGTGCTCGTAGCTGTCGTATCCCGGGGCGAGCACCTGGTCGTCCGCGCGGGCGCCGTTGACGAAGGGCGAGTAGACCCCGCGCGCGGCGGCGAACAGTCGCGCCCTGGTCACGCCGGGGCCGACGTCGAAGCGCTGGCGGAGCAGCTGCGGCGGTCGCAGCCGCTCTTCGGGCGATGTGTGGGGGCCGAGCCCGCGCACCCAGTCCACGATGCTCCACCGTTCGACGACGGCCTCCTGCTGCGCGGGTTCGACCCATGCCGCCGACCAGTCCGCGGGGTCCAGGAGCGACGTCTCGAACGTCGACGCCGCCCACTCCGACCAACCGCCTTCGGGCGACCGGCTGCGCACCCGCCACCGGTAGGCGCCGTTCGCGGCGAGCGGCTCCCCCGCGTAGGCGACGAGTCCCCCGTTCGGGCCGTCCACCGGGCCGCTCGCCCAGACGACCCGGCCACCGGTCGACACCTCCAGCTCGAAGGCGTCCTGGACGTGGTCGGCGAGCCACGAGAAGCGGGGCTCGCGGGCGCCGACGCCGATCGGCACGTGCAGGTATTCGACGCGCAGGTCGTAGGGGGTCATGGGTCCAGGGGTCAGTCGCCGGCGGTGAAGCGCGTGGTGAGCGTGCCGATGCCCTCGATCTCGCTCACGAGCACGTCGTCCGGGCCGATGAAGCGCGGCGGCGTGCGGCGGTTGCCGATGCCCGCCGGCGTGCCCGAGAAGATGATGTCGCCGGGCAGCAGCCGGCACACCGCCGAGAGCCGCACGAGCAGCTCGGGCACGTCGTAGAGCATCATCGACGTCCGCGAGGACTGCATGCTCTCACCCGAGAGGCGGCACGAGATCGCGAGGTCGTCGCGGTCGGCGAACTCGTCCGGTGTGACGAGCCATGGGCCCGTCGGACCGAAACCAGGGAACGACTTGCCCAGGCTGAACTGCGGCGCCGTGCCCTGCAGCTGCGTGATGCGCTCCGACAGGTCCTGCCCGATCGTCAGGCCGGCGACATGATCCCAGGCCTGCTCGCGCTCGAGCCGGTGCGCCTCGCGCCCGATCACCACGACGAGCTCGACCTCCCAGTCGACGTGGCCCTCGGGCAGCTCGACCACGGCATCCTGCCCCACGATCGACGACGGGAACTTCGTGAACGTCACCGGCATCGAATCCGGCGGGTATCCCGCCTCCGCCGCGTGCTCGGCATAGTTCAGGCCGATCGCGAACACCTGCCGCGGGCAAGGCACCGGGGCGCCGAGGGCCGCGACGTCGAGCGTGACGGATGCCTCGGGCGTGGCATCCGTCGCCGTCGAGGCCCACTGCGCGAACGACGCCCAGTCGTCGAACAGCGACTGCGGGTCGGGACCGAACCGGCCCGCCGAAGCCCGGTGCACGTCGACCGCGCGGTCCTCTGTCACGAGGACGGCGCGCCCGCCGAGGTTGGCCAGCTTCACCAGTCGACCCGCTGCGGAGCGGGCTCGCCGTAGCGGTCCTCCCACGAGATGACCCGGTTGCGAAGCGTCCCGATGCCGGTGATCTCGGCTTCGATCTGGTCGCCCGGCTTGAGGTAGAAGTCGAACGGGTCGTCCTGGATCGCCGCGACGCCTGAGATGGTGCCGGTCGTGATGATGTCGCCCGCGCTGTAGATCTGCGGCGAGTGGTACGCCACGAGGTGCGGGAACCTGATGCGGGTCTGGTTGGTGTTGCCCTGCTGGCGCACCTCGCCGTTGACGCGCAGCTGCATGGGCAGCTCGTGCATGTCGGGCACCTCGTCGCGCGTGACGATCCACGGGCCGATCGGGCAGAACGTGTCGATCGCCTTCGAGAACGAGAAGACGCCCGACTCCATCTCCTTGCGCTGGATGTCGCGCGCCGAGATGTCGTTGAACACGGTGAAGCCGGCGATGTAGTCGTCGGCCTCGTCGGGGCCGAAGAACTTGCCCGACTTGCCGATGATGATGGCGAGCTCCAGCTCGTAGTCCATCTCCTTCGTGAGGTGATCGGGGTAGACGATGTCATCGTCCGGACCGATGATCGCGTCCACGTTCTGGAAGAAGACGATGCCCTTGTGCACGGGGTGCGACCAGTTGACGGCTTCGAGCTCGTTGTGATGGTCGGCGAAGTTGCCCGCGGTGTGGAAGAACTTCTTGGGGCGGATGGGCGCCTCGAGCGTCACGTCGGCGTAGGCGAGGCGCTCGCCGGTCTCGGTGACCTGACCGCCGCGCTCGAAGTACTCGCGGGTGGAGGGCACGTCGAGCTCGATGACGACGCCTTCCTCGAGTTCCAGACGGCCGACCCGGCCTCCGTCGAAGGTGATGAGCTTCATTGTCGTTTTCTCCTTGATGTCGTCCGGCGGCGCTCAGGCGCCGACCATGTTGAAGCCGCCGTCGGCGAGCAGGTAGCCGCCGGTGAGGTGTGCGGACTCGTCGGTCGCGAGCCACAGGCAGGTGCCGGCGACGAACTCCGGCGGCGGGATGACGCCCATCGGCGTCTGCGAGATCAGCACCTCGCGCCGGCCGCTCTTCCAGTCCTCGCGCTGAAGCAGACGCTCGGTCTCCATGAAGCCCGGAGCGAAGGTGTTGACCCGCACAGCGGGCGCCAGCACCTTGGCGTAGGACTTCGTGATGCCGAGGATCGCGTACTTCGCCGCCGCGTACTGCGGCGCGCGAGGCGACCCGCGCACGATGACGGTCGAGCCGACGTTGATGATGTTGCCGTGGCCCTGCTCGAGCATCTGCTCGCCGAACTCGTGCGTCATGAGGAGCGTGCCCTTCACGTCGACGTCGACGACCGCGTCGAGGGCCTCCTGCGTGAGGTCGCGCCATGACATCTGCTCGCTCGAGACGTCGCCGACGTTGTTGACGAGCACGTCGAGCACATCGAAGGCCTCGAACACCTCGTCGGCCATGCGCTTGATCTGGTCCCACGAGCCGATGTCGGCCTGCACCAGGATGCCGTCGCTGCCCGCCTCGCGGATGCGCTCGAGCGTCGCCTCGGCGCCCGCCCTCGACGAGCGGTAGTGCACGGCGACCTTGGCGCCCTCCTGCGCGGCGCGCACGGCGATCTCGGCGCCGAAGCCGGTGCCGGCTCCTGTGACGAGCACCGTCTTGCCGGCGAAGCGGGGGTAGATCTGGGATGTGGGGTCGGTCATGGGTTCTCCAATCGTCGAGCGCGCTCAGACGAGCGTGCGTCCGCCGTCGATGTACATGACATGGCCGGTGACGAATCCGGCATGACGTGAGGACAGGAAGAGCGCGGGACCGGTGAGCTCGTCCGGGGTGCCCAGCCGGCCCGCCGGCACGAGGCTCTCGAGCTCTTCGCGCTTGCCCGGCTTGGACAGGTGGCCGGCGGTCAGCGGCGTCTCGATGTAGCCGGGAGCCAGCGCGTTGACGGTGACGCCCGCCGAGGCCCACTCGCGTGCCATGACGCGCAGCAGCTGGTTGATGCCGCCCTTCGAGGCCGCATACGGGCCGTGCGAGTGGTGGGCCAGCAGCCCCGACACGCTCGACAGCGCCAGGACGCGCCCATGCCCCTGCGCGACCATGTGCCGACCCGCGGCCTGCGCGAGCCCGAACAGCGACGAGAGGTTGACGCGCAGGATGCGGTCCCACTCGTCCTCGGTGAAATCGAGGATCGGGCGCCGGTCGTTGATGCCGACGGCGTGCAGCAGCACGTCCAGGCCGCCGAGCCGCTCGACGACGTCCGCGACGACCCGCTCCCCCGCGCCGTGGTCGGTGAGGTCCGCCTGGATCAGCTCGTGGCGGGCACTCATCTCCGACAGGTGCATGCCGAGTGCATCGAGGGCACGCTGATCGCGGTCGACGACGGCGACGGATGCCCCGACCCCGGCGTACGCCAGAGCGCACGCGCCGCCGATGCCGCCGGCTCCGGCGACGAGGACGCGCGAGCCTCTCAGGCCCAGCCAGTCGGGGTCGACGCCCCGCTGGGGAATGGTGTCCGCCATGACACTTCTCTCGCTCAGTTCACTAAATGAAAGTTGGTTTCGTTGAATGAACGTATACTGATCGCCATGATCCGTCAAATGGACGAGCCGATGGCCGAGCGCGTGCCACCGTTCCCCCCGAAGGCGCTGACCGGTGCGCAGCGGGAGCTCTACGACGCCATCGCGAGCGGACCGCGTGCGCAGGGACCCCAGCACTTCGCGCTCACGCGCGCCGACGGCTCGCTGCGCGGGCCGTTCAACGCCTTCCTGCTCGCCCCCGAGCTGGGCGCCGCCCTCCAGAGCGTGGGGGCCGCCCTCCGCTACCGCGGCACCCTGACAGGCCGTGCCCGCGAGCTCGCCATCCTCCTGGTGGCCGCCCGGTGGGACAGCGAGTTCGAGCGGGAGGCGCACGAAGCCGTGGGATCGGCGGTGGGCCTCACCCCGCCCGAGCTCAGCGCGCTGCGCGACGGCGACATCACGTCGTTCACGGGTGTCGACGCGGTCGTCGCGGTCGCCACCATGCGGCTGCTCGACGGTGATCTCAGCGACGAGGCCTGGGACGAGGCATCCGCGGCTCTCGGCGCCGAAGGCGTGTTCGAGCTCACCGTGCTCGTGGGCTATTACGCCACGCTCGCCCTGCAGCTGCGCGTCTTCCGCGTGCGGCCCTGACATTGCCGGCATCCAGACCAGCAGATACGGTTTCACACGATGAAAACTCCGGATGAGTCGCCCGCCCGAGACGACGCCGACTCCGCGGCCGACACACCCGGGAAGACCGCCAGCCGCTACCGCATCGAGGCGCTCGCGAAAGGCCTCGACGTCCTTCGGCTCTTCGACGAGTCCGTGACGTCGCTGAAGCTGCGCGAGGTCTCCGACCGCACCGGGATCCCGATGCCGACGGCGTTCCGCGTCGTCGCGACGCTCGAGGAGGGCGGCTATCTCGAGCGGCTGCCCGACGGCAGCATCCGGCCGGGAGTGGCGGTGCTCCTCCTCGGGTCGGCGGCGCTGCGCGGGTCGAGCCTCGTCCAGCTCAGCGAGCAGCCCCTCCGCCACCTCGCCGAGGAGACCGGCGAGACCGTGAACCTCGGCGTGCTGGTCGGTGACCAGGTGCTCTACCTCGCGCGCCTGCGCAACTCCGACCTCGTCACCGCGAACATCCAGGTGGGCTCGACGCTGCCCGCGGCGTACACCTCCATGGGCAAACTCCTGCTCGCCTATCTCAGCGACGCCGAGCTGGCCGCGGCGCTTTCGAACCACGATTTCGGGGCGGATGCCGGCCCCAACGCCGCCCGGTCGCTCGACGAGCTGCGCGCGCGGCTCACGGAGATCCGCGAGCAGGGCTACTCGCTGCAGGATCAGGAGGTCGCCGCCGGCCTGCGCTCGGTCTCGGTGCCGGTCTTCGGCCGGGATGCCTCCAGGCCCGCCGCGGCGATCAACATCGCGGTCGCGTCGTCGCGTCATGACGTCGCCGCTCTGCGCGGCCCGCTGCTCACGCGCCTGCACGCGACCGCCGACGACATCTCGCGGCTGCTGCGCTCGACCTGAGTCCGGCGCCCCAGCCCCGGCTTCGTCGAGTAACCCCGATCTCGTCGAGAGACCACGTCCTCGGCGCCGACACCGTGGTCATTCGTCGAGAACGCGGTCACTCGGCGGAGAAAGGGTCTCGGCGAGCAGAGCGAGAGTGTGCTCCGCGGCGGGATGCCCGATCTCGTTCAGGTAGCCGTGCATCGCGCCGCGCTCGCGTACGACGCGGACGTCGACGCTCGCTGCGGCCAGTTCGGCCGCGAAGGCCTCGCCCGACGGCCGCAGGCTGTCGAGCTCCGCGTTGACGATCAGCACCTCGGGGAGGCCCGCCAGGTCGTGGCCGCCCGCGAACGCGTAGCCGTCGGGGTCGTGGCCGTCGGGCAGGTAGTTGCGGTTGATCGCGTCCCGGCTCTCGGGCGTGAACAGATGCGCCGCAGGGACGTCCTTCAACAGCTCGGCGGTCTCGTCGTTCGGCGGCAGGATGCCGTCGTGGAGCGACGGGTAGACGAGGGCGAGCACGCGTGGCGCCGTGGTGCCGCGGTCGCGCAGCCGCATCGCGGCGCCGGCGGACAGGTTCGCGCCGGCGCTCGCGCCGCCGAGCGACACCCGCTCGGGGTCCGCGCCGTACGTGCGGGCGTTCGCGACGGCCCAGTCGAAGGCGGCGACGATCTGCAAGCCGGCGACGGGGAATCGCGCCCGGGGACCGGCGGCCTCCATCTCGGCGCGGATCTGCTCGGGAGACGGGGTGTCGGCGTCGGGGTCGGGCGGACCGAGCACCTCGAGGGCGTCCAGCGGCGCCAGCGTGTAGTCGACCGACACCACCGTGACACCGTCCGCGCTGAGGCGCCGGCCGACCTGGTCCGCTTCGGGCATCTCGAGCGTGCCGAACATGAATGCGCCGCCGTGCAGCCACACCAGCAGTGCGCCGTTCGGCTCGCGGGCTGGGTAGACCCGCACCCGGAAGTCGTAGCCGCCACCCTCCAGTGCGACGTCATGCGTTCGGGTCATCGGTGATCCTCTCGGTTGTGCCCGGTGACGCGGGCGACGAAGTCGATGGCCCGATCGAACACCACGTCGGTGTCATCGAGCCCCTTCCAGAAGTGTCTGCCGCCGGGAACGGGGCGGAGCTCGACGCCGACGCCGACCGCACGCAGGGCCGCGGCCAGCGCCTCGCTCTGCGCGAAGGGGACGTGCTCGTCGGCCGTGCCGTGCGCGATGTGGAACGGGGGCGCCCCGGCGTGCACCTGCAGCGCCGGCGAAGCCAGACGTGCGACCTCCGGGCGATCTGCTGCAGGGCCACCCAGCCACCGCGCCTCCCGGGTGTCCTCGGGCGCTTCGCCGGTGTCGTGTTCGGCCATCGCGAACAGGTCGGCCGGTCCGAACCAATCCACGACGCCGCAGATGTCGTCTCGGCGGAGTCCCGCCAGCGCGGCGAGCGTCGCACCGGCCGAGACCCCCCACAGCACGATGCGCGAGGCATCCGCTCCGTGTTCGGCGCCGTGGGCCTGCAGCCAGGCGAGCGCGGCGTCCACGTCGTCCAGCTGCGCCGGAAAGCGCGCTTCGGCGCTCAGTCGGTATTCGCACGAGGCGACCGCGAACCCTGCGGCGACGATGCGGTCGAACGACCGGGCGTCGCCGATGCCGGGCGTGAACACCTTGCGGCTGCCGCGTCGCCACCCCCCGCCGTGCAGGAACACGACGAGGGGCGCGCCGGCGGCGCCGGGTGTGCGCAGATCGAGCGAGAGCGGGCGGGATCCCTCCGGCTGGGCGACGTCGACCTCGAGGATCGAGGGCATCGGAGTCAGTCGCGGAACCGGAACTCGGGCATGAACTGCGTCCAGTACTTCTCGCCCGCAGCACGCATGGTCGGGTAGTCGGGCACGTAGACGCCCTGGGGCTCGGTGAGATCGGTCTTCTGGCCCATCGCGTGGAAGAACCGCTCGAAGCCGGCCGTGCCCACACCGAACACCTTGGTCGTGTTGTGGATCTGGAACGCGTGCACGATGTTCGCGGGGATGTATGCGAAGTCACCCGTCGTCAGCGTGGTCCTGGAGTGGTAGTCGGCCTCGTCGTCCATCCAGATGCTGATCTCGCCGTCCACGACATAGAAGATCTCGTGCGTCTTGAAGTGCTTGTGGGCCGGGATGCGGTCGCCCTTCGGGCCGACCATGGTGAAGGCTCCGTACTGGTCGTCGGTCTCGTCGGCCGACAGCAGGATCGAGAAGAGCTGGTCGAAGACGAGCGACTTCTCCCCCTGCCCTTCGCCGAGGACGAACGGCCTGGGCGACGCCGGTAGGACGCCTGCGAAGGGGACCTTGTCGGGGTCGTCAGCAGGGAAAGTGGTCATGCTTACCTCCTTGTAAGAACGCGGTGCCGTTAGGCAGACGGAGCATCGGGTCGTTCCGAACAACTGCTCCGGGTGCCTCAAGTCTCGCCAGAGCGCGCGGCAGGCGGAAGTTCGAGCTCCCTACCCGGCGTTAGCCGGAAGCTAAGATTCGGAGCATGGATGTGCCTATCCACGTGATCCGCTATTTCTGTGTGCTCGCCGAGGAGCTGCACTTCGGACGGGCTGCGGAACGCCTCAGCATCACGCCTCCGTCGCTGAGTCAGCAGATCAGCCGCCTCGAGCAGCAGCTCGACGTCAAGCTGTTCGATCGCAGCCCCCGCAAGGTGGAGCTGACCGCCTACGGGCGCGAGCTGCTGCCCCTCGCCCGTCGGGTGCAGGACGACCACGACCAGCTGCTCAGCTGGGGCCGCTCGATCCGACGCGATCGCAACGCTCCGATGCTGCGGGTCGGGGTCGTGGCCGCCGGGGCGGGCAGCCTGACGACCGCGGCGATCGCGGCGACGATGCAGGCGATCCCGCAGGCGCGCATCGAGATGCGCCGGCTGGGCTTCTTCGACGTCGCCGAGGAGCTCGAGGGCGGGCGCGTCGACGTCGTCTTCGCACCGTGGCCCATGCTGCTGCCGCCGCGCGTCCGCGCCGAACCGCTCTGGCGGGAGGCGCGCGTGCTCGTCGTGCGGGCCGATCATCCGTTCGCCGGACGCGAGTCGATCTCGATCCTCGAGACCGGCGACGAGATGTTCGTCTCGGTGGCGAACGGTCCGGCCGAGGTCGTGAACTGGTGGCTCGTCGACCCTCGCCCCGACGGCACGCGACCCCAGCGCGGACCCACCGCCGACAGCGTCGAGGGGCTGCTCGAGCTGGTCGCCGCCGGCGCGGGCGTGAACATCGCCGGGCAGTCGGCCAGTCAGCACTATCGCCGCGACGAACTGGCGTTCATCCCGATCTCCGACATCGAACCGGCGACCATCGTGCTGTGCAGCCTGAGCGACAGCCCGAACCCCATGGTCACGTCGTTCCGCGAGACCGCCCAGGCCCTGTCTCCGATCGTCGACGCGACGTTCCACTGACCCCGCTCAGGCGGCGGAGACGGATGCCGCCGCCCTGAGCGCCTGCCATGCTTCGCGTCTGCGGGCCTGCTCGTCGGGATCGGGCACGGGCGATGCCGCCATGAGGACGCGGGTGTAGTGGGCCTGCGGGTTGCGCATCACCTCGGCGGTCTCGCCCTGCTCGACGATCCGGCCGCGGTTCAGCACGACCACCCGCTGGGCGAGGAACTCGACGACGGCCATGTCGTGCGCGATGAACAGGTAGCCGAGATCGGCGCCGGCGCGCAGGTCCGAGAGCAGGTTCAGCACCTGCGCCTGCGTCGACAGGTCGAGCGCGCTGACCGCCTCGTCGCAGACGACAAGGCGCGGGTCGGTGACGAGCGCGCGCGCGATCGCGATGCGCTGGCGCTGACCGCCCGAGAACTGGCGCGGATAGCGATCCTCCGAGCCGGGCGCGAGGCCCACGGATTCGAGCGCCGCCTGCACCCTCCACGTGCGCTCCGCGCGCGGCACGCCCGCGACGCGCAGCGGTTCGCCGAGCGCGTCGCCGATGGGCCTGCGGGGGTTGAGAGACGAGAACGGGTCCTGGAAGACGGCGCGCAGGTCGCCCTGCAGGGTGCGGCGATCCGCGGCGCTCAGCCGGGTGATGTCGCGTCCCTCGAAGATGATCTGCCCGCTCGTGACCGGCACCAGCCCGAGGATGGCGCGCCCGATCGTGGTCTTGCCCGAACCCGACTCGCCGATCAGGCCCAGGGTCTCACCGCGGCCGATCGTGAACGACACGTCCTCGACGGCGAGCGGCCCCTTCCGGCCGTAGCGGATCGAGAGGTTGCGCACCTCCAGCAGCGGGGCGTCCGGCGAGATCACGACAGGCTGTAGCGCACTCATAGCTCTCCTCCGACGGCCACCGGACGGCGCCACTCCTCTTGTCTGCCCTCGACCTCGTCGCGGCGGATGCAGCGCACGCCGCCCTCGCCCTCCGCGCGCGGCAGGAGCGGGATCGCTGTCCTGCACTCGTCCCGGGCGAACCGGCACCTCGCGGCGAAGCGGCATCCGCTCGTCCACGATCCCGGCAGGGGCACCTGACCGGGGATGGACGCGAGGCGGGTCGTCCCCTCGAAGTCGATGATCGCGTGCGGGTCGGCGGCCAGCAGCGCCATCGTGTACGGGTGCTCGGGGCGCACGAGCACATCGCGCACGGTCCCGGACTCGACGATCTGCCCGGCGTACATCACCGACACGTCGTCGCACAGGTCGGCGACGACGCCGAGGTCGTGCGTCACGAGGATGATCGACATCTCGCGCTCGGCGATCAACCCGCGCAGCAGTCCGAGGATCTCCGCCTGCACGGTGACGTCGAGCGCGGTGGTCGGCTCGTCGGCGATCAGCAGCTTCGGCGTGCCCGACAGCGCCAGGGCGGTCGCGACGCGCTGGGCCATGCCGCCCGAGATCTGGTGCGGGTAGCTCTTGAGCACGCGGGGCGGGTCGACGATCCCCACGTCGGTCAGCAGCTGCAGCGCGATGCGCTTCGCCTCGCGGCCACCCACGCCGCGGAGCCGCTTGACGGATGCCGCGAGCTGCCACCCGACCGTGAACATCGGGTCGAGCGCACGGGTCGGCTCCTGCGAGATGAACGCGATCTCGTGCCCACGGGTGCGCTGCAGCGTCTTCTCGTCGGCACGGGCCAGGTCGACGCCGTTCCAGCGGATGCTGCCGGACCGCACCGACAGCCCCGGGGCGAGCAGCCCGAGCATCGCGTACGACGTGACGCTCTTGCCGCAGCCCGATTCGCCCACGAGGCCCAGCACCCGGCCGGCCCCGACGCGGAGGGAGACACCGGAGACGAGCTCGGGCCCGTCGTCGACGCCGATGACCAGGTTCTGGACGAGCAGCGCGCCGTCCGCATCCGCGGGAACGAGGGATTCGGATGCCGCGACCGGCGCCGGCGCCGCGGCGGGCGTTCCCACCGCAGCGGCCGGGGCATCCGTCGGCGCCTTCCTGCGCTTCAGTGAGACGAGGGAGGGCGGCATCGCGGAGCCCCCGGCGAGCACATCGGCCAGCGAGTGCGCGGCGATGATCGTGAGCGCGAGCACGCCGCCTGTCGGGATCATCATCCAGGGCTGCTGGAAGATGTATTGCGACGCGGTCTGCACCATGCCGCCCCACGTGGGCTCGGGCGGCTGGGGGCCGAGGCCGATGAAGGCCAGTCCCGCCTGCAGCCCGATCGCCGCGCCGAACAGCAGCACGAACTGGACGATGACCGTGGTCGACATGTTCGGAAGCACGTGGCGCAGGCTCGCCGTCATCGGCCTCACGCCGTCGACGGCGGCCGCCTCGACGTACAGCTGCTGGTGCAGCGACTTCGCCTGACCGAAGAAGACGCGGTAGAGCGCGCCGAACAGCAGCAGCCCGAAGGCGACCATGACCAGCGGCATGTTGGTGCCGACCGCGGCGATGAACGCCAGGATGATCACTGTGCCGGGAAGGGAGAGCACGATCTCGCTGACCCGGTTGACCACGCCCTCGGCGCGCGCGTAGCGCGCCGCCCACAGCGTGATCGGGACGGTGACCAGCACGGCGACGATCGGGGTGATGACCGCGATCAGCAGCGTCGGGGCGGCCGCGGTGACGATGCGGGAGAGCAGGTCGCGGCCGAGTTCGTCCGTGCCGAGGAGGTGCGCCCACGAGGGGCCCTGGAGTACGGCCGAGAGGTCCTGCTCGAGCGGACCGTAGCGCAGCCACAGCGGCGACGTGAGCGAGGCGAGCACGAGTCCCACCAGCCAGATGATCGACAGCACGGCCGCCGGCGAGCGCAGGACGCGACCGCCGAGCCGCCGCTGCGGCTTGCGGATGCGCAGGATCGAGGTGGTGTCGATGGTCATGATGCACGCAGCTTCGGGTCGAGGACGCGGTTGAGGAGTTCGAGGCCGAGGTTCACGACCACGACGACGAGCGTCGCGACCAGCACCAGCGCCTGGACGAAGGGCAGGTCGGCCGAGCCGACCGCCGCCTGCATGGCCTGCCCGATGCCGGGGAGCGCGAAGAGCACCTCGATGATGACCGAGCCGCCGAACAGGATGATGAACTGGATCGCGACGCTCGCCAGGATCGGCAGGCTTGCGCTGCGCAGCGCATGGACGTAGACGATGCGCCACGTGGGCGTGCCGACGGCGCGCAGGGTGCGCATGTGCTCCTGGGTGAGTGCCTCTCCCATGGAGGCCCGGGTCTGCCGCGCGAGGCCGGCCGCGGAGGTGATCGCGATCGTCAGCACCGGCAGCACCAGCGACCTCGCCCACGCCTCGGGGTTCACGGCGAACGGCACGAATCCCGTCGCGGGAAGCAGCCGCATCTGGACGGCGAAGACGTATACGAGCAGGACGCCCACCCAGAACGCGGGAAGGGAGAGCAGGATGCCGGAGAGCGCGGTGATGCCGCGGTCCACCGCTCCTCCGCGCACGGCGGCCACGACGCCCATCGTGATCCCGAAGAGGGCGCTGACGAGCGTGCCGAGCACGGCGAGGGCGGCGGTGACCGGCAGGCGCTTGGCGATGTCGGGGCCGATCGGGCGCCCGTCGATGAGCGAGACGCCGAGGTCTCCCTGCAGGACCTGTCCCCACCAGCTGAGGTACTGCACGATCCACGGGTCGTACCAGCCGACCTCGATGTTGTAGGCCTCGACCTGCTCCGGGGTGCCCGCCATGCCGAGCGCCACCCCGCCGGGCGTGGACCCGGACAGGTGGACGAGCACGAAGGCGAGCATCGTGGCCACGACGAGGGTGAGGATCGCGAACGCGATCCGCCTGAGCACGAAGGTGAGCATCATCACTCCCTGGTGTGTCCGGCGCGGCGGCGGCGAGGGCCGCCGCCGCACCGGAGCCTGTCAGGACGCCGGCTGGAGCGCCGAGAGGATCGGGAACGAGTCCGTCCCGGGGAAGGTCGGCTCCTCGAGGACCGCCTCGTTGTAGGCCCAGGGAGACAGCTGCTCGAAGAGCGGGAGCAGCCAGCCGGACTCGACGATCGCCGCGTTGAGATCGGTCAGGGCCGCCGCCTGAGCGTCTTCATCACCGGAGCCCGCCGCCGCGCCGTACGCGCCGGCCGCCGCCTGGATCTCGGCGTTCTCGGCGCCGTGGAAGTTCGCGAAGCCGAACAGCACGCCGAACACGTTGCCGGGAGGGTTCGTCCACGTCAGCGCGATCGGGCCACCCAGGGGCTGCGTCTGCACGGCGGCGAAGATCTCCTCCGTCGACGAGGCGTTCTTCAGCGAGACGTCCACGCCGATCTCGGCCCAGTACGGCTGCAGCGCCTCGAGGTCGCGCTGGCTCTGCTGGCTGATCGTGAAGTCGAACGCGAAGCCGTCGGGGTAGCCCGCCTCCGCCAGGAGCTCCTTGGCCCCCTCGGGGTCGTACGCGTAGTCGTCCTCGAGCTCGGGGATGTAGCCGGGGCTCTCGGCAGGCAGCGCGTTCGCGGTCGGGATGTCACCCGGGTGCACCGCGGCGACGTAGGCCTCGCGGTCGATCGCGATCGACAGGGCCTTCCACACGCGCGGGTCGCCGAACTGCGGCGCGAGGCTGCCGTTCTTGTCGAACGGCAGCAGGTTCTGCACGACGCCGCCGTTGGCGACGAGTCCGACCCCGGCGGCCTCGACCTGGTCCTGCGTGGCGCTGGTGATGAAGGCCAGGTCGACCTCGCCCGAGATGGCGGCGTTCACGCGCGCCTGCGGGTCGAGGATCGGGCGGAACTCGTACGAGTCGTAGGGGTACGCGTCGACGTCGGGGTGGTCCTCCTTCTTGACCAGCAGGTACGAGTTGCCCTTGATCGTGGCATCGGTGTCGACCTCGAGCGGTCCCGAGCCGTCGGCGGTGGCATCGAGGGTGCTGCGGTCGGCGACGCCGGCGGCGCCCACGATCGCGCCGGCGGGAAGCACGAGGTTGGCCTCGAACCCGGGTTGCGGAGCCGCGAAGGTCAGCGTGACGGTGTCGTCGTCCACGACGGCGACCTCCGAGATCTCCTGCTCGCCGCCCTCCGCGAATCCGCTGTACGCCGACAGGTCGGGGTCACCGCGGAAGTCGAGGTTCTGCTTCACGAGATCGGCCGTCACGGTGGAGCCGTCGGCGAACTCCGCGCTCGTGTCGAGGTCGAGCGTGAGCTGCGTCTGGTCCTCGTTGTACTCGAAGTTCGTCACGAGGTCGGGGACGACCTGCCCTTCTTCGTCGAGGAGGAAGAGGGAGTCGTAGATCCCCTCGAAGAACATGCGCTGGCCACTGCCGTAGCGCAGCGGGTCGTAGCCGAGCGCGGCCTGGTCGGAGTCGAGGCCGATGACGAGGACCGACGTGTCGGCGGGCTCGCCGCCGGTGCCCCCCGAGCCGCCGGGCGCCGTGCAGGCGCTGAGGGCCAGAGCTGAGGCGGCGACGGCCGCAAGGACGGCGGCGCCGCGCGCTGTGGTGACTAGAGACATCCTGATCTCCTGTGATCGTGGTGTGCTGGTGCGGACTTCAGTGGTCGCGGATCGCTGATCGGGAGTCGATCCTTCGGTACAGGTTGACCCGGTGCGGCCGGTTTGGCCATTCGGATCCGGGCTGGGCTGCGTTAGCGAACGCCTAACGCTGCCCATCTCAGGCGTTGCTTACAGTGAAATAGGTTTTCACACACTGAACGACTGTGAGAGGATGGACGAGAGTCAGAGAGGACCACTCATGCCCGCAGCATCCTTCCCCGCCGACTTCCTCTGGGGAGTCGCCACCGCCGGCCACCAGAACGAAGGCGACAACGTCCACAGCGACACGTGGTTCCTCGAGAACGTCACGCCATCGGTGTTCCAGGACCGGTCGGGCAAGGCGACGAACGGCTGGGAGCTGTGGGAGTCCGACCTGGACCTCGTCGCCGGGATGAACCTCAACGCCTACCGCTTCTCGGTCGAGTGGGCCCGCGTCGAGCCCACCGAGGGCGAGCTCTCCGAAGAGGCGCTCGCGCACTACGAGGCGGTCGTCGACGGATGCCACGCCCGCGGGCTCGCCCCGATCGTCACCTTCAATCACTTCACGTCGCCGCACTGGTTCGCGGCGCGCGGAGCGTGGCTGGACCCCGAGGCGCCCGAGCTGTTCGCCCGCTACTGCGGCGCGGTGATGGATCGCTTCGGCGACCGAATCCGCCTCGCCGTCACCTTCAACGAGCCCGACCTGCCCGAGATGCTCACGTGGGCGGATCTGCCGTCGTTCGTCGCCGACCTCGAGCGCGCCACGCTCGCGGCCGCCTCGGCGGCGGCGGGCGTCGAGCGGTACCGCGCCGGCAACGTCATGCTGCCCGAGGACTTCGCCGCGATGCGGGCGGGGATGACTGCCGGCCATCAGGCGGCGAAGGCCGCGATCAAGGCGCGCCGGCCGGAGCTGCCTGTGGGCCTGTCACTCGCGGTCGTCGACGATGTCGCCGCCCCCGGCGGCGAGGAGCTGCGCGACCGCAAGCGCGCCGAGGTCTACGAGCACTGGCTCGCACTCGCCCGGGAGGACGACTTCATCGGAGTGCAGAACTACGAGCGCATCATCTACGGCCCGGATGGTCAGGTGCGTCCGGCAGACGGCGTCGCCGTGAACGGGATGGGGACGGCCGTCGAGCCGGAATCGCTGCGCGGCGCCGTCGTATACGTGCACTCGGTCGCCCAGGTGCCGGTGCTCGTGAGCGAGCACGGGATCGGGACCGAGGATGACAGCATCCGCGCCGCCTTCATCGGGCCCTCCCTGGATGGCCTCGCGCAGGCGATCGCCGACGGGGTGCCCGTGATCGGCTACTGCCACTGGACGCTGATGGACAACTTCGAGTGGATCTTCGGTTACGGCCCGAAGCTCGGGCTGCACTCCGTCGACCGCGAGACCTTCGAGCGGACTGCCAAGCCGAGCGCGGGCGTCTACGCGGAGCTCGTGCGGGCGGCGCGCGGGCTCTGATCCTCGGCTCGACACGACGGGTGACCGCGCCAGGCCGCCCTCACCACCGCGCCGCACGGTGGATTCGCGGATTCCGATGCGGGCCATCAGCGGATGCGGGTTCCCGCGCGCCCGGGGCACGGGCTACGGTCGCCCCATGACCAGCTATCCGGGGCTCGAGGGACGCACGGTCGTCGTGACGGGTGCGGGCGGCGGGCAGGGGGCTGCCGAGGCCCGCCTGCTCGCGGCCGCGGGTGCGCGCGTGATCGCGACGGACGTGACGGATGCCACCGCCGAGGCGCCGGGAATCGAGCACCGTCGGCTCGACGTCACGGACGAAGCCGGCTGGGCGGACCTCGCCGCCGAGCTCGCTGAGAGCCTCCACGGCGAGCCGCTGCGCGGTCTGGTGAACAACGCCGGCATCACGCATCGCGCCCGGCTGGGCGCTGTCGCGCGCGCCGACTGGGACCGCGTGCTCGCGGTCAACCTGACGGGGCCGATGCTCGGCATCCAGGCGCTCGCACCCCTGATGGGCAGCGGGTCGTCGATCGTCAACATCGGATCGTCGGCGGCGCTCAACGCGCACTACCCCGTCGCCTACACGACGTCGAAGTGGGGCCTGCGCGGACTCACCCACGTGGCTGCCACCGAGCTCGGCCCACGGGGCATCCGGGTCAACGTCGTGCACCCCGGCTTCATCGAGACGCCCATGACGGCGAGCGCCCCCGAGGTCATGCGCGACGCGCAGCTCACGCTGACGCCGCTCGAGCGGCTGGGCGACGCCGACGAGGTCGCCGAGCTCGTCGCGTTCCTGCTCTCGGACGCCGCGTCCTACCTCACCGGCGCCGAGATCCCGGTCGACGGCGGCGCCACCTCGTCGGCCGGCGCCAAGTTCATGGCCGACCGCATCGGCAGGCCCTGACGGAGCCGCCGCGCCCGGCCCCGTCGCCGAGATCGCATGATCTCGCCGAGATGACACGTCCTGGGCGCCCGCGTCGTGTCATCTCGGCGAGAACGCACGATCTCGACAGCACGATCGGCGTCAGCGGGCGACCTCCTCGACCCGCGTGCCCGACACCTGCTCGACGACCCGGCGCGCGCCGCGCACCGCGATCGCGACGCTCATGAGCGTCGGGTTCATCGTGTTGGCCGTGGGGATGAGTGCGTTCCCGCCGACGACGAGGTTGTCGAACCCCCACACGCGCGACCACGGGTCGGCGACCGACGTGCCGTCGTCGGCAGCGCCCATGCGCATGGTGCCCATGTAGTGCAGGCTCGAGCCGTTCGGTAGGAGCCGAGGCTCGGCGACGAACGCCCCGAGCGCCGCGCCGGCACGCCGTACCCGCTCGTGGGCCTCGTCGAGCTCGGGCTGCTCGGCATCGGTCAGCGCGTACTCGATCGTCATGTTCGGGAAGCCGCGGTAGTCGAGCTCGGCGTCGTCGAAGGTGACCCCGTCCTCGACGCGGGGGTGCTTGCGCACGCCGTAGCCCATGTTCACGTAGCCCCACCGGTTGCCCGCCGCCGGGTGCGACGGGTCGAGCGGGAACGGCGGGTTCTCGGCGTACATCACCTGCAGCGACAAGGGGTGGTCTGGCTCCGAGAACGGGATGCGGTTGACGGCGGCGACCGGGTCGGCCGCGTTCTGCGCGCGGCGCGCGAGCTCGGCCGCGAACGCCTCCTCCGAGATGAGGCCGCTCATGCGCTCCTCGTCCAGGGCGACGGTCGTGATGACGACGTGATGCTCGGTGAGGTAGCGGCCGAGGGCGCGGGGACGGATGCCGCTGGCCCACAGCAGCTGCGGCGAGCGGAACGCGTCGGCGGCCACCACGACGACGTCGGCCGGGAAGAACGACGTCTCCTTCGTGCGCAGGTCCTCGATCGTGACGCCGGTCACCTCGCCGCCCTCGTGCTCGATCCGGCGCACGAGCGTCAGGTCGCGCAGCTCGAATCGTGCCGACTCGGGCGTGCCCTCCTCGATGAGCGGGCCGAGGACGGTGTTCGCGCCCGCCCACACCATGGAGCCGTCGGGCTGCGGGTCGCCGGCGACGGGCAGGGTGCCCACGCCGTAGCCCTCCGGCAGCTCGGCGCCGAACTCCGCGTCGAGCAGGGAGCGGATGGCAGAGCCGATGGGCGAGTCGGCGAACGCGGCGCTCTGCGCGTGCAGCAGCGCCTCGGCCGCCGTGATCAGCTCCTCCCACTCGCCGTCGTCGATGAAGTCGACCTTCTCGCTGAACGCGGGACGCGGGATGGCGCACGTCCAGTGCGCGCCCTGGCCGCCGACGTTGGTGGCCGCGGCGGCTGCCGGGAAGGTGGGGGCGTGCGCCGAGCCGGGTCCCCCGAAGTCGAGCAGGTGCGTTCCCTGGCGTGCCGTGAACATGCCCTCGACGACCACCCCGGCGGGGATGCCGAGGCTCTCACGGAACGCGCCGGACTGCGGTCCCTGCGACATCTCGCGGGCGCGGGCCTTCTCGTCCGGGTCGGCGATGTTGCGGACGCTCTCGCCGGGCACCGCTGTCAGCTGCGGGCCGGCCTCGAACATGACGACCCGAGCCTCGGGAGAGCCCTCGAGGATCACCCTGGCGTAGGCGGAGCCGATCGGCCCTGAGCCGACGATGGCGACGATGGGGGTGTGAGACATCGGAGTACCTCTTCTGGTCACGCGGTGAGCGGTTCGGAGCTGGGGGCGGGGGCGTGCTCGGACTCGTCCGAGAGCCGCCCGGCGGGAAGCAGGACGGCGGCGACGACGCCCACGGCGTAGGTGGCGGCGAGCGCCGCGAAGACCGGGGCGAAGACGCTGCTGTAGATGGCGGCGACCTCCGTCTGGACGGCGACGGATGCCTCGTGCACGAACTGGGGCGTCAGCGTCGCGGCGTCGAGGGACGACGG
The DNA here is from genome assembly GCF_042790415.1 of Microbacterium sp. NPDC056736. Classification (NCBI taxonomy): domain Bacteria; kingdom Bacillati; phylum Actinomycetota; class Actinomycetes; order Micrococcales; family Microbacteriaceae; genus Microbacterium; species Microbacterium sp. NPDC056736. The sequence continues at coordinate 137,345 of NZ_JBHTZE010000001.1, forward strand.
CAGGAGCGCCGCGACGCCGAGCCCGATGACACCGCCGACGATCGCCGTCGCGACGGTCGACCCGATCTGCCGCACGAGGTTGACGGCAGCGGTCATGCTGCCGGTGTCGCGGCGCGGCGCGGCGCTCTGCACGACGGCGATGACGAGGCTCATGAACGCCCCGGTGCCGATCCCGACGACGGCCATGACGACCATCGGCACCCACAGCGGCAGCCCCACCGGCAGCAGCGCCATCACGAAGAGTCCCGCTGCGCCGAGCGCGGTGCCCACGATGCAGTAGACGCGGTAGTGGCCCGTGCGGCTCACCAGCCATCCGGTCGCGAGGTTGGACACCAGCATCCCGAACACCGTCGCGATGGGGACGAGGCCCGACACGGTCGCGCTGGTGCGGTAGGCCATCTGGAAGTAGGTCGGCAGGTACGCCGTGATCGAGAACAGTCCGATGCCGATGATGGCCGACAACGCCGTCCCGGCCGCGATGGTCCGGTCGGCGAAGAGCCGCAGCGGCACGAGCGGCTCGGGGGCGCGCAGCTCGATGAGGAAGAACGCCGCGAAGGCCATGGCGGCGATGACGAACGAGACGACGGATGCCGCGGCCCGCGCGGGATCGCCGACCCAGGTGACGGCGAGCACGAGTGCGACCATGCCGACCGCGAACGAGAGCGCGCCGGCGATGTCGAAGCGCCGCCGACCGAAGCCGGGGAGGCGCGGGACGGCGATGAGCGCGAGGAGGAGCGCCGCGACCCCGAACGGGATGTTGATCCAGAACACCCAGGGCCAGCCCCAGTAGTCGGTGATCAGGCCGCCGAGCACGGGGCCGACGAGGATCGCGACGGGGAAGGCGGCGCCGATGATCGCCAGGTACCGGGGTCGCTCGCGCGGCGTGGTGACCCGGGCGACGATCGTCTGCGACATGAGGTGCAGCCCCGCCGAGCTCATGCCCTGCACCACGCGCGCGGCGATCAGCTGGGGCATGTCCTGCGCGAAGCCGCACGCCAGCGATGCGACGAGGAAGAGCACGAGCGACACGAGGAACACGCCCCGCGGGCCTGCCGCGTCGCCGAGCTTGCCGAGGATCGGCAGCAGCACGGTGCTGGCGAGGGTGTAGCCGACGACGATCCAGCCCATCTGGGCGAGGGCGCCGAGGTCACCGGCGACGGTCGCGAGGGACGTCGCGACGATGGTGTGGTCGAGCGCTCCGAGGATCGCGACCGTCAGCAGCGAGACGATCAGGAGGCGGATCCGCCAGGGTGACATGCTCATACGCGTTGTGGCCCGTACGACCGGGCGATCGACGCGACGGGATGTGCCCCCGCGCGCCTTCGCGGCAGGGGACGGGCCGGCAGCGGCCCCGACGTCACCGTCGATTCTAGCCATTCTTTAGCAAGAAATCAACATAAGTGCACGCCTTGTCAGCCGCGGTGCCGCACACGCGGGCGCGGGCGCGCCACAGTCGGCTGGGGGGCGGGGACGGACTCTCCCACGAGACCGACGAGCTCGCCGATCCCCTCCACCGTCATGCGCACCTCGTCGCCCTCGCCCAGCGGCGGGGGGACGAGGCCGCCGTTGCGGCCCCACAGCTCGCCGAGGCATCCGCCGTTGCCGACCGTGCCGCTGCCGAGCACGTCGCCCGCCACGACGCGGGAGTTGCGCGACGCGTAGGCGACCAGCTCGGGGAAGGGCCAGCCCATGTTCGAGACGAGGTCCTCGCCGATCAGCTCGCCGTTGACGCGCACCTCGGCGCGCACCGCGAGGAACCCGTCGGCGTCGAGGAACGGCTCCAGCTCGTCGGCCGTGACGATCCACGGGCCGAGGCTCGTGCCGAAGTCCTTGCCCTTGGCCGGCCCGAGCCGCACCTTCATCTCACGGCCCTGCAGGTCGCGCGCCGACCAGTCGTTCATGATCGTGTAGCCGAAGATGCGGGATGCCGCGGCCTCCGGGTCGAGGTTCGCACCGGGCTCTCCCCCCACGACGACGGCGAGCTCCAGCTCGAAGTCGAGCCGCTCGGTGACGGGCGGCCGGAGCGTGTCGCCGGGGCCGAGGATCGTGTGCGGGTTGGTGAAGTAGAACGTCGGAGCCTCGTACCACTCCGGCGCGACGAAGCTCTTGCCCTCCACGCCGGCGCTCACGCCCTCGACGTGCTCCTCGAACGCCACGAAGTCGCGGACGGATGCCGGGACCAGCGGCGCCAGCAGGCGCACGTCGGCCAGCGCTGTGCCGCCGGACCGGTCGATCCGCGCGAACGCGGCGCGCGCAGCATCCAGCCCTCCCGCCAGGATCCCCGCGACGGTCTCGCCGTCGTGGAACGGCATGACGCGGTCGCCGACCACGAACCCCTCGCCGACGGCGCCGCCGGACTCCCAGCGCGCGATCCTCATGCGCGCACCCGCGTCTGGAGGAGCGCCTCGGCGTTGCTCGAGAGGATGCGCTCGGTCAGCTCCGGCGGCAGATCCGCGCCGCGCACGAACGACACCGGGTCGTCCAGGCCCATGTCGAACGGGAAGTCGCTGCCCAGCAGCACCCGCGAGCCGCCCGCCACCTCGACCAGGTGCCGCAGCGCGACCGGGTCGTGCACGACGGTGTCGAACCACAGCTTCTTGAGGTAGCTCGAGGGCGCGTGCGCGCAGCGGCGCGCCTCGGGGCGGACGTGCCACGCGCGGTCGGAGCGACCGATCGCGAACGGAAGGTATCCCCCGCCGTGGGCGGCCACGATCTTCAGGTCAGGGTGACGATCCAGCACCCCCGCGAAGATGAGGTGCGACAGCGCGACCGCGTTCTCGGTCGGCTGCCCCACGGTGTTGGACAGGTAGAACCGGTCCAGGCGCTCGTCGAGGCTGCAGCCGAACGGGTGCAGGAACACGACGCAGCCGAGCTCGGCAGCGCGCGCCCAGAACGGCTCGAGACGCTCGTCCGACAGCTCGACGTCGCCGGCGAACGACGAGATCTCCACGCCCGCGAGGCCCCGGCCGAGCACAGCGTCGTCGAGGTACTCCACGATCCGCTCCGGGTGCTGCAGCGGCACCACGCCCAATCCGGTGAGGCGGTCGGGCGCACGGGAGACGTGCTCGGCGATGAGCCGGTTGGTCTCCCCCGCCACCCACACCGCGAGGCCCTCGGGCGCCCACGGATAGAAGTGGTTGGGCGAGACGCTCACCCACTGCCGGTCGACGCCCTGCGCGTCCATCGCCGCGAGCCGGGCGCCGACGTCGGTGAGCTTCGGGATGCGTGCCCCGACCATGGCGCCGGACGCCTGGAGGCTCTCGACGCCGTTGCGGCGCCGCTCCAGCTCCGCCGCCTCGGCGACGAGCTCGGGCGCACGGCGCACCACCTCGTCGTGCAGGGCGGGCAGGAGGAGGTGCGCGTGGACGTCGGTGGTCATGCCGGCTGCGCCGTCATCTGTGCGATGCCGAACATGAGACCACCGGCGTCGGCGTCGCGGACGCCGTCGAGCTGCCATTGGCCGAGTTGCACGGATGCCTCGACCACGGCCTTCGCCCGCGGCAGGCGTCGCGCGTGGAACTCGTCCCACAGCTGCTGGTCGACGGCGTCGCGCTGCACCAGCAGCTCGGTCAGGACGAGCGCGTCCTCCAAGCCCTGGGCGGCGCCCTGCGCGATCGTCGGGGGGCACGAGTGCGCGGCGTCGCCGATGATGACGACGCGGCCGCGGTTCCACGGCTCCTCGACGATGTGCTGGGTGAACCAGGTGTAGTTCGCGTGCGCACCGTTCTCGAGGTCGGCGCGGATCGCGTTCCAGGGCCCGTCGTAGGCGCGGGACTCCTCGAGCATGATGCGGCTGGCCTCCTCGTCGGACAGGCCGAAGCGGTCCTGGGCCTTCTCGACCAGGAACGCGTACATGCTGTCGTCGCCCGTGGGCGTGTAGCCGGCGATGTACATCGGTCCGCCGTAGTAGAGCTCCGTGCTCTCCACCTCCGCCGGACGCGAGACGAAGGCCCGCCAGATGCCCATGCCCGTCGGCTCGGGCTTGGTCTCGATGCCGATGAGTCCGCGCACCTTCGAGTTGAGTCCGTCTGCACCGATGAGCAGATCGAACTCTCCGACGGACTCGCCGGCGACGAACACCTCGACGGTGCCGTCGGCGCGCGCGTCGAGACCGCTGATGTCCGCACCGAAGTGCAGGCGTGCGCCGGCCCTCTGCGCGTGCTCGGACAGGATCCGCGCCAGGTCTGCCCGCGGTATCCCCATGCTCGACGGGTAGTCGGGTCCGCCGGTCTTGAGGTCCGGCAGCGCCGCGACGACCGGGGCGCCGGGACCGGGGGCGCGCAGGTTGAGCCCCTCGAAGGCGAAGCCGGCGGCGTTGATGTCGTCCCACGCGCCGAGGGCGTCGAACACCCGCAGCGCGTTGCCCTGCAGCGAGATGCCCGAGCCGAGCGCGGTGAGCTCGGGCTTGGCCTCGAAGACGTCGACGTCGACGCCGGCCTTCGCGAGCTGGATGGCGGCGGCGAGTCCCGCGACGCCGCTTCCGGCGATGGCGACCTTGCGGACTGCGGTCATGTCAGAACCTCCCTGTTCTGGATGGTGCGGATGAAGTGGCTAGAGGATGGCGATCGGGTTGATCGGAGATCCGACGGCCCCGGTGATGGGCAGCGGCGCCGCCGAGAGCAGGAAGTCGTAGCGCCCGCCGCGCGCGCAGGCGTCGGCGAGGGCGTCGAGGTTCCACATCTCTCCGATGGTCAGCCCCATGTTGGGGATCACCACCTGGTGCAGCGGCTGGAAGGCGGGTGCGTCGAACTCGTTCGGGCGCACCTCGAACCCCCAGGTGTCGGTGGCGATCGCCGCGATCTCGCTGCGGTGCAGCCACCCGGCCGTGGTGAGCGAGAGGCCGGGCGCCGGTCCGCCGGCGTAGTCGCCCCACCCGTCGCGGCGTGTGCGCGCGTACTGGCCGGTGCGCACGAGCACGATGTCCCCGCGGCCGACCCGGCTCGACTCCCCCTGCGCCGCGATGGTCGCCTCGAGGTCGGCGACGGTGATGGCGTACCCGTCGGCGAGCTCGCCGGTCGCGGGCGAGAGGTGGCGGCCGACGTCGAGCAGCACGCCACGGGACACGATGACGGATGCCGCGTGCTCGATGCCCGTGACGAGGTCGCCGTCGCTGGTGACGACGTCGCCCGCCCGCCGGCCGTTCCACGCGTTGCCGTGGTCGAAGATGTGCCCGAGCCCGTCCCACTGCGTCGAGCACTGCAGCGGCATCGCGATGACGTCGTCCGCGCCGCCGATGCCGTGCGGGAATCCCTGGTTGCCACGCTCGGCGTCCGTGCCGGTGTCCGTCATGGTGTGCACCGGGTTGGTGCGCCGGCGCCAGCCCTTCTGCGGGCCGTTGGTGTCGAACGCCTGGGCCAGCGAGATCGCCTCGCCGCTGCGCACGAGCGCGGCGGCCTCTGTCCGCTTGGCCTCGTCGATGAAGTTCAGGGTGCCCAGCACGTCGTCCTGGCCCCAGCGGCCCCAGTTGCGGAACGCCTCGGCGCGCGCGGCGATCTCGCCCTCGGGGTCCTGCCGGTCGAGGTCTGCGGGGTTCTCGCTCGGACCGGTCATGCCGCCGGCCCCTCTGCGAGGCAGCGGACCACCTGCGTGCCGAGGCCCGCGATGGAGCCCGTCATGACGTCGCCGTCCCGCAGGAACCGCTTCCAGTGCTGGCCGTTGCCTGCGGGGCTTCCCGTGAGCAGGAGGTCGCCCGGCAGGAGCGGAAGGGTCTGGGATGCCGCCGCGACGAGCGTCTTGACATCGAAGACCAGCTCGGCGGTCGTGGCATCCTGCATCACATCGCCGTTGAGCTCCAGCTTCACCGACAGGTCGCTCGGGTCGACGAAGGTCGACGGCACGAGGAAGGGCCCGGCGGGGAGGAAACCCGGAGCGTTCTTGGAGCGGTACCAGTCGGCGCCGATGTCGCCCACATCGGGCGGGAAGACGCGATCACGGGTCGTGATGTCGTTGACGATGGTGTAGCCGGCGACATGGTCCAGTGCGTGCTCGGGGTCGACGCGGAAGGCCTCGCGGCCGATCACGACGGCCAGCTCGAGCTCCCAGTCATGGGTCTCGCTGTAGTCCGGCAGCACGAGCGGCACGTCGTCGCCGACGACGCACTGGGGCAGTCCCAGGAAGATGAAAGGGCGCCCGCTCGCGGCACGGGCGTCCATGATGCTCTCCGCCTTGGCCCGCACCTCGTCCGGCGACAGCCGCGCGTCGCCACCCTTGGTGAGACCGGCCATGATCAGCTGCACGACGTGCGTGCGGTAGTTGGCGCCCGCCTGCAGCACCTGCCGCGGCTCGACCGGAGCCGTGAGCACGACGTCTGTCAGCGGCATCCATCCCTCGCTCTCCGCGTCGGCGAGCAGGCGCAGGCGGTCCCAGTCGGGCTGTGCGAGGAAGGCGTTGAGGTCGGCGGCGCCGAGCTCGTCGGCCGAGACCGCGCGGATGCGGTCGCCGGCGACGAGGCCCAGACGCACGGAATCGCCGTCGCGGTAGCGCGCGAGGGCGAAGGGGGCGGTGAGTCCTGCTGTCGACGTCGTCGTCATCGTGTCTCCATGTCCGTGGTTCGGAACGTGGTGCGAGGGCGGGGGCGCCGTCGGCACCCCCACCCCCGAGCCTGTCAGCCCTGGCCGTGCTTGGCGTAGGGGTTGAAGAGCGCCGCCTTGATCTCGTCCGGCACGCCCTCCTCGGTCGCCGACGGTCCGTCGGCGGGCGGGAAGGACTCCGTCATCGACATCGGCATGACGCTGTTGCGGTAGAAGTTGTTCGACCCCTGGGACGGCTTCCAGGTGTTCGCCTCCCAGTCCGGCACGTAGTTGCGGTACCCGCCGGTGTTGAGCTCGATGCGCAGCGACGACGGCTCGCGGTAGTAGAGGAAGTTCTGCTCGCCGATGCCGTGGATCGACGGGCCGTACTCGATGGGGTAGCCGTTCTCGCCGAGGACGTCCGCCGCGATGAGCAGCTCCTCGCGCGTGTCGACCCAGAAGGCGTAGTGGTTCACGCGGCCGGCGCGGCTGGAGCCGTCGAGGACGACGCCGAGGTCGTGCGACTTCTCGTTCGTGGTGAGGACCGAGAAGACCGAGATGGGCGCCTCGTCGAGCACCGTGCGCGCCATGAAGCGGAAGCCGAGCACGTCGACGTACCACTGGACGAAGCCGTCCACGTCGCTCGTGGCGATCGTGACGTGGTCGAGCTGACGCGGGGCGCCCGCGACCTTGCTGCGACGCGACGGGCGGTCGGGGTAGATCGACGCGGCGTCGCCCTCGGTGTCGTGGTGGCGGGTGACGTCCCAGTGCAGCGTGAGGGTGTGGCCCCACGGGCCGGTGAAGCGGTAGGCGCGGCCGATCTTGTGCACGTCGACCCACTCGCCCTGGACACCGGCGGCCTCGACGCGCTTGGCGGCCTCCTCGAGCGCCTCCTCGCTGGAGGTGCGCCACGCGGCGGTCACGAGCGAGGGCTCGTCGCCCGGCACGACGACCACGCTGTAGGCGTAGTAGTCGCCCCAGCAGCGGAGGTAGACGGCGCCGTCGACGCGGTCGACGACGGTCAGGCCGACCTGGTTGACGTAGAAGTCGACAGATGCCTCGACATCCGGCGACGTGATCTCCACATAGGAGAGGTGGGACAGGAGCTTGATCATCATCGACCCTTTCGGAAGAGCTGGCGGGTGATCCCGCATCCCACTTTCGTCGGAGTCGGGCATATCCGGGAATGCCATATCGGCTATCCCTCGGATCGACGCCGTTTATGCAGTCACGGCGTCGCCGAGCACCGCCGCCAGCCCGTCGTCGTGCGCGAACTCCGCCACGTCGCGCGTCGCCTGGCCGGCCAGGACCGCCGCGACGGCGCGGCGCAGCGCCACCCGCTCGGGCGACTCGAACAGCCGCGGGAGGACGCGTCGGCCGGCGGCATCGGCGACCTCGATCCGCTGCTGGTGCTCGTCGCCGTCGAACTCGACGAGCGTCTCACCGAGGCGCATGGCGCGCACGCGTCCGAACGGAGGGGCGCCGGGCGTCGCGGCTGCGATGACGGACGCCGGGACGCCGCCGGGCGCCTCGAGCAGGGCGAGCCCGCGGCCGCCCGACGCCGAGCCGTCGAAGCTCGAGGACGACACCCGGGGGTCGGCGCCGAGCAGGACCCGCGTCCAGCCCACCGCGTCACGGAGCGCGTCGCGCAGCGCGCGGGACGGTGCGTGGCACTCCACGGTCGCCGTCGCGAACGGACCGGCGCCGTCCAGCGCCGCGCGGGCGGCCACGACGGCATCGGCCCGGAGCAGCGGGCGATCGAGCACGATCGGGATCGCGAGCTCAGCGAGCCGCGCGAGGTCGTCGAGGGGCGCCGCCCCCGGGCGCCTCACCACGACGGCGGCAGCGCCGGCGCGGATCGCGCGCTCGGCGGCATCCGTCCATCGCTCCCCGCCGATCGCGACCACCGCGCCGGACGGGTCGCCGGCGAGGCGGACGCTCTGCGGCAGCTCCGCCGCGGCGACGCGATAGGGCTGCAGCGTCGTGGACACCGCGACGGTCACGCCGGCACCCCCGCGAGGGCGGCGGCCTGGTCGGCGAGCGTCGAGGCGTAGCGCACGTCGTCGAGGAGCTCGTCGTACTCCACGGGCATGCCGCTGTCGATGAGCTCCGCGAGCGCGCGCCATTCGGCGAGGTAGCCGTCGCCCGGATCGCGGTCGTACGTCGTGTCGCGGCCGTCCGCGGTGAGTACGCGGACGCCGGCGCTGCCCGCGTGCACGAAGGCGGGCGGGAACGTCACGTCCAGCCGGTCGCGGGTCGTGGTGGCGGTGACCCGCCACAGCGCGTCGGCACCGCCGGGCAGCATGACGGTCGTGAACTGGACCGGGATGCCGCTCGCGACGAAGCCCACGGCGAATCCGATCGGCGCGAGGGCGCGCGCGAAGGCGACGCGCTCGAACCGTGGTGCGAGATCGCGGACAAGAGGGAGGTCGTGGATGGCGAGCCCCGTGACCAGCGCCCGGACGACGCCGGCGGCGACCTCCGGGCGTGAGAGATCGGGCGCCGGGCGCGCCGCGAACGGGGCCGCCACCTCGGTCACCACGTCGTGGTAGCGACCGTTCGGCGGGAGGGCGAGGGTCACCGAGATCGAGACGACGGGGCCGCCCGAGGCCGAGAGGTGGTGGCGCGCGCGTCCCCAGGCCGGGTCGTAGTAGTGGTTGGTCCCGACGACCAGCGCGACCCCCGCCTCGCGGCAGGCGTCGACGGCCTTCTCGGCGTCGGCGACATTGGTGGCCACGGGCTTCTCGCACAGGATGGCCCGCTTGCCGGCGGCGACCGCCGCGAGGATGTGACCGGCGTGCTCGTCGGGCGGACTGCAGATCGCGACCACGTCGATGTCCGGGTCGGCCAGCAGCTGCTCGGCGCCGGCCGACGCGCGGGCGCCCGTGCGGGCGGCGAGCGCGGCGGCACGGCCGCTCCCGGCGTCGGCGACGTGCGTCACCGCGAACAGATCACTCAGGCGCGCCAGCGTCGGCAGGTGCAGTGCGGCGACGCCGGGGCCGGCCCCGATCACACCGACGCGATGGGTCATCGTCGCCTCCTACTTTTGCGTGAACTTTACCTAAGTTCGGAGCCGTTTGACTATAGATGGTCGAAAATCGGGTTCAACCGCATGCCGTTATGCAAGAATCGACCATGGCCAGGGAGTCCACCTTGCGTTTCGGCGCGCAGACTGACGAGATGACGAGCCTGCTGCGGATCGTCAACATGGTTCGCACGGGCGAGGCGGCGACCCGTCCCGAGATCGGCCGCGTCACGGGCCTCGGGCGCGGCGTCGTGACGCAGCGGGTCGACCACGCGATCGAGATGGGCTACCTCGCCGACGGCGACTTCGGCCCCTCGTCCGGCGGCCGCGCTCCTCGCACCCTGCGGTTCCGCGGGGACGCCGGCCGCATCGTCGTGTGCGCCCTCGGCGCGCTGCACATCCACGTCGGCGTGGCCCACCTGGACGGCGACGTCATCGAGCAGGCGCACTCCGCGTGGGACATCGCCCGCGGACCCGCCGAGACCCTCGACAAGGCGCTCAGCATGATCGACGAGGTGCTCTCGCGGACCGGCGATCTCCCGGTGTGGGGAATCGCCGTCGGCGTGCCCGGCCCGGTGGACTTCGAGTCCGGGCGACCGGTGGCGCCCCCGATCATGCCTGGCTGGAACGGCTTCGACGTGCGCCGGCGCTTCGAGCAGCGCTACGACGCGCCGGTCTGGGTCGACAACGACGTCAACCTGCTCACCTTCGGCGAGCGGGCCAGGCGCGGCGACGAGACCCTCGACCTCATCTACTGCAAGATCGGCACGGGCATCGGCGCCGGCCTGCTCTCGCACGGCCGCATCCACCGCGGCGCGAACGGCGCCGCGGGCGACATCGGCCACGTGCGGGTGCACGACTCCGATCTGGCGTGCCGGTGCGGCAAGGTCGGCTGCCTCGAAGCGGTCGCCGGCGGCTGGGCGCTCGTGCGCGACGCCGCCGCCGAGATCGAGGCCGGTGCGACGGGCGCGCTCGCCTCCGCGGTGCGCGAGGGCGCGGAGCTGACACCCGAGCGGATCTCGATCGCCGCGGAGGACGGCGACGCGCTGGCCATCCGGCTCATCCAGCGCTGCGCGCGGGTGGTCGGCGAGTCGATCGCGGCCCTCGTCAACATGTTCAATCCCTCGGTCATCGTCGTCGGCGGTGCGGTCGCAGGAGCGGGCGAACTGCTCCTGGCGGAGGTGCGGCAGCGGGTCTACGAACTGTCCCTGCCCCTCGCGACGCGCGACCTGACGATCGCGCAATCCGTCAACGACGTGCGCGAGCCGCTCCGCGGCGGCTTCGAGATGGTGCGCGAGCAGCTCTTCGACGTCACCTTCCCGCGGTGGTTCGGCATCGGCCGCCCCACGATCGCGGCGATCGCGGGCGCGCTGGAGGCCGTGGCCTGACTCGCGACCTCCGGAGCTTACTTCTTCCAGAAACCTACGTAAGGGTGTAGGTTTCTACCTCAAGCCGGGTCTGCCGGTGCCGGACGAGGAAGCGGGCCCGATGACGTTGCCGATGCTGCTGGAGGACGCGCTGATCGCGACGGACACCGGCTTCGCCCTCCGGGTGAGCCTGCCGTGGATCCGCTCGATGCCGCTCGCCGCGGTCACCGACCTCCAGGTGTCGATCGACGGCGAGCCGGTCGTCGTCGACGCCGTGGTCGACGGGCGGAGCGTCCCACTCCCCGAGCTGTCCCGCGAAGTCGGCTGGTGGTTCATCCAGGACCGCCTGGAACTGCGGGGCGACCGCGTGCCGTCGCCCGGTGCCCACGCCGTCGCCCTCTCGTTCGTCCTCGCCGTCCCGTACCTTCAGGCCGGTCCTTCGGGCCCTCTCACGCTGCCGTTCCGGGCGGAGCGCGTGCTCGACGCGGGGGTCGCGGCATCCGTCGTCGACGCCGTGGCCGACGATGCCGGGTCACCGTCCACGACGGCTGCCGCACCGCCGACACCCGCTCGGCCGACCCCGCTGCCGGCCGGGTGGACGCTGTCGGCGAGCGCGTTCAACTGGACGCCGGAGGTCATCCGCGCCGAGCGCACGGCCGAGGACGTCGCCGTCGCGGTCGTGACCGACGGCGTCAGCCCGACCCTGGAGATCGAGGCCGGACAGGTGTGGCGCACCTTCCCGCAGCCCTCCGATGCCGAGGTCGACCGCCTGCGCGAGCGGCTCACCACCGCCGGAGGGGCGGTGACGATCGTCGGGGCGAGCCTGGACGACTGGGCGCTGCCCGCCCGCCGCCGCAGCGAGGCCGAGCGACGGGGATTCCTCGAGCCGCAGCTGCGTGCCGCGGCCCGGCTCGGTGCGCGCGGTGTTCGCGTGCCGTTCGGGCAGGCGGGACCCGAGCTGCTGCGCCTCGTCCAGCCCGTGCTGGAGGAGCTCGACATCGTGCTGTTCGAGGAGATCCAAGGCCGGCAGACCCTGGACGAACCCGGGACCCTGGCGAACCTGGAGCTCCTCGAGGAGCTCGCCGATCCGCGCGTCCGCGTGCTCATCGACATCAGCATGCTGATGCCGTCACTGCCGCCCACCTACGTGGACGAGCTCCGCCGCGGCGGGGTCGAGGAGGAGCTCGTGGTCCGGCTGGAGCGCGAGTGGCGGGCGCCCGAGACGCACGAGGCCGTGCTCGCCGCGTTGCGCGGCGGACGCGTGCCGCCCGTCGTGCACACCCTCTTCATGAACCTGCTGGTGCGCTTCGGCCGTTCCGAGGTCTCCGACCTCGAGGCGCTCCTTCCGCTCACCGCCGGCGTGCACCTGAAGTTCTGGGACCTCGACGACACCGACGGCCGCGTGTCGCGCCCGATCGCCGACATCGGCGGCGCGCTGCGCCGCACGGGCTTCTCCGGGTCGCTGACCAGCGAGTGGGGCGGGCACGAGTGGCTCGACGAGGACTCCACGACGATGACCCGCGCGCACCTGGACCTCGCCCGGCGCGCGCTGGCCGAGGCATCCGTCCCCGCCGTCTGACGGGGACCGGTCCGGCTCAGCTGCCGGTCGGCGTCCAGGCGCTGCCGTCGTTCGAGCTGCGCTCGACCGCATCGAGGACGCGCTGGATGTGGAGCCCGGCCTCGAACGAGGGCTCGGGCTGCGTGCCGGCGGCGATCGCCGCCACGAGGTCGACGACCTGGTGGCTGAAGCCGTGCTCGTAGCCCAGCATGTGCCCGGTCGGCCACCACGGCGCCAGATAGGGGTGGTCGTGCTCGGTGACGAGGATCCGGCGGAAGCCCTGCTCCGTCGCGGGAAGCGTCGCGTCGTAGAAGCCGAGCTCGTTCATGCTCTCGAGGTCGAACGAGATCGCGCCGAGAGACCCGGCGACCTCGATGCGCAGCGCGTTCTTGCGCCCGGTGCGGAAGCGCGTCGCCTCGAACGAGGCCAGCGCGCCGGACGAGAGGCGGCCGGTGAACAGCGCGAGGTCGTCGACGGTCACCGCCCCGCGCTCCTGCCGGGCCGTCCCGGAGAGCCCGACGCCCTCGCCGAGCAGGGGCCGCTCGGTCACGATCGTCTCGAGGATGCCCGAGACCGTCTCGACGCGCTGCCCGGTGATGTACTCGGTCAGGTCGACCGCGTGGGCGCCGATGTCGCCCAGCGCGCCGGAGCCCGCGCGATCCTTCTGCATGCGCCACGTCAGCGGCGCCTCGGCGTCCATCAGCCAGTCCTGCAGGTACTCGGCGCGCACCTGGCGGACCTCGCCGATGCGGCCGGCCGCGACGAGGTCGCGCGCGAACGTCGCCGCCGGCACCCGGCGGTAGGTGAAGCCGACCATCGAGCGGACGCCGCGGGCCGCGGCGCGGGCGGCGGCCTCGGTCATGGCCTCCGCCTCGGCGACGGTGTTGGCCAGCGGCTTCTCGCAGAGCACGTGCTTGCCGGCGTCCAGGGCGGCGATCGCGATCTCGGCGTGCGTGTCGCCGGGCGTGACGATGTCGACCAGGTCGATGTCGTCACGGCTGATGACCTCGCGCCAGTCGGTCGCGCTCTCGCGCCACCCCCACTTGTCGGCCGCGGCCGCCACGGCGGTGGCGTCACGCCCGACGACGACGTCCATCGACGGTGCCAGGGGCAGGTCGAAGAAGCGCGGCGCGACGCGCCAGCCTTGCGAGTGCGCGGCGCCCATGAAGCCGTAGCCGATCATGGCGACGCGCAGCGGACGGGTGGCGGCGGTGTGGTCGGTGGTCAACGCGAGTTCCCCCTCGGGAGCAGGTCGCGGGCGCCCGCGTCGAAGACGGGCGCCCGCGAGGATGGATCATTCGAACGACAGGTCGATGAACTGGTCGACGTTGTCCTTCGTGACGACGGGCGCGTCGAGCACGACCCGGTTGGGGATGCTCGGCGTGATGAGGTCGCCCATGGTCTTGCTCTGCGCGATGAGGCGCGCGAGCGCGACGCCGTCGGCCGCCTGCGTCGACGGGTAGATGACCGTGGCCTTGAGCACCGTGTCGTCGGCCTCGATCGCCTCCATGGCGCTGCGGCTGCCCGCCCCGCCCATCATGAAGAACTCGTCGCGGCCGGCCGACTCGATCGCGGCGAGCACGCCGATCCCCTGGTCGTCGTCGTGGTTCCAGATGGCGTCGATCTGCGGGTTGGCCGAGAGCAGCTGGGATGCCGCCGCCTCGCCGCCGGCGACCGTGAAGTCCGCGGCCACTCGGGCCGAGACCTCGAGACCGCAGTCGCCGAGCGCGTCGGCGAAGCCGTCGGACCGGTCCTGCGTCAGCGGCAGCGAGTCGATGCCGGCGATCTCGGCGACGATCGCGTCGGGGTTGTCGCCGAGCTGTTCGCAGATGTACGTGCCGGCGCTGACGCCCATGCCGTAGTTGTCGCCGAGGATCGTGGTGCGCGCGGCGAAGGGGCTCGAGAACTCGCGGTCGACGTTGATGACCGGGATGCCTGCCTCCATCGCCGCGATGGCCGCCTCGGTGAGAGCCGCGCCGTCGGTCGGCAGCAGCACGATCGCGTCGACCCCGTCGTTGACGAAGGTCTCGACGGCCGCGATCTGCGCGATCGGGTCGTTGGTGCCCTCGGCGACGCGGAGCTCGACGTCGTCGAAGCTGTCGGCGGCCGCCTGGGCGCCGGAGTTGATGGCGCCGAGCCAGCCGTGGTCGGCGGCGGGCCCGGAGAAGCCGATGACGACCGTGTCGCCGGACTCGGCGTTCTCCTCCGACGACGTGCCCTGGTCGACGACGTCGTCCTCGTCGGCTCCGGTGCCGGTGCAGCCGGCGAGCAGGCCGACGGCGGCGACGACGGCGGTTCCGGTCAGCAGCAGCCGTGTGCGCACCTTCAGGTGTGAGCGCATTCTTTCCTCCTTGAAATGTGATGCAGGGCGGCAGCGCACGGGGCGAGCTCGGAGCAAACGGCGCACGGGCCGGCCGTCCACGCTGACGGCATCACGGTAGCAGGCGCACTGCCGATCCGACAGCTTTTGCATTAGTTGCGGCAAAAGCGTTTTCCCGAAACTTCCGTTCTCGAGAGCGGAAGGGACGCGCGGGGAGTCGAGAAGCGCCGCCATTCGCGAGCATCGACGCGCGGAAGCGCGCATGTTATGTTCATGCCGTGATCAAAGACGACCATGAATCGGCGTTACTCGTCGTCCGGGGCGTGACGAAGTCGTTCGCCGGAGTCAAGGCGCTCCGAGGAGTCGACCTGGACGTGCGTCCCGGCGAGGTGCACTGCGTCCTCGGTCAGAACGGTGCGGGCAAGTCGACGCTCATCAAGACGCTCGCCGGGGTGCACCGCCCCGACGAGGGCGTCATCACGTGGCTCGGCGAGCAGGTCGTCATCCCCGACCCCGAAGCGGCGATCGAACTCGGCATCGCGACGATGTACCAGGAGCTCGACGTCGTCGACGGCCTGACGATCGCCGAGAACATCTTCCTCGGCCACGAGCTGTCGCGCGGCGGCTTCACCAAGCGATCCGAGGCGGCCAGGCAGACGCGGGAGCTCCTGCGCCGGCTCGGCCATGACAAGCTGTCGCCGCACACCGAGGTCGGCATGCTCAGCGCGGCGAACAAGCAGATCGTGAGCATGGCGCGAGCGCTCTCGCACGACATCAAGCTCATCATCATGGACGAGCCCTCCGCGGTGCTCGACACCGAGGAGGTGAAGAACCTCTTCCACGTCGTCCGGGAGCTCACGGCGGCCGGCATCGCGGTGGTGTACATCACCCACCGCCTCGAGGAGATCCGCCAGATCGGCGACCGCATCACGGTGCTCAAGGACGGCCGCTCGATGGCCAGCGGCATCCCCGTCGCAGACACCCCGACCTCCGAGCTCATCCGGCTCATGACGGGCCGCGAGGTCGAGAACGTCTTCCCGCCCGCCGCGCCGATCCCCGCCGACGCGCCGCTCGTGCTCGAGGTCGAGGATCTGGCGCTGGGCGGGCTCTTCGCCGACGTCTCGTTCTCGGTGCGCGCCGGCGAGATCGTCGGGCTCGCCGGGCTCGTGGGATCGGGGCGCTCCGAGATCCTCGAGACCGTGTACGGCGCGCGCAAGGCGACCGCCGGCTCGGTGAAGGTCGGGGGGAAGCCCCTCCGCCGCGGCTCGGTGGTCCACGCGGTGCGCGCGGGGATCGGGCTGTCCCCCGAGGAGCGCAAGAGCCAGGGGCTCGTGCTCGACGAGCCGATCTTCGTCAACGTGACCCTGTCGTCGATGTCGCGCTTCGCCAAGGCGGGCTTCCTCGACGAGCGGTCCGAGCGGAAGATCGCGCGCGAGCAGATCGATGCGCTCGAGCTGCGCCCTGCCGATCCCGACCGCCCCGCGATGACGCTGTCCGGCGGCAATCAGCAGAAGATCCTCCTCGCCCGCTGGCTCGTCCACGGCACCCGCGTGCTGCTGCTGGACGAGCCGACGCGCGGCGTCGACGTGGGCGCACGCGCCGAGATCTACGCCCTGATCCGCCGGCTCGCCGCCGCCGGCAACGCGATCGTGATCGTCTCGAGCGAGATCGAGGAGGTGCTCGGCCTCGCCGACACCGTCCTCGTCGTCGCCGACGGCCGCGTGCTGAAGACCCTTCCCGCCTCCCAGATCGACGAGCACGGCGTGCTCGACCTCGTCATGAAAGGAACCGCCGCGTGAGCGAGCAGACCACCCAGGGGACGGCAGGCGTCCCCACTGCCGGCGAGGCGCCGCCCCCCGCCGGCGCCCCCGGACCCTCCGGCAGGTCGGGCCTCCAGCGCGTCATGTCGGGCTCCGTCGGCCGCAACCTCGGCCTCGTCGCCGCGCTGGTGGTGCTGATCATCGTCGGCGCCGTCACCGCCCCCGACACCTTCACCAGCGTCAGCAACGTCCTCACGATCCTCCGTCAGGCGTCGATCATCGGCGTGGTCAGCATCGGCATGACGCTGGTCATCATCGCGGGCGGCATCGACCTGTCGGTCGGGTCGCTGATCGGGCTCGCCTCCGTCGTCGCGACGCTCGCCGCGGTCCAGGATCTCGCCGACCAGCTCCACTGGTTCGTCATGATCCTGCTCGCGCTGCTCGTCGGCTTCGGCGCCGGCCTCATCAACGGCATCGTCATCGCATACGGCAAGGTGGTCGCCTTCATGGCGACCCTGGCGATGCTCGTCGGCGCACGCGGCCTCGCCGAGATCCTCGCCGAGCGCCGCACCCTCCAGGTCGGCAATCGCGACTTCATCGAGTTCATGAACCTCGACATCATCGGCGTCGACATCCTCATCTGGATCTTCGCGATCGTCGCGGCGATCGGCTGGGTGGTGCTCAACCGCACGACGTTCGGCCGTCGGACGGTCGCCATCGGCGGCAACCGCGAGGCGGCGCGCCTGGCCGGCATCAACGTCAAGCGCCACACCATGTGGCTGTACTCGATCTCGGGGCTGTGCGCCGGGATCGCCGCGATCATGTACCTCGGCCGCACCACGGCCGGCACGTCGACGCACGGCACGCTCCTCGAGCTCGACGCGATCGCCTCCGTGGTCGTCGGCGGCACACTCCTCATCGGCGGCCGCGGCACCATCACCGGAACCGTGTTCGGCGTGCTCATCTTCGCCACGCTCAGCAACGTGTTCGTGCAGAACAACCTGAACTCGTCGGTGCAGGCCGTCGTGAAGGGCATCATCATCGTGGTGGCGGTGCTCCTGCAGCAGCGTTTCGCCCGGCCCACCGGGCGCGCGACGTGAGGGCTCCGGCCGTCGCGGGGGCGCGGCATCCGTCGATCCCCGGCGCGGCCGCCCGACGGCGGCGTGGTCCGCGTCCTGATTGACTTCCGTCGTGGTCACTCTCTCTCCAGAATCGGCTGCGGCGGGCACCGGCGCGATGGAGCTGTTCCAGCTGCTGCGCGACGGTGTGCCCCGCACCCGCGCGCAGCTCGCGAAATCCACCGGCCTGGCCCGGTCGACGATCGCGGCGCGGGTCGAGGAGCTCATGCGGATGGGGCTCATCATGCCGGTGGCGGATGCCGCGTCCACCGGTGGCCGGCCGCCCTCGCAGTTCGCGCTCAACCCCAGCGCCCGCGTCGTGCTCGCCGCCGACATCGGCGCGTCGCACACCACCGTCGCGGTGATGGACCTCACGGGCGCGATCCTGGCGACCCGCACGGAGTCCCGGGCGGTCGCCGAGGGGCCCGAGCCCGTGCTCACGTGGGTGGTGGACGCCGCCGCCGGGCTCCTCGAGGAGGCGGGGCGCGACATCCGCTCGCTCGTCGCGATCGGCATCGGCGTGCCCGGCCCGGTCGAGCACTCGACCGGTCAGCCGGTCAACCCGCCGATCATGCCGGGCTGGAATCGGTTCGACGTGCCCGGCTGGGTCCAGCAGCACCTGCAGGTGCCGGTGCTCGTCGACAACGACGTGAACATCATGGCGCTCGGCGAACGGGCGACGGCGTGGCCGGCCACGGCTCACCTCATGTTCGTCAAGGTCGCCACGGGCATCGGCGCAGGCGTCATCTCGGGCGGCGAGCTCCAGCGGGGCGCGCAGGGCGTCGCCGGCGACATCGGCCACGTGCGCGTCGCGCGGGGGTCGTCGGTGCCGTGCCACTGCGGGAATCAGGGATGCCTCGAGGCCATCGCGTCGGGGCCCGCCATCGCCCGCGCCCTCCGCGCCCAGGGCGTGCCCGCCGAGAGCGGCGACGACGTCGTGGCGCTGGTGCAGCGGGGCAACCTTGATGCGATCCAGGCGGTGCGCCAGGCCGGACGCGACATCGGCGAGGTGCTGACGGCGTGCGTCAGCCTCATGAACCCGTCGGTCATCGCGATCGGCGGCTCGATGTCACGCGTCGGGGAGCACCTGATCGCCGGCGTGCGCGAGGTCGTGTACACGCGGTCCATGCCGCTGGCGACCGAGCACCTCGCCATCGTGCCGTCCGCGGCCGCCGAGAACGCGGCCGTCATCGGTGCCGGGATGCTGGCGATCGAGCACGCGCTCTCGCCCGAGGCCTTCCACTCGCTCGCCGGCTGACGCGGCGTCAGCGGGGTTCGAGACCGGCGGCGCGGTAGATGTCGTCGACGACGCGCATCGTGCCGACACCTCGCTCGGCGTCGAGGATGCTGGGAGAGCCGTCTTGGAGCACTGCGGCAAGATGCTCGAGTTGGCGCGCGTAGCTGTTCTCACCCTCGGCGGCCTTCTCCTCCAGAAGCAGCTCGTCGCCGGCGGTGACCCGCAGCGCCGCTCCCCACTGCGGCACGATGACGCTCGTGGCCTCCAGGCGAGCCTCCGATCCCTCGAGCCGCAGCGACATCGCGCCCCGGTCGTCGCCGATGAAAGACGCCCGCACGCGCGCGGGGGCACCTGACGGAAGCCCCAGGAGGGCGTCGGTCTGCAGATCGATCCGCGGGTCGTCGTCGTAGAGCACCGCCAGGGCTGACTCGACGACGGGCTCGCCCCAGGCAGCGCGGATGAGGTCGACCGCATAGCATCCGACGTCCATGACCGCCCCGCCGCCGAGGTCGCCGTCGAGGCGGATGTTGCCCGGCTTCACGACGAAGTGCGGGATGCTGAAGTCGACGTCCACGCGCTCGATGTCGCCGAGGACACCGGACGCGATCACCTCGAGAAGACGCCGTGTGAAGCCGTGCAGTCGGTAGTGGAAGCCGACGAAGGCACGCCGGCCCGTCGCGGTCGCGGCGTCGGCGATGGCCGATGCCGTCGTGCCGTTCACCGACAGCGGCTTCTCGCAGAGCACGTGCTTCCCCGCCTGCAGCGCACGGGTCGCCCACTGGGCGTGCGTGATCGGCGGGAGCGCGAGGTAGACGAGGTCGATGTCGGGATCGCCGAGGATCGTCTCGTAGTCGCCGTGCTTCGGCAGATCGCACCGCTCGGCGAAGGCTCGGGCGCGCTCCGGGTCTCGCGCGCCGATCGCGACGACGCGAACACCCCCCACATCGCGGCCGGGTTCCACCATCGCCCGCTCCGCGATCCCACCGGCACCCAGGATGCCGATCCGCAGCTCCGACGACATGATCTCATCCCTCGTGGTTGTAGTACGGCCAGGGCAGGAACCGGCGATCTCCGCGACGGTCGGGTCCCTCGAGCGTGACCTCGCCGGTCGCGGCCCATTCGACGCCCCGCGGGAACATGCGGATGAACTCGATCCGGCGGAACGTGTCGATGTCGTGGCCGATCGTGATCGTGAAGGAGCGCCCCGCGCCGTACTCGTTGATCCAGGCGATCGGCTGGTGGGTGTTCATGCCGGGCAGCGCCGCGAGCCCCGCCTCGGGGATCGCGACGGGATAGTGCGACATCGGCCACATCGGCGCCTTCTCGTACGACTCGAGGTCGTCGTAGGTCGTCAGCAGCACCCGGGCGCCGTCGAGGATCTCGACGCCGGTGAGGATGTCGTCGCCGGTCACGGTCCAGCGGGCGCTGATGCCCTCGGTGATCGGATGCCGCGGCTCGACGGTGTCGAGCTGCGCCTCGCCCCACGGCCGCGGTCGCAGGCCGCCCGCGACGGTGAGCCGTGAGCCGCGCATGACGTCGTATTCGGCGGGGTAGCCCCAGTCGTCCTCCTGAGCGGCCGAGCCGTGGAACCAGACGATGCCCTTGCCGTCGTCGTGGACGAACTTCAGGAGCGCGGCATCCGTCTCCGATCCGAATCCGACCGCCTTGTCGAAGTAGCCGTCGCGCCCCTCGAACACGACGATGACGACGTCGTACTTGTCGATCACCTCCGCGCCCAGGCCGCGCGGGTCCTCCACGACGCGCACCCGGAAGCGGCCGGTGTCCTCCAGCAGCGTCGTGAGCCACTGGTTGTGCAGCCGGAAGCTGCGGAACTCGTTGTCGTGCTCGCGGGTCATGTGACCCGAGAGGATGAGCAGGTTCAGCACGTCGGACATCGGGGCGCTCCTTGCGTCCGGGCACGCCGCGCACCGGCCCCGGCGGGCCGGTGCCGGGCGTGCGGCGGCTAGTCGGTCTTGGTCGAGAAGGCGGCGTCGAAGGCTGCGGCGGGCGGCGTGATCGCGTTGAGCTTGCGCACGAACTCGATCGCCTCGGGGGCGCCGTGCAGGCGGTCCATGCCGGCGTCCTCCCACTCGATCGAGGTGGGCCCGTCGTAGCCGATGGCGTTGAGCGCGCGGAACAACGGCTCCCACGGCACCGCGCCGTGCCCGGTCGACACGAACGTCCAGCCGCGACGCGGGTTCGCCCACGGCAGGTGCGACCCGAGCACGCCGTTGCGGCCGTCGAGGTTGGTGATCGACTCCTTGACGTGCACGTGGAAGATGTGGTCGGCGAAGTCCAGCACGAACGCGATCGGGTCCAGCTGCTGCCACATGAAGTGCGACGGGTCGAAGTTGAGGCCGAAGCTCTCGCGGTGGCCGATGGCCTCCAGCGTGGCCTTGGCCGTCCAGTAGTCGTACGCGATCTCGCTCGGGTGCACCTCGAGGCCGAAGCGCACCCCGACCTCCTCGAACACGTCGAGGATCGGGTTCCACCGGTCGGCGAAGTCCTGGTATCCGGCGGCGATCCACTCGTCCGAGGCCGGCGGGAACATCGCGACCGCCTTCCAGATCGACGAGCCCGTGAAGCCGTTGACCGTCTTCACGCCGAGCTTCGCGGCGAACCGGGCCGTGTTCTTCATGTCCTCCGCGGCCCGCTGTCGCACGCCTTCCGGCTCGCCGTCACCCCACACCCGGGCGGGGAGGATGTCCTTGTGCCGCGCGTCGATCGGGTCGTCGCACACGGCCTGGCCGGTGAGGTGGTTCGAGATCGCCCAGACCTTCAAGCCGTTGCGCTCGAGGATGTCCTTGCGGGACTGCACGTACTCGGCGTCGTCCCACCGGGACACGTCGATGTGGTCGCCCCAGCAGGCGATCTCGAGGCCGTCGAAGCCCCACTCGCCGGCGAGTCGTGCGACCTCCTCGAACGGCAGATCGGCCCACTGGCCCGTGAAGAGGGTGATCGGACGAGGCATCGAAGCTCCTTTGCTTTGTTGTTTCTACAAACCTATCCGGCGATCCGCCCGTGGCAACGGGTCAATCCGCGGTCGTCCCGGCCGCGACCGGCGCCTCGACCCGTACCCAGCCCGAGCCGTTGTCCGAGCTCTCCTCCACGGCGGCCAGCACGCGCTGCACCGAGAGCCCCTCGGCGAACGACGGGTGCGGGTCGGAGCCCTCGGCGATGGCGGTCACCAGGTCGACGACCTGGTGGCTGAACCCGTGCTCGTAGCCGAGCATGTGCCCGGCAGGCCACCACGCGGCGACGTACGGATGCTGCGGCTCGGTGACGAGGATCCGCGTGAAGCCCTGCGTGGCCTCGGGGGCCGTGCGGTCGTAGAACCACAGCGTGTTGAGGTCCTCGAGGTCGAACCGCAGGGCGCCCTTGTCTCCCGACACCTCGATCGACAGGTCGTTCTTGCGACCCGTGGCGAACCGCGTCGCCTCGAACGAGACGAGCGCGCCGGTGGACAGGCGCCCGGTGAAGATCGCGACGTCGTCGACGGTCACGTCGCCGACGCCCGCCGCGGCGGTGCCGGACAGTCCCGAGCCCGAGCCCTGCAGCGGCCGCTGCTTCACGATCGTGTCGAGGACGCCCGAGACGGAGGTGACCTCCACGCCCGTCACGAACTGCGTCATGTCGATGATGTGCGCGCCGATGTCGCCGAGCGCGCCGGAGCCGGCGTGCTCCTTCTGCAGGCGCCACGCGAGGGGCATCGCCGGGTCGACGAGCCAGTCCTGGCGGTAGGCGGCGCGGACCTGCGCGATCCTGCCGACGGCGCCCTGCGCGATGAGGTCGCGCAGGAGGGTCACCGCCGGCACGCGGCGGTACGTGAACCCGACCATCGAACGGATGCCGCGCGCGGCGGCGCGAGCTGCGGCATCGGCCATCGCCTCCGCCTCGGCAACGGTGTTCGCCAGCGGCTTCTCGCACAGCACGTGCTTGCCCGCCTCGAGCGCCGCGATGGCGATCTCGGCGTGCGAGTCACCAGGGGTGACGATGTCGACGATGTCGATGTCGTCACGGGCGATGACCTCGCGCCAGTTTGTCGCCGACTCCTGCCAGCCCCAGCGGGTCGCGGCATCCGCCACCGCCTCGGCGTTGCGCCCGACGACGACGGCCATCTCGACGGCCTGGGGCAGCGAGAACACCCGCGGTGCCTGCCGCCACCCGACCGAGTGGGCGGCGCCCATGAAGCCGTACCCGATCATCGCGACGCGCAGGGCGCCGTCCTGAGCCTGTCGAAGGGTCATGCGAGCACGACCTCGCGCTCGACAGGGACGCGGTTGGTGACGTAGCGGCCGGGGCCACCGTCGACCCCGGGCGCGATCTGCATGTAGAGCAGGCGCATCGTGAGGACGACCTCGACGGTCAGCTTCTCACCGGGCTCGGGGGCGCGACCCAGGTCGATGAGGACCTCGGGCCTGTCGGCGACGAACCACAGGGTCTCGGACTGCTCGGGCAGCTCCTCGATGCGGTACTCGCGCCCGTTGAGCGAGAAGCGCAGCTTGTCGGTGGGGATCTCGACACCATCGACGGATGCCGCGACGCCGTCGACCGCCGAGAGCCAGAGGCTGCGGTACCAGGGCAGCTGCAGCGAGACGGCGACGCCGCTCTCGGTGCGCGTGACGTCCTTGTCGGCGAAGAGGGAATCGTGCGTTGCCATGGTCGTTCCTCAGGCGTAGGTGTCGGTGAAGGTGGCGTGCGGCACCGGCGGGGCGGGCTCGAGCTTCTGCACCGTCTCGGGGCTGTAAGGGTGGTTGGTCGAGGGCACGGGCTCGTCGGCCGGCGGCATGAACACGGGCTTGCCGTCGTCGCCGAAGTACATCAGGTCGAGGTCGAACGCGCCCTGGTTCTTCAGGCCGAAGCTCACCCAGTTCTCCTCGAAGGGAGCGCGGGCGAGCTCGTAGCAGCGGAACTTCCAGAACTTCCACTCGCCGTCCTGCTTGAGGAAGTCGATCGCGTACTTGCACCACACCCAGTGCGCCCAGACCTTCTTGCCGAGCACCTCCTGGGGGGAGTACATGTCGGGGAACGCCTCTGCGACCTTCGGGTCGGTGAGCCCGGACTCGGTACCGGCCATCATCCACACGCCCTTCGCGGTCTGTCCGTCGGCGGCGACCTCGATCACGGGCGTCGTCGTGGCGTGGAGGATGAGCTTGCCCTCGGGGTGCGGCCGGCCGCGGTGGTAGTCGGTGACGCTCTTCCACGTCGTGTACTGCCCCGCGTTGGTGTACCGGGCGCGGATGCCCTCGGTGCCCTCCTTGACCCACAGCGGGATGATCTGCTCGTCCTCGAAGGCGTTGTGCAGGTACATGTAGCGGTTGAACAGGTTCTCGACCTGGCCGCGGTCCTCGGCGCGCTGCGCGAGGGCGCGGGCGGCGAAGACCTCCTCGCGGAGGGCGGCGAGCTCGGCCTGCAGCTCGGTGAGGGATGCGGGGGCGATGGCGGTGTCAGACATTCGCGGTCTCCTTCGACTGCTCGGCGACGGTGTCTTCGATCGCCTTGCGCATGAGCGCGTGCTGCTTCTTCACGAGGTCGATCGGATCGGCCTCGCCGAGATCCTGGAAAGCGTGACCCTCCCACTCGCTGGAGAGATACCCCTGGTACCCGCCCACGACGAACTGCTTGACGATGCGCGGGATGTCCATCGCCGGCTCTTCACCGTCGGCACCGATGTCATAGAACTTCGCGTGCACGTGGAAGATCTGCGGCATGATGTCCAGCCACTCCTCCGGCGGCACGAGGCCGTGCATGTTGAAGGCGAGGCGCGTGAACGGGCCGAAGGTCAGCGGGTCGACGCCCTGGCTGACGAGGTAGTCCTCGAACTTCTGGTTGCGCACGTGCATGGGAGTCGGCTCGTGCCAGATCTCGTCCATGACCGCGAAGTGCTTCTCGTCCATGCCCATCTTCCCCAGCTGCGCGAGCAGCGTCGGCGAAAGGCTGTGCATCGTCGAGGAGAAGTCGGCGGTGAAGCCGAGGCGCTCGGACTGCAGCTCGTCGTACATCTCGCGCATCTGCAGCACCTGGGGATTGTTCGGCCCCGACGGCGCGTGGATCTCGTAGCCGAGGTACTGGTCGTACTTCTCGGCGAGCGGAAGGAGGCTGCGCAGCAGCTCCTTGCCGTGCGAGCGGATGACGACCCTCTTGAAGCCCAGCGTGTTCGCCGTCTTCAGCTGCCGGGCGAGGAAGTCGTGCTCCTCGTCCGGCGTCATGTCGCGGTCCTTGCGGCGGCCCATGTCGAGGTTCGTGCCCACGGCGCTCGCCTCGAGCCCGTACTTCTCGAGGGAGTCGAACCAGAGCTTCACGAACTCCTGGTCGACGTCGGGGTACGTGCGCAGCAGCTGTGCGATGTTGAACTCGACGCCCGGGCCGATCCCCTCCTCGGCGACGGCGGCGATGAGCGTCTCGGGCGTGTACAGGCCCGCGGCGAACTCACTCGTCATCGAGTAGAGGGTGGTTCCGAGCTTGATGCCGGTGCCGGCGATGCCGTCGGCGCCGCCCTGAGCCTGTCGAAGGGTCATGCGGATGCTCCTTGCGTGGTGGGAAGCCAGGCGGCGAGCTGAGCGCGCGCCTCGACGAGATCGGTGGTCATGCGCGATCCGGCGTCGGCGGCGGCGGAGCGCTGCACCGCCTGCTCGTCGCGGATGATGTCGAACGGGCTCTGCCAGTGGTTCCAATGCCAGCCCTCGTACTCGCTGGAGATCGCGCCGTTGTAGCCGTTCTCCACGAGCAGGCGGATGAGGTCGCGCACCGGGACCGACGGCTCCTCGTGCTGGTCGTCGATGCCGAAGAACTTGCCGTGGACGTGCTTGATCCACGGGAAGATCTCGAGCCAGTCGTCCACGCGGGCGGGGCCGAACAAGCCGGTCGCGTTGATGCCCATGTCGATTCCCAGGTCGGGGCGACCGTGCTGCGCGGCGAGGCCGATGAAGCGGCCGAAGCGCTGACCGTGCTCGGCCTGGTCGGCGGGCGGACCCTGCCGGTAGAACTCGTCCCACAGCCCGGTGACCTCTGCCAGCAGCTCCTCCGACGCGCCGCGCCGGCGGTAGGCCTCGATGAGCGAGGGGGCGAAGCCCGAGACGGTGGCGCCCCAGTCCATCGTGAAGCCGAGGAAGGGCGACCCGACCTTCTCGTAGCGGTCGCGCAGCGCGAGGATGCGCGGGTGCGAGGCGTACTGGTCGGCGTGGACCTCGAGCGCGAGCGTCACGCCGTACTCCTCGGCGATGGGGGCGAGCGCCTCCATCGAGTCGGGCGTGATGGAGATCTGCACGCGGGCGATCGGGAAGCCGAGCTTCGCCGCCGCCGCGATCTGCCTGCGCATGTACTCCAGCAGCTCGTCCTGCGTGAGCAGGCGGTCGCGGTGGATGCCGATGTCGGCGTTGACGGCCAGCGAAGTGGTGACGAGGCCGGTCTCGTCGACGAGGTCGCGGAACCAGCCGGCGAACCGGTCGTCGATCTCGGGGAATCCGCGGAAGCTGGAGAAGCCGATGATCTCCAGGCCCGGGCCGTAGCCGTCGGCGGCGACCTTGCGCACGAGGCCCTCGAGGTCGTACTCGCGGCCGTGGAAGGCGCGCGTGAAGCTGTAGAGCGTCACGCCCTGGATCGGGGTTCCCAGTTCCGGCTTTGCCTCAGCCTGTCGAAGGGTCATGCCGCCACCGCCTTCCGTGCGGACATCGTCTTGATGTCCTTCTCCTCGATGTGGAGCACTTCGTCCGCGCCGATGACGATGTACGGGATGTACAGCACGAGCTCGACGGCGACGGTGTGCTCCCCGTCCTCGTCCACTGCGAGGTCGCCCGAGAGCACGGCCGAGTCGGTGGGGAACCACCACTCCTCGGTGTTCGGTGCGAGCTCGGCGAAGGTGAACGTGCGGCCGTTCATCTCCCAGCGCAGCGACTCGGCGGGCGCCTCGACGCCGTCGACGGACAGCTTCGCGCCGGCGATGCACGAAGCGGGCAACGCGCGGTACCAAGGGAGCCGCACCTCGACCGCGGCACGCGTGCCGTCGGTCGTGAGCGTGCCCTGCTCGATGATGCGATCGGGGATCACGAGATAGCTCCTGACTACTTTGTCTATGTTTCTACACTCTAATGTCTGAATTAGACAGAAGCAAGATCGTCGACGATCTTGCGCGCGCCGCGCACGGCGAGGGCGACCGAGGTGAGGGTGGGGTTGCACGCTGTGGCCGTCGGGATGACGCCGTTGCCGGCGACGAAGAGGCCGGAAACGTCCCACACCTCGCTGTCGATATCGCATACGGTCGTGCCGTCGTCCGCCTCGCCCATCCGCGTGGTCCCCTGGTAGTGCAGCGACGACCCGAGCGGAAGCGTGAAGGGCCGGGAGTCCAGCGGGTCGCCGATCGCCTCGCCCAGTCGCACGATCTCTGCGCGCGCTCGCTCGATGACCTCGTGGTCGCGGTCGGTCAGCGTGTAGTGGATTCGAGGCGCTGGCAGCCCGTAGGAATCCCGCGCGACGTCGTCGAACTCGATCCGGTCGTCGGCCTGCAGATCCTTCGCGCAGAAGAGTCCCAGTCCGACGATCGAACCGGGGACGACCGGGTCGTCTTCGGCGAGAGGGATGGGCGAGGCATCCAGCTGCATGACCTGTCCGTGGAACGGGACATCGTCGGTGAACGGCACCCAGCTCACCCCGCTGTACTCGGCCAGACCCGTCGTCGGAGCATCAGCGCCGAGGGTCTGGACGTCGCGCAGGCGGGCGGCGAACACGACCTGTGCCTGGTCGTTGAGATAGCGCCCGAGAGCGGCGGGACGGATGCCCGAGGCCCACAGCAGCTGCGGGGTGCGCAGCGCGTCAGCGGCGACGACCACGAACCGGGCGGCCACCTCGTGCGTCTCGTCCGAGCGGAGGGCGCGCACCCGCACGCCTGCCGCGTGGCCGTCGCGTACGAGCACGGCGGTGACGAGCGATTCGTCGAAGAGCGTGAAGCCCGGGTTCCTGCGCGTGACGTCGCCCAGCACGACATCCGACCCCGACCAGACCAGGCGGCCGTCCTCGCGCCGGTGCGCTGCCAGCGGCATCCGCTGCACCTTCGTCTCGTCCGCTCGCCCCTCGTCAACGGCCCTCGCGAGACGCTCGCGGACGATCTCGCCGAAAGGCGCCGCGTCGAACGCGTTGGTGGTGACGCCCAGCAGGCGCTCGCCCTCCGCGAGGAGCTCGTCGAAATCGGGGAGGAACTCGATCCGCTCGCTGCCGCCCGGACGCGGACAGGCCCCCGTCCAGTGGGCGGACATGCCTCCCACATTGCTCGACATGGCCACCACCGGAAGCCCGTCCTCGCCGGGGAACTGGTATCCGTCCTCGAGGAGGAACGTCCCAGGACGCGCCGCGCGCACGCCGGCCTTGGCGGCACCGGGGTTCGCGACCTTCGCACCGCGCTCCCCCGGGCCTTCGGAAGCGGCCTGCGCACGAGCACGCGCCTCGGGGTCGGCGATGTTCTTGACATGCGCGCCCGGCGGGTCCGAGATCGTGGGACCGACCTCGAACATGGCGATCGTCGTTCCCGGCGCCTGCTCACTGAGGATGCGCGCGTAGGCGGCTCCCGTCGGACCCGACCCGACGATGACGACGTCGACGTCTTGGGGGTATCGGGTCATGCCGACGCCGCCAGCTCGCGGATGAGGGCGACGGATGCCTCCGACTCCTGCGTCGGGTAGTACTCCAGGCCGATCGGACCGTCGTAGCCCGACGAGCGCAGCAGCCCGAGGCGCTGCGCCCAGTCCAGCTCCCCGGAGCCGGGCTCGCCGCGACCCGGCGCGTCGGCGAGCTGGACGTATCTGATGAGCTCGCCCGCGTTGGCGAGCTCGGCCGCCATGTCCTCGCCCTCGACGGCGGAGTGGTAGATGTCGTAGAGCACGCCGAAGAAGGGCGAGTCCACGCCGCGTGCCACATACACGGCCTCGGCCGTGCGGTCCAGGAGCGAGCCGGGATGGTCGACGCGGACGTTGACCGGCTCGAGCACGAGCGTGATCCCCGATCCGTCGATCTGTGCGATCGCCTTCTGGTAGATCTCGATGAGCTTGTCGAGCTGCACCTGGCGCTTCCAGCCGCCGAAGCCGGTTCCGCTGCCGACGACGATCCGCGGGCACCCGAGATCCTGGGCGATGGCGACGCCCTCGTCGAGCTTGCGGTAGAACTCCGAGTGGTCCCACGGCGGGATCATGAACTGCGTGCGCGGCTCCGAGAGCTGTGCGGTGAGCTGCGTGCCGGTCTCTTCGAGGGCGGCCTTCAGCGCGGGGAGGTCCTTGGGCTGCGATGGCGCATCGGCGCCGGTCGGTCCCCACATCTCGACGGCGGTGAAGCCCGCCGCGGCGGCGGCGCACACGCGGTCGTGGTAGTCGCCGGCTTCGGTGAAGAGCAGCTCGATGTTGGGTGCGAGTCGATACATGACGTCTCCGGTCGGTGTTTCGGATGAGTGGGCGACGTGCGGGGCCTCTCGGCCGTCCGCTCGACGATCCGGCCGCCCCCGAATCGGTGCCGCGACGTCAGCCCTTCAGGCCGCCGGCGAAGCCCTGGATGAACTTCTTCTGCGCGAACATGTAGAACAGCAGGATCGGGATCATCGAGATGAGCACGACGGCGAAGATCTTGTTCCACGCCGAGACGAGTCCGCCGACGTAGGTGTACATCGCGACGGGCAGCGTCTGCGTGGTCGATCCGCCGAGGAAGATCAGCGAGTTGAAGAAGTCGTTCCAGACGATCAGCCCTGCCAGGATCGCCACCGTGCCGGTGGCCGGCGCCATGAGCGGCAGCACGACGCGGAAGAACGCCTGCGTCGGGGACGCGCCGTCGATGACGGCCGCCTCCTCGTACTCGGTGGTGAGCCCGCGGAAGAAGCTCGCGTAGAGGAAGACCGACAGCGGCAGCAGGATGCCGATCCACAGCAGGATCATGCCGATCGCGTTGCCCGTGAGGCCGACCGACCGCGCCCCGATGTACAGCGGCACGGTGCCCAGCTGCGCGGGCAGGATGATGGCGATGAGGACGAGGTAGAACGTGAGGTTCGTCCATGCGCGCGTCCGGCGCGTGATGACGTACGCGGCGACCGACCCGAACAGGACGAGCCCCGCGATGGCCCCGCCGGTGATGATGACGCTGTTGAGCATGCTCATCGGGATGCTGTTGCGGCCCCCCGTGGTGAGCACCTCGACGAAGGCACTGAAGTCCAGCGACGACGGCGGCGCCATCGCGCTCGTCGTGAGCGCCTCCTCGTCGGTCTTGAACGCGGTGGCGATCAGGAAGTAGAAGGGCAGCAGCCCGAGGAGGGTGACGACCCAGATGGCGACCTCGCGGGCCGCGGTGAGCTTGGTGTAGCGGAACATGTCAGGCGGCCCTTCCGACGGCGTCGCGGTCGCGGGTGGCGTACTGCTGGAGGATGGCGAAGACGAGGATGATGAGCGTCAGCACGAGGGCGAGCGCCGAGCCGAAGCCGAACTGGCCGAGCGAGAAGGCCTGCTTGTAGACCTGCGTCGCGAGCGTCTCGGTGGCGCCGGCCGGGCCGCCGCCGGTGAGGGCGAAGATCTGGTCGAAGATGCGCAGGCCCTGGATGATGCCGAGCGTGGTGGCGATGGCGATGGACGGGCGGATCG
This sequence comes from Microbacterium sp. NPDC056736, assembly GCF_042790415.1. Classification (NCBI taxonomy): domain Bacteria; kingdom Bacillati; phylum Actinomycetota; class Actinomycetes; order Micrococcales; family Microbacteriaceae; genus Microbacterium; species Microbacterium sp. NPDC056736. The sequence continues at coordinate 167,842 of NZ_JBHTZE010000001.1, forward strand.
CGGGCACCGTGACGTGCCGGAACCGCTGCCAGATGTTGGCCCCGTCGAGGGCGGCCGCCTCCTCGATCTCGACCGGCACCGAGGCGAGGCCGGCGAGGTAGATGACCATGACGAAGCCGGTCTGCTGCCACACGACGGTCAGCAGGATCGCCCAGATGGACCAGGTGGGGTCTGCCAGCCACACCTTCTGCCACGACTCCAGGCCGATCGCCGCCAGGAAGCCGTTGAGCGGTCCGTTGAACTGGAAGATGAACTTCCAGATGTAGGCCACCGCCAGCGGGCTGAGCACCACCGGGAGGAAGAGGAGCGTCCGCAGGACGTACCGCGTCTTGAGGGTGCGGTTGATCGCGAGGGCGAACCCGAGCCCGAGGATGTTCGTCAGGATGACCGAGCCGAACGCCAGGAACAGCGTGTTGAGCACGGCGCCGACCATCAGCGGGTCGTTGAAGATGCGCACGAAGTTGTCGAGGCCGATGAACTCCCAGTCGCCCAGGCCCGTCCAGTTCGTGAAGGCGAAGAAGCCGCCGGTGAGGGTGGCGACGTAGTGCACCGCGATGACGAGGATGATCGCGGGCAGCGCCCACCACCAGTGCCCGTAGCTGATCAGCGGCTTGCGGCCGCGCGGGCGAGGGGTGCGGCGTGCATCGGGAGGCACCGTGAGGGTGCGAGTGGCATCGCGCTCAATCGTCACTGTCATCTGCTCTCTGACCTCGTCGTCACGCGCCGCGACTTCGGCGGCGCTGATGCCACCCTCACACACTTGCGTCGAAAGTACACATTAGTTTTAGCGATATCGGATATAAGTGGCGCAGGCGGCTCCGCGCAGCGGGCGGCGGAGAGGATGAGGGCATGCCCGCGACGCCGTCGATGCCGACTCCCTCGGACCTGTGGCGGGACTTCGTCGACCCGCCCGATGCGGCACGGCCGCGGGCATGGTGGCACTGGATGGACGGCAACGTCGACCCGGACGGCATCGTCCGCGATCTCACGTGGCTCCACGCCGTCGGCGTGCGCGGCGTCCAGCTGTTCGACGGCGGCATGGGGGTTCCGCTGGTCGTGCCGGAGCCGGTCCGCCCGGGGTCGGCCGCGTGGCACGAGGCGATCGACACCGCGGTGCGCACGTCGGCGGAGCTCGGGCTCGAGCTCGCCGTGGCGACCTCGGCGGGCTGGAGCGCGAGCGGCGGTCCGTGGGTGGATCCGGCGGATGCCATGAAGAAGCCGGTGTGGTCGGAGGCGGTCGTCGACGGCGGTGGCCGGCGCACCGTCGTGCTGCCGCCGCTTCCCGACGCGGCTGGGCTCTTCCAGGACGCCCCCCGCTGGGGGGCCGCTCGGCGGGAGCCCTGGGCGACCGACTGGCGCGTGCTCGCGTTCCCGGCCGAGGCCGCCCACGATGTGCTGCGTCCGGACCGCGTCCGCGCGTCGGCCTCGGCGGAGGACGTCGCCTGCCTCACCGACGGATCGTTCGAGACGGCGCTCGCCCTCCCCCGCGACCCGGACGCCTGGTCGTCCGCCTGGCTCGAGCTGGAGTTCGACGACCCGGTGACCGTGCGCTCGGTGACCGTCGGCCTGCCGGGCCCCCGCGGCTTCGGCGCGGCGCCGCCGCCGGAGGCGGTGCTCGAGGCCGGCGACGACGGCACGGGCTTCCGGCCGGTCGCCACGCTGGCGGCGACCACGTCGCCTGCCCGCACGGCGGCGTTCGCGCCCGTGACAGCGCGGCGGTTCCGGCTCGTCCTCTCCGGCGCGAGCGCGGCCGAGGCCCTCCCGCCCGTCGCGGACGGGGTGCGGGTCCCGCCGGTGCTGCGCCGCAGCGACGCGTTCCTCGTGTCCGAGTTCGCGCTGCGCGCCGGTGGCCGCATCCACCACGCCGAGGCGAAGGCGGGCTTCGCCGTCGTGCCGGACTACTACGCCGTCGACACGGACGCACGGGCGGACGCCGCCGCGGTGCGCGTCGCGGACGTGCACGACCTCACCGGGCTCGTCGACGGTGGGCGGCTGGAGTGGGATGCTCCGCCCGGGCGGTGGCGCATCCTCCGGCTGGGCGCCTCCCTCACCGGCCAGACCAACGGGCCGGCGCTGCCGGATGCGACGGGGCTCGAGGTCGACAAGCTCGACGGCGCGCGGGTCGCGGCCTATCTGCAGCGCCACCTCGCCGAGTTCGAGGCGGAGGGGTTCGACGCCCTGTTGAGCGACAGCATCGAGGCCGGCAGCCAGAACTGGACGGACGGCATCGCGGAGCGGTTCCGCGAGCTGCGGGGCTACGATCCGACCCCGTGGCTGCCGACGCTCGCGGGTTATCTGGTGGGCGGGGCGGGGGCATCCGATCGCTTCCTGTACGACTATCGCCGCACGCTCGCCGAGCTCCTCGCCACCGAGTACTACGGCACGCTCGCATCGGAAGCCGGCCGCCGGGGCATGACCCACTACGCCGAGGCGCTCGAGGACGGCCGCCCCCAGCTCGGGGACGACCTCGCCATGCGCTCGCACGCCGATGTGCCGATGGGCGCCATGTGGACGTTCGATCCCGGGTCCGGGCCGCGGCCGACCTACGTGGCCGATCTCAAGGGCGCGGCATCCGTCGCCCATGTCCACGGCAGGAGCTGGACCGGTGCCGAGGCGTTCACCAGCTTCGACCGGCCGTGGGCGTCGTCGCCCCGCAGCCTCAAGCACGTCGCCGACCTCCAGCTCGCGCTGGGCGTCACCCGGTTCTGCATCCACACCTCGCCGCACCAGCCGCTCGCCGCTCCGCCGCCGGGCGTCGCGCTGGCCCCGTTCCTCGGGCAGGCCTTCACCGCGACCGAGACGTGGGCCGGCATGGCGCGGCCCTGGGTCGACTACCTGGCGCGCTGCTCGGCTATGCTCTCGGCCGGCGAGCCCGCGGTGGACGTCGCCGTGTTCGTCGGCGAGGAGGCCCCGGTCACCGCCCTGTTCGACGACGGGGTCGACACCGCCGTGCCGGACGGGTTCGACTTCGACTACGTCGGCCCGGACGGCCTGGCGCTCCTGCGGGTGGACCCCGACGGCGGCCTGCGCTCGCGGGGCGCGCGGTATCGGCTGCTGTTCCTGGGCGGCTCCAGCCGGCGACTCACCGTGGCGACGCTGCGTCGCCTGGAGCGCCTCCTCGACGCCGGCGCGACGATCGTGGGCCTTCCCCCGGAGTCCTCGCCCTCGCTCGGCGACGACGACGTCGCGTTCCGGCGCCTCCGCGAGGGGATCTGGGCACCCGACCGTGACACCGGGCGGGTGGTCGCCACGTCGGACCTCGCCCGGGCGCTTGCGCTGCTCGGCCTGCGCTCCGCCTTCGAGATGGCCGGTCCCCCGGTGCGCACCATCGCGCGCATCGTCGACGGTCGGCGGGTCACGTTCCTGGCCAACCCGACGGCGGAGGACGTCCGGGTCCGGATCTCCGTGCCCGAGCAGGTCGGCGCGCTCAGCATCTGGGATCCGGTCCAGCTGCGGGCGGATCCGCTGCACGGCGTGCGCACCGACGACCGCACGGTGGCCGAGATCGCCCTGCCGGCGTTCGGGTCGGTGTTCGTGGTGCCCGGCGCGGCGGCCGAGGGCGCGGCATCCGTCCACAGCGTCCCGCTCGGGGGCGCACCGTGGTCGCTCACGTTCCCCGGCCGGCCGGAGATCGTCCTGCCGGCGGGACCGGCGCTGTGGACGCAGCTCGACGCCGACGCGCGCGCCTTCTCAGGCACGGCGGTCTACCGTGCCGAGTTCGAGGTGGCCGAGCCGCACGCAGGGGCCCGCGTCTGGATCGACCTCGGCCGCGTCCACGACATCGCGCGGGTGGTCGTCAACGGCGTCGACTGCGGGGTCGCATGGACGGCGCCCTTCCGGGTCGACGCCACACCGGCGGTGCGCGAGGGCGCGAACACGATCGAGGTCGAGGTGGCGACCCCGTGGCGCAACCGTCTCATCGCCGAAGCCCGCCGGCCCTCCGCCCAGATCTTCGCCCCGATGACGGCCGTGTTCGAGCCCACGGCCGAGCCGCTTCCCGCGGGGCTGGAAGGTCCCGTCCGCCTGGTGACCGAGAATCCGGCCTGACCGGCGCGAATGTGCGGATCAGCGGGGCTATTGCACCGCATAAGCAATACTAATGTCGAAAACTGGCCAATGTGTGTCAGAGTGAGGGCGCGGCCAGGTGCCGAGCCAGCAGCCCGAGCTGGCGACAACGAAGTCACGAAAGGGTCGAAATGCCACAGCACACAGCTTCCCGGCTCCGCTGGCCGCTCCTCGCGGCCCCGATCGCGGGAGTCCTCATCCTCGCCGGCTGCGCCGGCAGCGGCGCCGACGACGGCGGCGACAGCAACGACGGCGGAGGCGATGCCACCGACGTCGGCTTCTCGCTCATGGTCGCCCAGGCCAACGATCAGGACGACTACTACGCGAAGATGGCGGAGAAGTACACCGAGGAGACCGGGGTCGAGATCGAGATGATCCCCTACCCCTCCGACGCGTACAACACGCAGGTCACCACGCAGCTGCAGGCCGGCAACGCCGCCGACATGATGGTGCTCGCCCCCGGCACGGGGCAGGCGATCTCGGTCGTCACGCTCGCCGAGGCGGGCTTCCTCGAGCCGCTCAACGACACCTCGGCCGGGGTCATCCCCGAGGGGACGCAGTCGCTCTACGAGGTCGACGGTGAGATCTACGGTCAGCCGACGGCCCTTGCGCCCGTCGGGCTCATCTACAACGGCGCGGGTGGCGAAGAGGTCGGCATCGAGGCCTACCCCGAGACCTTCGACGAGCTGCTCGATGCCTGCGCCACCGCGCGCGAGGGCGGCAAGACGTTCACCGTGCTCGCCGGCGGCGTGCCCTTCAACACCGGCCTGTTCTCGATGCTCGTCTCGGCGACGCGCGTCTACGCGGCCGACCCCGATTGGAACGAGCAGCGCGCCGCAGGCGACGTGACGTTCGTCGGCAGCGGCTGGGAGGACGTGCTCAACGACGTCGTCACGCTCAACGACAGCGGCTGCTTCCAGGACGGCGTCGCGGGCGGCACGTTCGACAGCATCACGCAGGGCATCGGCGGCCAGACGTCCCTCACGGCGGCCGTCCCCGGCTCCGCGGCGATCTCGATCGGCGCCGGAACGGGCCTCGACCTCACGGTGCAGGCGTTCCCGCCGGCCGACGGCCAGGACGCGTACACGCTCGCCTCTGCGAACTACGCCTGGGCCGTCAACGCGGCCGCTGAGGACGACGTCAAGGCGTCCGCGCAGTCGTTCCTGGACTGGCTCGCTGAGCCCGCCCAGCTCGAGGAGTTCGCCGACCTGTCGGGCTTCGTGCCGATCTCGGGTGCGAACGCGGGCAACGTGAACCCGGTCTACGAGCCCATCGGCGACCTGCTGGAGTCCGGCTCCTTCGCGGGCCTGCCCAACGCGACCTGGCCCAACCCGACCGTCTACGACACCCTCGGCACCGGCGTGCAGGGCCTCCTGACCGGCCAGAAGACGGTCGACCAGGTGCTCGAGGAGATGGACGCGGCCTGGGACAGCTGAGTCCGCACCACTGAACCGGACATGCCGCCCGGGGCCTCGGCCCCGGGCGGCATGCCTTTCTCGAGAACCGGCTGGGAGGCCGCGATGGAACGAAGCGCACGCGTGAGCAGCCTGCTCGCCGAGATGACCGACGCCGAGAAGCTCGGCCAGCTGCAGATCGTCTTCCGCCCGAAGCACGAAGATGCCGCGCAGCTCGTGCGCGAAGGCCTCGGCTCCGTCTTCTGGCCGCCGTCGGCGGCGGCGACGAACGCGCTGCAGCGCGTGGCCGTGGAGGAGACCCGCCTCGGAATCCCGCTTCTCGTCGGGCTCGACGTCATCCACGGGCAGCGCACCATCGCGCCGGTGCCCCTCGCGCAAGCGGCGAGCTTCGACCCCGCGCTGGTTCGGGACCTCGCGGCCCTCGCGGCCGCGGAGGCCCGGTCGGGCGGAGTGACCTGGACGTTCTCGCCGATGGCCGACATCTCGCGGGACCCGCGGTGGGGACGGGTCGTCGAGGGCTTCGGCGAGGACGTGCACCTCGCCGTGACGATGACGCGCGCCATGGTGCGCGGCTACCAGGGCGACGACCTCTCGTCCCCGACCGCGATCGCGGCGACGGCCAAGCACTTCGTGGCCTATGGCGCCCCCGAGGGTGGTCGCGACTATGCGGGCGTGGACGCCTCGTACCACCAGCTGCGCAACGTCTGGCTCGAGCCCTTCCGCGCTGCCGTCGGCGAGGGTGTCGCGACCGTGATGGCTGCCTTCAACACGGTGGCCGGCATCCCGATGCACGCGAACCGGCGCCTGCTGACGGGTGTGCTGAAGGATGAATGGGACTTCCCGGGCGTGGTCGTCGGTGACGCCGAGGGCGTGCGAAACCTCGTCGCTCATCGGGTCGCCGAAACGGTCGAAGAGGCCGTGGTCCTCGCCTTCCACGCGGGCCTCGACATCGAGATGGGCGGCGCGCCCGCCGATCTCGACCCGAGCGCGCTGTCGGCGCTCGACCCCGCGCGGCTCGACGACGCGGTGACCCGTGTGCTGACCCTGAAGGAGCGGCTCGGGCTCTTCGAGAAGCCCTACGTCGACGAAGATGCCGAGATCACCGAGCCCACCGAGGCGTCGCGCGCTCTCGTCCGACGCGCGGCCGCCCGCGCGTCGGTGCTGCTGAAGAACGACGGCACCCTCCCGCTTCGATCGCCGCGACGCGTGCTGCTCGCCGGCCCGTACGCCGAGTCGACCGACCACCTCGGCGCGTGGACGCAGTACTTCGGCGCCCGCGCGGGAAGCATCGCAGACGAGCTCGGCACGCGTCGGACCGAGGTCGAGCTCGAGGTCGTGCCCGGGGTCGAGTTCCTCGCGGGCACCGACTCCGGCATCTCCTCCGTGGTCGACGCGGCGTCGCGGGCCGACCTGGTGATCCTCTGCGTCGGCGAGCCCAGCGCGCTCTCGGGCGAGGCGGCCTCCCGGAGCGACATCCGACTCCCCGGACGTCAGGAGGACCTGATCCGCGCGGTCGCCGGCTGCGGCATCCCGTTCATCGTGGTCCTCGAAGCCGGCCGCCCGCTCGTCGTGAGCGACTGGATCGATCTCGCACCGAGTGTGCTGGTGGCGTGGCACGGAGGCACGGAGGCCCCCGCCGCGATCGTGGACGTGCTCCTCGGGAACGAGGATCCCGCGGGGCGCCTCCCGATGTCGTGGCCGCGCTCGGTCGGCCAGATCCCGATCCACTACGCGCACGAGCACACGGGGCGTCCCGCCTCGACCGGCGGCAGGCTCACGGCGGAGGAGACCGATGTCGGCCTCCATGGACCCGACAACGTCGAGGACAAGTTCACCTCGAAGTACCTCGACCTCGAGCTCGGGCCGCAGTTCTCGTTCGGTCACGGCTCGGGCTACGCGACCTTCGCGCACGGCACCCCGCGCCTGTCACGGACCGAAGTGCCCGGGAGCGCGATCGACGAGCCGGTCGTGCTGGAGCTCGACGTGACGAACACCTCCGACAGGCCGGGCGACGAGGTGGTGCAGGTCTACGTCGAAGACGTCGTGGCAAGCGTCGCCCCGCCCGTCCGCCGGCTCGTCGCGTTCGAGCGCCGCACCGTCGGCGCCGGTGAGACGGTCGTCTCCAGGTTCGAGATCGGCCGCGAGCAGCTCGGCTTCTGGACGACGGATGCCGCGACCCCGGCCTTCGTCGTCGAGCCCGGCCTCTTCCGGCTCCACGTCGGCGCGACGCTGGCGTCGACGCAGGCCGTCGAGCTGCGCGTCAGCTGAGCGGGCGGTACCGGAAGTCGCGGAACCGGACCGATCCTTCCCCGGCCGCGTAGAGCGCCGGCCGGAGGCTCAGGAGGTCGGCCATGGTGTTCGCGTGGTAGCCGGACGTCTCGTACCGGATCGCGTGGCGCGTCCAGTCCCCGCCGGGCTCGCGGTACCAGCCGGTGACGATGTGCGCGTCGTTGCGGAGCCTCAGCTGCAGGCGGCGTACGGCCGGCGCGGGCTCCCGCCAGTGCGTGACGTGCCCGCCGGCGTAGCTGCGCATGCGCTCGCCGTCGATGCCCATGCCGCAGAAGAGCCGGTCGTTGAAGTAGAGGAGGATGCCGCCCTCGACGTCGCCGCCGATGAGTTCCACCTCGACCTCGACTTCGTAGGAGTGGTCGCCGGTGAGGACGGCGAGCGGTGACGTGTCACCGGGGTTCGTGCCCCTTCCGGCGAGCACGAGGCCGTCGTCGACAGTGAGCCGGGACGCCTCGCCGGGCGACGGTGCATGAAACGCCCAGCGCTCGCCGAGCCGCAGTGTCGAGAAGTCGTCTGCGAACGCGACCGGGGCGCGCTGTGCCGCGGCGCCGGCCGGTGCGGTGAGGTCTCCGCCGATGTCTTCGAGCACGCCGACGGGCCAGCCGTCCGCAGTCCAGGCGATCGGCTCGAGCAGGATCTGCCGTCCGAGCGTGCGGTACCCGTTCTCGTAGCCGTGCGAGACCATCCACCAGTCCTCGCTCGCGGGGCCGGGCAGGATCGTCGCGTGCCCGCGCGACCACCAGGCCTGCGCGGCATCCGTCGTCCTCGCCACGGGATTGTGCGGGCTGTTCTCCCACGGTCCGTGGACCGACCGCGACCGCGCGACGATGACCATATGCCCCGTCGGCGGGCCACCGGTGCCGCCGACAGCGCTGACCAGGTAGAACCACTCGCCGCGCCGGAACAGCTTCGGTCCCTCGAGCGCGTACGCCTCGGTGATCCATTCGTCGGGGTAGCGCCAGCCGTCGTACACCTGCTCGAGCTCGCCGACGGTCGCGAGCCCGTCATCGGTGAGCGCGATGCGACGGATGCCGTTCACGAAGAGGTACCGCGTGCCGTCCTCGCCGACGACGTGCCCGGGATCGATCGCCCACCGGACTCCGAGATCGATCGGCTCCGACCACGGCCCCTCCATCGAGTCGGCGTGGATCACGAAGATCGATGGGGCTGTGAGCGTCGACCACGGCGCGGGGATGAACGGGATGTAGATGAAGAAGCGCCCGTCGTGAACGGCGATGTCGACCGCGAACGTGCTGCCCAGCGGCTCGGGCAGCGCGGCACACTCGTACGTCCAGTTCACCAGGTCGCGCGATCGGTAGAGCAGCAGGCCCGGGGCGGACTCGAACGACGAGTAGGTCATCCAGTATTCGTCGCCGATCTTGATGACGGCGGGATCCGGCCGGTCTCCACCCAGGACGGGGTTGCGGAAGGTCGCCGCGTCATCCCTCACGCTCGGGGCCCCGCCTCGATACGCAGCAGAGTGATCCGCGCGGCGCCGACGCGATCCACCGGCACGACCTGGAGCCGCTCGTCGCCGTTGAGCACGCGGCCGGCGACGACGGCGCCGGCGTCCATGAGCAGCTCGACGACCGCGTCGACCTCGACCGATCCGTGCGCCGCGGCGAAGTCGAGCTTCACGCCCTGTCCGACCACGACGATGTCATCGTCGGACTCGGCGAAGACCAGCGCGAACGGGCGTCGTTCGCCGGGCGTCGGCACCGGTTCACCCGGCAGCGTCTCGTCCGGGACCGGAAGCGGCCCCGCGGGCAGCTGCACACCCACGTCGAGCAGGAAGTCGCGCACGATGTCGTTCAGCCCGCGCGCGCTCACGGTGAGATCGCCGACGGATGCCTCGGCCGGCGGGGCCCCGGGCTCCACCACCACGGCGCCGATGCGCTGCCGTCGCTGGGCCTCGGCGATCGTCGTCTCGAAGGCGCTCAGGTACGCGAGCACCGCCGCGACCTGACCTTCGGGGTTCGCCCCGTCGATGCCGAAGGCCGACCAGCCGACTGCTCCGTAGCCGCCGACGGCGCGCACGAGCTCTCCCGCGCGCAGCCTGCTCTCGGGCACGAAGAGCGGCTGGTCTCCCGTCGCGTAGGCACGCATCGCGGAGTCGGCGTCGTCGACGTAGATGTCGGGGCCGACCAGCGACAGGGCCGGCGCGGCCGCTCGCCACACGTCGATCACGCGGCTGGACGGTCCGCCGCTCGGCCACTGTCCCGGCTCGTCCTGCCCGGGCTGGGGGCCCAGCCACGCGTTGGCGTACATCGGGATGCGCTTGCGGGCCCGCCCGCGCTCGGCGAGATGCTGCACGTACGAGGCGATCGACCAGGCCATGAAGATCTCGTCGGCGCCCGAGTCGTCCCCGAACACCTCGCGCCATGACCCGGCCTCGCGCCGGCCACCGGCGTCCCACCGCTCACGCAGCAGGGACGAGGGGTCCGACCGGCGCGCGGCGGCGATGAGCGCGGACGGCACGTCGCGACGCCAGGCCGCCTCGGCGAGGTCGCTACGGTCGCGGCTGTCGCGGAGGAGTCCCGACTCGTTCTCGACCTGGATCATCGCGACGACATCGCCGGGGTCGACGTCGGCGACGTGCGCGACGAACGCCTCGAACGCCGCCGCATCCGCGTCGAGAAGGTTCTCGCTGAAGACCGAAAGCACCGGGGTGGGCATCACCCCGGAATAGTGGAAGGCGCTCCCCCGGGTCTTGGGGTGGACGACGGCTCGGGGGAACCTGCTCTGGTCGGATCTCACCCACCGCGGCGCGTACGTCGAGGCGGCGTTCTTGAAGGCGCCGAACCAGAGGAGCACGAGGCGAAGCCCGAGACCCCGGGCCTCTTCGATCATCGCGTCGACGAGCGCGAAGTCGAACGCGCCCTCCTGCGGCTCGGTCAGCGCCCAGCTCACCGGTGCCAGCACGGTGTTCGCATTCAGGTCCCGGGCGTGCGCGAAGGACCGGCGGATGGAGGCCGTCGACGAGCTCGACGAGTTGTGCACCTGCCCGCCGAGCAGCAGACGCAGCTCGCCGTTCTCGCGCAGCCGGAGATCCTCGCCGAACGACCACGCGGAGCCGCGGGACGCGCCGCTCATGTCGGTGTCAGACACGCGGGGCCTCCACGGCGTGCATCGAGTGGCGGATGAGGTCGTGCTGCTTGCGGACGAGGAGGAGCGGGTCGACCTCGCCCAGCTCGGCGAACGCGTGCCCCTCCCACTCGCTCGACCAGTAGCCGCGGTAGCCGCCCTCGACGAACACGCGCACGAGCTCGGGGTAGTCGATCGCGGGCTCCTGCTCGTCCTCGTCGATGTCGTAGAACTTCGCGTGCACGTGCAGGATCTGCGGCATGATGTCGGCCCACTCCCGCGGATCGACATGGCCGTGCATGTTGAACGCGAGGTGCGCGAACGAGCCGAGTCGTCCCGGATCGAAGTCGCGGCTCTGGAGATACGAGATGAACTCCTGCTGCCGCTCGCGCATCGAGGCATCCGTCCCCCAGATCTGCTGCAGACGCTCGACGGCTTCGTCGTCGAGCCCCGCTCGGCGCACCGCACGCAGGAGGGTGGGCGACATCGCGTGCATCGTCGAGGAGAAGTCGGCGACGAAGCCCAGGAGCGGCGAGTCGAGGTCGGCGTACACGTCGCGGACCTTCATGATCTCGGGCGAGTTGGGCCCCATCGGGGCGTGGATCTCGTAGGCGAGCCGGAGGTCGAGGCTCTCGGCGACCGGCAGCAGTCGGCGCAGGAGCTCCGGCTTGGCGCTCTGGATCCGCACCAGCGGGAATCCGAGCTTCTTGGCTCCCTGGAACAGCAGCTCGCTGAACTCGAACTCCTCGTCGGGCGTCATGTCGCGGTCGCGGCGACGGCCCATGTCGAGGTTCGCGCCGAACGAGCTCTCGTCGAAGCCGTGGCGGTCGAACGCGGCCCGCCACTGCGCGACGAACTCGTCCGACACGACCGGATACGTGGGCAGCACCTGCGACGCCACGATCTCGATCCCCGGCCCGATGCCGAGCGCGGCGACCCGGTCCAGCAGCCCGTCGAAGTCGTACCAGCCGGCGCGGAACTCGGCGCTGGCCGAGTAGAGCGTGAGGCCGAGGCGGAACGGGTCCTCCTCCGCGGCGGGCGGCGGGGGTGCGACATCCGTCACCGTCACCGCCGGCGTCGCGTCGCGGTCGGTCACCGTCAGCGTCGACGACTGGCGCACGATGTTCGGCACGTACATGCCGGGCCCGCCGCCCTGGCCGGGCGCGATCTGCATGTACGGCAGGCGCAGCTCGCCGAAGATCTCGACGTCGTGCTGCTCGCCGAGCTCCACCGGCCGGTCGAGCCGGGCGATGAGGAGCGGATGCTGCTGCAGGAACCACAGCGTCTCGCTCCGGTCGGGCAGCTCCGCGACGGTGTACCGCGTGCCGTCGAGCTCGAAGGCGAGGTCGTCGGCGGGGATGTCGGCGCCGTCGACCGTGAGGCGCAGCGTCGTGACCGACGAGAGCCACAGGCTCCGGTACCAGGGGATCGTGAGCGTGAGCGCGAGCCCCTCGGGATGCGGGCGCAGGCTGTCTTCGGCGATGAGTCCGTTGGGCATGGGGGTCTCCGGTTTCAGGGAAGGCGCGAGGCGATGGAGCGCATGAGGGAGTGCTGGCGGCGCACCTGCTCGATGGAGCGCCACGGGATGCGCTCGCCCTCGTACTCGCTCGAGAGGTACCCGGTGTAGCCGGCGTCCTTGAGCGCGCGCAGCACCGGCTCCCACGGGATCTGCTGGTCTTCGAGGTTCTCGTCGATGTCGTGGAACTTCGCCTGGATGAACACGACGTACTTCGCGATGTCGGCGATGTCGGCCGGGTCGACGGCGATGCCGTCCATGAAGGCCGGACGGCGTCCGGGCAGCTCGCCCGGCTTCAGCGGGATCGGACGGTCCTGGAAGATGCCGGTGTCCAGCAGCAGCCCGAAGTGCTTGGTGCCGGTGCGCTCGATGAGGTCGATGTAGTCGTCGACGACCTCATGCTTGATGGGGGTGGGGGCATGGATCTCGGGGCAGATCACGACGTCGAGCTCGGCCGCGAGATCCAGCGAGCGCTCGACGGACTCGGTCCAGATCGGGTGCGGGATGAGGTCGCTCGAGACCACGCCGATCTTGGGGCGCACGAAGCGGAAGCCCAGGCGCTTCGCCAGGCGCAGATCGCGCTGCAGCATCCCGGCGCCCTCGGCCGCCGTGAGATCCCGCGCGTGGACGCCGCTCGAGTGCAGGCGGGTGTCGATCCACGACCCGTAGTTCGTGGGCTCGAGCGAGTACTTCTCCAGCAGGGCGAACCAGCGGTCGATCCACTCGACGGTCGGCTCGGGGTACCGCTCGATGTGGCCCTCGCCGAGGATCTCGACGCCGGTGGCGCCGACGTCCGCCACCGCGGCGAGCGCGGTCTCGAGGTCCATGACCGTGCCGAAGTCGGTCATGAAGCTGTACAGGCTCACGCCGTACCGGAACGGACCGCCCTCCTCTGCCGATGTGAGGGTGATGTGCCGCGACACGTCGTAGGTCGAGGGCTGGTGCTCCTCGGGGATGTACGACATCCGCAGCCGCAGCTGCACCGAGACCTCGTGCGTGCCCTCCGGCAGCCCGCCGGGGTGCGGCACCGTGACGACGGCCGCCTCCTCGAGCGGCCAGCGCACGCCGTCCGCGTCCCACAGCTCCTGCAGCGAGTACGTGCGGCCGGCGAACGTCCACAGCGGCACGTCCGGCGCGACGTCGACGAGGTCGCCGACGCGCACGGCGACACCGTCGATGAGGGATGCCGCCATGCCGCGGTACGACGGCATGCGGAGCCGGAGCTGGAAGCCGGTGACCTCACCCCCCTCGCGGATGTTGCGGAATCCGACGGACTGGATGAGGTCTCTTTCGAGAAGCATCGATGCTCGCTCTCTGGGTCGGGACCGCGTTGACCGCAGGCCGTGAGTCGCATCGAGCCTATCAGCGTTACGCTGGATTTTGACATAAGTAAGAGTGATGCGCACATAACTGCGGGGGGAGGTGTTCATCGTTGCGGGCGATACCGCCTCCCGCCTGCATAGACTGCGCCGATACACTGAACCGAGGCTCCCGCACCCGGAGGATCAGTGTCCGATCAACCACTCCTTTCCCGTCTCGATCTGAACCTGCTCGTCGCCCTCGACGCGCTGCTGACCGAGCGGAGTGTGACGCGCGCCGCCGAGCGACTCCATCTGAGCCAGCCCGCGCTGAGCGCTTCGCTCGCACGGCTGCGCACGCACTTCAACGACCCGATCCTCGCCCGCCGCGGCAACACCTATGAGCTCACCCCCCTCGCCCTGCGGCTGACCGAGCACACCACGACGGCGCTCGAGGCGGCACGGCGGGTGTTCGAAAGCCAGGCGACGTGGAGCCCCCGCGAGTCGATCCGCGAGTTCTCGATCTACGGGTCGGACTACGGCTTCGCCACGATCGGCAGCGAGGTCTCGCGCCTGGCCGCCGAGTCGGCGCCCGGCGTGCGCTTCCGGTTCATGCTGCACAATCCGTCCATCGTCGATGACGCGCTCAACCGGCTGCGCGCCGCCGACGGAATGGTCATCCCGCACGGCTACCTCGTCGATCTCCCCTACACCGACCTGTGGCGCGACAGCTGGGTGGTCGTCGCCTCCGATTCGAACGAGATGGTCGGCGACGAGCTCACGATGGAGGTGCTGGGCGCCCTGCCGTGGGTCTTCACGTATCAGTCGCGCACCGCATTCACCTCGGCGGCGCGGCAGCTGCAGCAGCTCGGCATCGAGCCGCACGTCGAGGCGGTCGTCGAGAGCTTCCTCGCCCTGCCGCACTTCATCGCCGGCACGAACCGGCTCGGCCTGATCCAGGCAGGCCTCGCGCACGTCGCCGAGTCCGTCGCAGGAGTCCGCACACTCGCCGCTCCCTTCGACGCCACGCCCGTCGTCAACGCCCTGTGGTGGCATCCGGTCCACGGTCGCGACCCCGAGCACGCGTGGATGCGGGGCATCTTCGAGCAGGCGGCAGCCGGCGTGTCGGCCCGGCCCTCGACCATCGCGGCGCATCAGCCGGCCTGACGAGGCGAAGCGCGCCCGGCCGCGGCGTCCACCACCTCGACCAGGACGGGTTCAGGAACGAGCAGCCAGGCGGGCCAGTCCTTCGTCGATCGACACCGCGGGGGACCACGCGAGGATGCGCCGGGTCTCGCGCTGATCGAACCAGTGGGCGGTCGACAGCTGCTCGGCCAGGAACCGCGTCATCGGCGGCTCGTCACGCGCCGGCACGATCCGCCACACGGCCTCGACCGCGGTCCCCGTCGCGCGGCCGAGCCAGGCGGGGATGCTCCAGCGCGGGGGCGCGACACCGGCCGCGAGGCAGATGCCCGAGAGGAGGTCGCCCACCGGCCGCGGCTCGCCGTTGGTGAGGACGAGTGCGCGGCCGTGCGCGTCGTCCGCCCGCTCGAGCGCCGCCGCGATGCCTGAGGCGGCGTTGTCGATGTAGGTGCTGTCGATCAGAGCGGTTCCGCCGTTCAGGAGGGGCAGCCGCCCTCTCCGGGCTCGCTCCACGATCCGGGCGACCAACTGGGTGTCTCCGGGCCCCCACACCAGGTGAGGGCGGACGGCAACCACGCTCATCGCCGTCGAGTCGCGCTCCAGTGCGAGGAGCTCGGCCTCCGCCTTGGTGCGCGCGTAGTCGCCGCGGGCACGTTCCGGATCGGCGGGCCCCGCACCGACACCGACGAGCGCAGAACCGGCGTGCGCGACGGACGGCGACGAGACGTGCACGAAGCGCGTCACCCCGGCGCGTTCCGCGGCATCGAGCAGGATCCGGGTCCCCTCGACGTTGACCGCACGGAACTCGTCTCGCCTGCCGGTCAGCGATACCCGGGCTGCGAGGTGGACGACAGCCTCGGCGCCCTGGACGGCGATGTCGATGTCGGCCCGGTTCGTGATCGACCCGCAGAAGTCAGCCGCTCCTGCCACGGCGGACGGCCGTCGCTGCAGTGTGCGCACGTCGTGGCCTGCCGCGACGAGCGTGGTCGCGACGGCCGAGCCGAGGAAGCCGGACGCACCGGTGACGAGGACGATCATGGTGCGCCGGGGCGCTCTCCCGCGAGCACGCGCTCAGCCCACACCGAGAGTCGGGATCGGTCGATCTTGGAGTTGTGCCGGATGTCGGTGGGCAGCCCCGGGACGGCGAGCACCGCGGCGAGCGGCGTGCCGGCAGCGTTCCGCACGGCGCTGGTGAGGAGCGGGTCCGCAAGGCCCGCCCGCCTCGCTGCGGGCGTGGTCTCGACGATCGCGACCGCCTGGCGCAGCCCGTGCGGGCCCACCCCCACCACGGCCGCGCGGCGCACCCCCTCGACCCGCTCCACCCGCTGCTCCGTGCCCACCGGCGCCAGCGGGCCGTGGGCGGTCACGATGAGGTGCGGCATCCGTCCCTCGATCCACAGCCGCCCGTGCGCGTCGAGGTGACCCACATCGCCCGTGCGGTGCCAGCGACGGGTCTCTCCGGGCGAGTCGAGACCGGCCGTGTCGCGGACCGCCTCCCGGTCGGTGAGCCAGAGCCGGTCGTAGTGGTCTTTCACGTGGGATGCCGACACGATGACCTCGCCGAGCACTCCGGGCGCGTCCGTCGCACGGCCGGTCGCGCGACCGTCGCAGTCGACCGGGCTGACCAGAACGCGGTTCGCGCCGATCGGGACTCCGACGCAGACGCCCGCGTCACGGCTGCCGGCCGCGTCGCGGACACCGGCCAGCGTGATGTCGGTCACCAGCAGGCACTCCGTCATGCCGTACGGGGTGTGAGCCGTGGCGTTCGGCATGAGCGCCGCAGCCGACTCCAGCAGCCCCTGGCTGATGGGGGCTCCGGTGGAGAGGAACGTCTGCACCCCTGCGAGCGCACCACGGCCCTCTGCCGTCAGCGCGTCCGCGGTATCGACGACGTTGAGGATCGCCGCCGGCGAAAGGAAGACCATCTCCGCACCCGACGCCTGCACCGCTGCGGCGACGGCCGGCGCCGTGAGCGTCCTCGGTGAGGAGACGTCCATGTCGGGTGTCACGGACCGGGTGCCCAGAGCCGGACCGAGAAGGGCGAACGGCGCGAAGCCTGTCACGAGGCCGGTCTCGCCGGTGACGCCGAAGTGCGAGGCGAGCAGATCGCGCAGCGCGGAGAGCTGCCGGTGCGTGTAGGCGACCCCTTTGGCCGCCCCGGTGGAGCCGGAGGTGAACAGGATCGCGGCAGGGTCATCCGGCCCGGGCGGGTCGGCCGGCGCGGCGGCGTCATACCCTTCCCGCGCGAGCTCACCGAGAGTGTGGGAGATGCCGAGCGCCGCGGCGGCGGTCTTCGGCAGTCGAGCGACCGAGATGCGCATGCCGGGCCACCCGAGCACCCGCGCGGCCGTCAGACCTCGCGTCTCCCCGATGATCACGTCCGGCCACGATCCCCGAACGGCGCGCGTCAGCCCGCGCACTCCGAGGCCGGCATCGGCGACGACGACGACCGCGCCGATCCGGAGGCAGGCGTAGACGACGGCCGACAGTGTGGGCCCCGGGGGAACCAGAAGCGACACCCGGTCGCCCCTTCGCACGCCCACGCGATGCAGCCCCGCCGCGAGTCGTCGGACCCTGTCGTGGAGCTGATGCCAGCTCACCCGCCGCGGCGCGCGCCCGCCGGACGTCATCTGCACGATCGCGGTCCCGTCGTCATCGCTGCGCTGATCGAGGGCGTGCCAGATGGGGGTGCCGGAGGAGTCGGACCACGCGCTCGGCGGCACCTGGGCGGCCGGGCCACGTGAAGTCGCGGGCACGCGGGCCCGGAGCGGGACGACGTCGTCGTGCAGCCATGCCAAGAGGCCGTCCCCGCAGCGTTCTTCCTCGGCGAGCAGGTGACCCGCGCCTTCGAACCGGTGGACGTCGGCATGGGGAAGCCGGTCCACGAGATCATCGAGATACCGGTCGCCGAAGATCGGATCTTCCGGGCCCCACATCAGCAGCGCGGGAACGTCGAGCCCACAGACGCCGTCCGCGATCCTCTCCAGCTCGGAGAAGCTGCGATGGTGAGGCCCGACGGGGATGTCGGCGACGAAGCCGCGAATGCCGGCCCGCCGGGCCGCGGAGAGGTACGGCGCGCGATAGGCGGCTCCCGCCTCATCGGTCAGGGCCGGTCGCGCCAGCGCCAGCGTCGTGTCGAGGAACGCCGTGGTGGCCGACGTGGCGCCCGCGAGAACCCCCGGTGCCCGCGCCAGCCGGAGCGGAGCCGGGATCGGAACCCCCGGCGGGTGGTGTACGGCCGTGTTGACGAGCGCGATCCCGGCGAGGGACGACGGATGCTCCAGCGCCCAGCCGAGCGAGATGACGCCGCCCCAGTCATGACCCAGCGTGACGACCGGCGCGCTCAGCGACAGGGCATCCGTCAGCGCGCCGAGGTCGGCGACGCGCTGCGCCAGCGGACGGTCGGCACCGGTGCGCTCGGAGAAGCCCATGTCGAGCTGGTCGACGGCGACGAGACGCCATGCCGGCTCGCCATGCGCCGCGGCGTCCAGCGACCGCGCCGCAAGCCGGCGCCACAGGTACGACCACGTCGGATTTCCGTGCACGGCGAGGATCGTGCCGACCGCGTCGACCCCTCGTCGCACCAGCTCGGGCCCGGTGTCGAGGACGTGCCAACCGCGGGTGACGCCAGCATCGGGGCCGACGCCCGGCACGGCGACGATGCGGCTCCAGCCCGGGTCGAGCCCGGGGAGTCCCGCGGGAGGCGGCACCGCGCGCCGGGTCACCAGGCGAGCTCCATCATGGCGGTGTTGAGCCCGGACCCGACCCCCATGAGGAGGACGCGGTCGCCCGCGCGCAGCGTCGCCTGCTCCTCCGCGAGGGTGATGGGGATCGAGGCAGGACCGACGTTTCCGTACCTCGGGAACGTCACCGGGACGCGCGTGCGGTCGAGGTGGGCCGTCTTGATGATGGCATCGGTGTGCACGGCCGAGACCTGGTGGGTGATGTACCGGTTCATGTCCGACCAATCCCACTCCGGCCGCGCGTCCCGCCAGGCGGAGAGGACCAGGTCCAGCCCGCCCTTCAGGAGCGCTCTCGCGTCGGTGAACATGCCGTCCACGCTGCCGACGCACAGCTCGTGGAACTGCGTCGCGGCCCGGGTCACACCACCGAGGATCCGGTGGCCCTCCGGGTGCTCGTCGGCGCGGCCGAGCACCGCTGCGGCGGCGCCCGACCCGAGCGTGAGCGACGCGAACTCGCTCATGAAGCCGTCCCTGTCGACGTCGTCGCGCAGGAGGCGGCGGATGGTGTTGTCCTGGATCTCATCGGCGTCCTCGCCGTTGACGATGACGGCATAGCGGATCTGACCGGACTGGATCATGTTCGCCGCGAGACTCATGCCGCTGACGAACCCGAGGCACGCGTTGGCGACGTCGAAGTTGACGGCGGAGCTCGACAGACCGAGCCCGTGGTGTAGACGGACCGCCACCGACGGCTCGAGGTGCTTGCGCGAGACCGACGTGTTGATGAGGAGTCCGACGTCGGACGGTGCCACCGACACCTCGGCCAGCGCGCGCCGACCGGCCGACACCGTCGCCTCGTCCGAGGACTCGTCCGCCGCCCAGTTGCGGCGTTCGAGGACGCCCGCGACGCGTTGCAGGAGCCGCCCGGGCAGTCTCAATCGACGAAGCGAGCCCGACAGGCGGTGCTCGATCTCCTCGGACGTCGTCACCCGCCCAGGCAGAGTGCTCACCACCGAGAGCAGTGACACATTGTCGAAACGGGTTGTCGCGTTCGCCGCCATGGGACCTCCCTTGCCCCTCCCATCGGCCGGGCGATTCAAGAGGACCAAATGTACGCGCTCACCGTCGTGCCGGCATGACGGTTGCGCACCGCGACGGCTTGCTCTAGGTCTCTTGTCCCCGCTGGGGAGGTCGGCGACAATGAGCCGATGGCGGAACGGCGATCGCGGCGGTGAGAGCGAATCTCAGCAGGTACCAGGAGATCGCAGACACGCTGGCGCGTCACGGACTGAGCTTCCTCGTCGGTGCGACGGGACTCGGCCGGTGGATCCCCGCCGGCCGTCGCCACCCGCAGCACCGGCCGGCCGACCCCGCCCTGACGAGGGCCGCTCGCCTCCGGCTCGCTCTCGAGGAGCTGGGGCCCACCTTCATCAAGCTGGGCCAGCTTCTCTCCACGCGCCCCGACCTCCTTCCGCCGGCCTACATCGCGGAGCTTTCCAAGCTGCTGGATGCCGCTCCCCCCGTGTCCATCGACGAGATCCGGGAGACGATCTGCCGGGAGCTGGGCGCGGAGCCGGAGCAGTCCTTCGCGTCGTTCGATCCGGCCCCGCTGGCATCGGCATCCATCGGCCAGGTCCACGCCGCAGAGCTGCGGGACGGCACACCCGTCGTGGTGAAGGTCCGCCGCCGCGATGCGGTTCGGCAGGTGCAGGAGGACCTCGACATCCTCAACGATCTCGCCGACCGCGCGGCGCGGGCGTGGGAAGCCGCGCGCACATACGACGTGCGGGGAATCGTCCAGGAGTTCTCGCGGACGCTCCGCGCCGAACTCGACTACGTCCGCGAAGCGGAGAACGCCGACCGGTTCGGCGCGCTGTTCGCCGACCGCCCCGACGTGCTGATCCCTGGGGTCGTCTGGACGCGGAGCACCTCGCGTGTGCTGACTCTCGAGCGCGTCACCGGTATCAAGATCAACGACCTCGAGGCGCTGGACGAGGCGGGAATCGACCGCGGCGCGCTGGCGAAGACGGGCGCCGACGTCATGCTCCAGATGATCTTCGAGCACCGCTTCTTTCACGCCGATCCCCACCCGGGCAACCTCTTCGTCCAGCCGGACGGCAGCATCGCGCTCATCGACTTCGGCATGGTCGGCCAGATCAGCGAGGACCTCCGCGACCGGTTCGCCGACTTCCTCATCGCCTACGCCCTGCAGAACCCCGACGCGCTGGCCGACGCGCTCGTGCGCGTGTCGGTGACCAAGGGCAACGTCGATCGGGATGAGTTCCGTCAGGCCATGGCGTCCTTCATCGGGCTGGCCGCCGACAGGTCGCTGGGAGAGGTGGGGTTCGGCCGGATGGCCACCGAACTGCTCCGCGTGCTCCGCGAGCAGCGGCTGCAGCTTCCGCGCGAGGTCGCACTCATCTTCAAGGTGCTCATGGTGATCGAGGGCATCGGAGTGCAGCTGGATCCCGAGTTCGACCTCGCCGCCGTGTTGACTCCCTACGCGCAGCGGCTGGTCCGTGACCGGCTCTCCCCCGCGGCGCTCGCCAAGCGGATGGGTCGCGCCTCCACCGACGCCGGCGCCCTGCTGCTGGAGCTTCCCACGCGCCTGCGCAGGATCCTCGACACCATGGACGGCAACGGCGTCGAGGTCCACCTCCGTGCGGCGGAGCTCGACCCGCTGGTCGCCCGGACCGAGCGCATCGGCAACCGCCTGGTGGCCGGGATGATCACCGCCGCCCTGATCAACGCCGTCGGCCGCTTCGTCGCGGGTGACGAGCGGTGGCGATCGTGGCGGAGCGCCCTCGTCGGCGCGGGCATGACTGCCGCGTCCACGTTGGGCGGATACCTGCTCTGGACGGCCCGGCGACGCCGTCGGTGATCGGTGGGCGCCGAGCGGCGGAATCCGTCGCGTCATCACACGGCAGAATCGAGGGATGACCTCGCCCGCGATGCACCTCAACCCCGACCACGCCTGCCTCATCGTCCACGGCAGCGACCAGCCGGGGATCGTGGCGGCGGTCTCGGCGATGATCACCCGCATCGGCGGCAACATCGTCGCCTTCGACCAGTACTCCGACAACCCCGAGGGCGGTGCGTACTTCCAGCGGGTCGTGTTCCACCGCCCCGGCTTCGCCGCCGACCGTCCCCGCATCGAGGACGAGCTCGCGCGGACGCTCGGCGGATTCGAGCTCGAGTGGTCGCTGACCGACCAGTCCGTCCCCAAGCGCATGGCGATCCTCGCGTCGAAGCAGGACCACTGCCTGCTCGACCTGCTGTGGCGTCACCGCCGCGGCGACCTGCCGGTGACGATCCCGATGGTGATCTCGAACCACACCACCTCGGCCGAAGACGTGCGCTCGTTCGGCGTGCCCTTCTTCCACGTCCCCTCCGTCGCGGGACCCGACAAGTCGGCATCCGAGGCCAAGATCGTCGAGCTGCTCAGGGGCAACGTCGACTTCGTCGTGCTGGCGCGGTACATGCAGATCCTCTCGGGCGACTTCCTCGCGCAGGTCGGCGTGCCGGTGATCAACATCCACCACTCGTTCCTGCCCGCCTTCATCGGCGCCGAGCCGTACAAGAAGGCGAAGGAGCGCGGCGTCAAGCTCATCGGCGCGACGTCGCACTACGTCACCGACGACCTCGACGAGGGACCGATCATCGAGCAGGACACCGTGCGCGTCACGCACGCCGACTCGGCGGCCGAGCTCGCCCGCCGCGGCGCCGACGTCGAGCGCCAGGTGCTCTCGCGCGCCGTGCTGTGGCACGCCCAGGACCGCGTGATCCGCCACGGCAACCACACCATCGTGTTCTGAACCGGATGCCGCGGGCCGCGGCATCCGTTCCCTCACACCAGGCGCAGCTCGGCGTCGATCGCGGCGGCGGTGCGCTGCAGCGGGGGCAGGTACTCATCGAGCACGTGCTCGACGGTGTCGCGCGTCGCGCTCGTCGAGACGTTCACCGCGGCGACCACGCCGCCGCGGCGGTCGTGCAGCGGCACGGCGACCGAGCGCAGGCCGGGCTCGAGCTCCCCGTCCACGAGCGCCCACCCCTGCTCCCCCACCCGCACGAGCTCCTCGCGGAGGGCTCCCGCCGACGTCAGGGTGCGGTCGGTGAGGGCGGGGAGGGCGGATGCCGCGAGCGCGGCCTCGCGCGCGGCATCCGGCATCCCCGCCAGCAGCACGCGCCCCATCGACGTCGCGAACGCGGGGAACCGCGTGCCGATGGTGATGCGGACGCTCATGATGCGGCGCGTGGGGACGCGCGCGATGTAGACGATGTCGCTCCCGTCGAGGACGGCCGCCGACACGCTCTCGTCGACCTCGCGCGAGAGCCGCTCGAGGTGCGGCTGGACGACCTCGGGGATCGACAGCGCGGACAGGTAGCTGAAGCCGAGCTCGAGCACCCGCGGCGTGAGGCCGTAGCTGCGTCCGACGCTCGTCGCGCCGGAGCCGCGGACGTATCCGAGCTGCTCGAGTGTGCGCAGGAACCGGCCCGCCGCCGCGCGGGTGATGCCGGCCCGGCGTGCCACCTCGCTGAGCGTGAGCTCGGGGTGCTCGGCGTCGAAGGCCCGGATGACGGCGAGCCCCCGGGCGAGCGACTGCACGGTGTCGTGGGTGCGGCCCGCGGCTTCGGTCACCGGCTCACCCTACCCGTACGGCTCCGCGGCTCAGCGCTCGAGCACGACGGCGAGGCCCTGCCCGACGCCGATGCAGATGGCGGCGACCGCGACGCCCCCGCCGCGACGGCGCAGCTCGTGCGCCGCGTGGCCGATGATGCGGCCACCCGACGCGCCGAGTGGATGCCCGATCGCCAGCGCGCCGCCGTGGATGTTGACGCGCTCCGGGTCGAGCTCGGGCCAGCCCTGGATGTCGGCGAGCGACTGCGACGCGAACGCCTCGTTGAGCTCGACGAGGTCGACGTCGGCCCAGGTGCGGCCCGCGCGGGCGAGCGCCTTGTTCGCCGCCTCGATCGGCGCCAGCGGGAACTGGTCGGGGTCGACGCCGTGCGCGGCGCGCGCCGTGATGCGGGCGAGGGGCTCGCCGTCCAGCGCCCCTTCGCGGGCGAGCAGCACCGCCGAAGCGCCGTCGTTGATGGGCGAGGAGTTGCCGGCGGTCACGCTGCCCTGTCCGTCGGCGGCGAACAGCGCCTTGAGACCTGCCAGCTTCTCGACGGACGTGTCGTCGCGGATGCCCTCGTCGCGCGCGAGCTCGGCGCCCGGGACCTGCACGATCTCACCGGCGTAGAGGCCGTCGGCCCAGGCCTGGGCCGCCAGGCGGTGCGAGCGCACGGCGAACTCGTCCTGGGCCTGGCGCGAGATGCCCTGCTCCCGGGCGATCTTCTCGGCCGACTCGCCGTTGGAGATCGTCCAGTGCTTCGGCAGCTGCGGGTTGGTCATGCGCCAGCCGATCGACGTGTTCCACAGCGTCTGGTTGCCGACGCTCGGCCACGGCCTCGGTGACTTCTCGACGACGAACGGCGCGCGGCTCATCGACTCCACGCCTCCCGCGAGCACGACGTCGGCGTCTCCGGCATCGATGGCACGGGACCCCTGGACGACGGCCTCGACCGACGACGCGCACAGCCGGTTCACCGTGACGCCGGTGACGGTCGTCGGCAGGCCCGCCAGCAGCGCGGCCATGCGCGCGACGTTGCGGTTGTCCTCCCCCGCCTGGTTGGCGTCGCCGAAGATCACGTCGTCGATGCGCGCGGGATCCAGGCCCGTGCGCTCGATCGTCGCCCTCATGACGACGGCGGCGAGGTCGTCGGGGCGCACGGCCGAGAGGGCGCCGCCGGCGCGTCCGAACGGCGTGCGGACGGCGTCGTAGATCCAGGTCACCATGTCATTCACCTTCCCGGATGCCGGGGGTCGAGGCATCCGTCAATTCCAGGCCCGTGAGCGCGGCGAGGAGCTGGACGGTGTTGTCGCCGAACGCCTCGCGCACCGCGAATCCCTCGGGCGTCACGTCGAAGACGGCGTGGTCGGTGTAGACGCGGGTGACGCAGCCGACGCCGGTGAGCGGGTAGGTGCACGCTTCGACGAGCTTGGACTCCCCCGATTTGGTGAGGAGGTCGGTCATGACGTAGACGTTCTTCGCGCCGATCGCGAGGTCCATCGCGCCGCCGACGGCGGGGATGGCACCGGGGGCGCCCGTCGACCAGTTGGCGAGGTCGCCGCCCTGCGACACCTGGAACGCACCGAGGACGCACACGTCGAGGTGGCCGCCGCGCATCATGCCGAACGAGTCGGCGTGGTGGAAGTAGGCGGCGCCGGCGAGCGCGGTGACGGGTTGCTTGCCGGCGTTGATGAGGTCGGGATCGATCTCGCCGGCGGCGGGCGACGGCCCCATCCCGAGCATCCCGTTCTCGGTGTGCAGGATGATCTCCTGGTCCTGCGGCAGGTAGTCGGCGACGAGGGTCGGCGCCCCGATGCCGAGGTTGACGTACGAGCCCTCGGGGATGTCCCGGGCGATGCGGGCCGCGAGCTGCTGGCGCGTGATGCGCGTGCCCTGCGTCCTCGGTTCGCTGACGCTCACTGGTCGACCTCGATTCCGGATGCCGCGTCCGCTGCGAGCGGACGCCCTTCGATGTCCACGCCTCCGACGAAGGCGCCGCCCTCGAGCCACGCCCGCTCGCCCACCGCGACGACGCGGTCGACGAAGATGCCCGGCGTCACGACGGCCTCGGGGTCCAGCGTGCCGAGCGGCACGAGCTCGTCGACCTGCACGATCGTCGTCGTCGCGGCGGCGGCCATGATGGGCCCGAAGTTGCGCGCGGTCTCGCGATACACGAGGTTGCCCCACCGGTCTCCGCGGTACGCGCTCACGAGCGCCACGTCGGCTTTGATCGGGTACTCCAGCGCGTACAGACGGCCGTCGATCTCGCGGATCTCCTTGCCCTCGGCGAGTTCGGTGCCCACGCCCGTCGGCGAGAAGAACGCGCCGATCCCGGCGCCGGCCGCGCGGATGCGCTCGGCGAGGTTGCCCTGCGGCACCAGCTCCAGCTCGATCTCGCCCGCCCGGTACAGGCCGTCGAACACCCACGAGTCGTGCTGGCGCGGAAACGAGCACAGGATCCTGCGCACCCGCTTCTTCGCGAGGAGCGCGGCAAGGCCCGTATCACCGTTGCCGGCGTTGTTGTTGATGATCGTGAGATCGCTCGCGCCCTGGGCGATGAGCGCATCGATCAGCTCGACGGGCTGACCGGCGCGGCCGAAGCCGCCGATCATGATGGTCGCCCCGTCGCGGATGCCGGCGACGGCCTCCTCGACGGACGCCACGGTCTTGTCGATCATCGTTGCGCCTCCTCGTGTTCGTCCTGCGAACACCTGTCCGTCTAACGGACACACAATACCGCAGCGCGTCTCTCCCCGCCAGGGCGAGACGCCGAGGGCGGCACCCGTCACGGATGCCGCCCTCGGTTCAGCTCGGCGCCGTCAGCGGCGTCCCTCGCGGTCGCCGAGGAACTCGCCCGGCTGGGTGGGGACGAACGCCGACCCGCTGTCATGGAGCGACGCGGCCAGCTGGTTCATGCGTTGCGCGGACTGCCCGATCGCGCCCCAGTTGCCCGTCTCGACGCGGTCCAGGAGCGCCTCGATCCCCGCCGCGATCTCGGCAGGCGTGAAGCTGCAGTGCCCGACCCGGTCGACCTGGAACTGGCGCAGCAGGCTGGTGTCTCCGGCCGTGCGGACGTCCTCGGCGTACTCCTCCTCGACCTGGATCGGCGCCAGGATGTCGTCGAGCGTGTGCAGCGCGATGACCGGCATCTGCAGGTCGCCCGTGAGCCCCGACGAGGCGCGCAGCGTCTCGACCGAGCCGGGGTCGGCGACGACGTCCGCGGTCGCGGTCAGGGTCGCGAGGTCCGCCTTGAGGTCCAGGCCGGCCTCGCGGTACAGCTCCTGCACCAGCCCGCGGTCCTCGGACTGCGCGAAGAGCTTGTGGTAGTCCACTCCCGCATTCCAGGTCGCGTTGCCGCCCGCCGTCGACTCGATGTCGAAGCGGCCGGGGGTGACGAAGCCGATCGTGTCGAGCAGCTGCTCGTACAGCCCCTGCTGCAGCACCGCCGGGTCCGTCGGCGCGTCGGCCGCGGCCGCGCCGTCGGAGATGTGGAACAGCGCCGCGGCCAGCGCGATGCGCGCCTTCCCCTCCGGTGTCTGCTGACCGGCCTGCACCGCCGCGCTCAGCGCGCCGGAGGCGGCGAAGGCGTCGCCGAGCGTCGCGTAGCCCTCGATGTCGATGTCCTGGGCCGGCGCGAGCAGCTGGTCGATGGCGTGCGCTCCGTCGAGCTGGTAGTTGTTCAGATCGACGGCGCCCTCCATCAGCCCGCACGTCGGCATCGCCCCGTCGATGAGGTCGGCGGCGCTCTCGGCGATGCGGCCGGTGACGAGACCGCCCATCGAGGTGCCGTAGGCGAGGATGTGCTCGGGGTCGAGTCCGGTCTCATCGAGCATGGCGTCGAGGGACTGCAGCTGGTCGTCGACCGCGGTCGGCACCGCCCAGCCGCTGGACGCGTACGACGACCCGACGAGCGCGTAGCCGCGCTCGAGCAGCAGTGCCTTGGTCGCGCCGTCCGGGGCGACGGAGGCCGGGTTGCCGGGGATGAACGAGGGCCGGTAGCCGTGGCTGTACAGCAGCACGGTGCCGTTCCAGTCGGCGGGGACCGAGGCGAGCCAGGTCGTGCCGTTGGAGAGCGAGCCGGCGTACTCGCCGCCGGTGTCCGCGAGGGCGGGTGGCGCGACAAGGCCGACAGACAGGGCGGCGGCGGCGACCGCGGCCAATCCGACGGTTCGGGTGCGGAGCTGGGACATGTGGGGTCCTTCCGTGTCATCGTCGACAGGGCGCCGTCGTCGGCGACGGAGCTAGGACCAATTATCAAGTTTCCTGAACGTCAGTCAACCGGTTCCGTGGATTGCTCGAGGGCGCGCCGGGCCTCCTGGAGCCAGCGTCCGAGCGCCGCGCGCTCCGATCCGGACCGCCCGCCGAACGCCACGGCCTCGATGCGGTCGACGTCGTCGCGGCACGCGGACAGCAGCGCCACGCCGGCCGGAGTCAGCGAGATCGCCATGCGGCGCCGGTTCTCGGGGTCGCGGACGCGGTCGATCAGCCCCGCGTCCACCAGGGCGCGCACGATTCCCTCCATCGCCTGCGCCGTCACGAAGGCGTGCCGCGCCAACTGTGACGAGCTCATCCCGGGGTGCTGCTCGAGCACCGTCAGCGCGGTGTACTGCGTCACGGTGATGCCGTGCGGCCGCACCACGTCGTCGAGGCGCCCGCGGACGGCGAGCTCGACCTGCTTGACCTGGTAGAGGATCCGGGGTGCGTGTTCGGCCGTCATGCGCTCCCCGAGCCCGTCATGCGATGAAGCATACGGGCGTCAGGACTCGTCGGCGAACACGTCCTTCGCGATGCGGAACGCGGTGTTCGCGGCCGGGACGCCACAGTACAGCCCCGCCTGCAGGATCACCTCCCGGATCTCGTCGACGGTGAGGCCGTTGCGCCGCGCCGCGCGCAGGTGCATCGCGAGCTCCTCGTGGTGACCGAGCGCGATGAGCGCCGTGAGCACCGCCACCGAGCGCGAGCGGCGGTCGAGCCCTGGCCGCGACCAGATGTCGCCCCACGCGACGCGGGTGATGAAGTCCTGGAAGTCGGCCGTCAGCTCGTCGGTGCCGGCGATCGCACGGTCCACGTGCGCGTCCGAGAGCACCTCGCGACGCACCGTCATGCCCTGGTCGTAGCGCTGCTGATCGGTGAGGCCCTCGCCGTCCGGGCGGGTCATGCGGCGCGCTCCGCCGCGTGGGCGTCGAAGAAGCCGAGGAGGGCGTCGGCCGTCGCGGCCGGCGCGTCGGCGGGCGGCAGGTGCGCGGCATCCGCGATCCCGATCGCCTCGCCGCGCTGCACGCCGTCGGCGATCTCGCGAGCGGATGCCTCCGGCGTGACGCCGTCGTGATCGCCCCACACGGCCAGCACCGGGGTGGCGATCTCGCCCAGCCGATCGCGCACGTCGAAGCCCGCGAGCGCCTCGCAGCACAGCGCGTAGCTCTCGTCGTCGGCGTCCTGCAGCGCGTGCAGCAGCCGGCCGGTGATGTCGGGGTCGCGCTCGATGGATCCCGGCGCGAACCACCGCTGCGCCGAGCCGATGATGAGGCTCGAGGTGCTCTGCGCGCGCACCTGGGCCGCACGCTCGTGCCACGCTGCGGCCTCGCCGATCGCGGCGCCCGAGCACACGATCGCCGCTGCGCGGACGCGATCCGGATGCCGCAGCAGCAGCTCGAGCCCCACGCAGCCGCCGAGGGACACCCCGGCGTACAGGAACTCTCCGTCGATGCTCGCGGCCACGGCGTCGGCGAGGTCGGCGATGGAGAACGGTGCGGCGGCGGCCGGTGCGGCGCCGTGACCGGGGAGGTCCCAGGCGATGACCCGGTACTCCTGCGCGAGCGGGGGCAGCGCGCGCTCCCACAGCAGGGTCGAGGTCCCGAGCGACGGGCCGAGGATCAGGGTCGGCGCGGCGATCGGGCCGACGGGTGCGGTGAGCGAGATGGCGGGGACGGTCACTCTGTCTCCTGTGGGGTGACGGCCTCGTCGACGAGGCGTGCGGCGAGGCCCGTGTACCGGGCGGGGTCGAGCAGGTCGGCGACGAATGCCTCGGCGCTCCGGCCGCGGTCGGCGGCGAGCGCGCCGACTTCGGGGAGCGCCGCGAGCGCCGCGGCGAGGTCGCCGTCGGCGCCGGCCTCGAGGACGAGCCGCGACACGCGGGCCGGTCCGAGCGCGGGGCCGAGGACGAGCGAGAGCCGCTCCGCGAGGATGAGCCCGCCGCCGGCGTCGAGGTTGCGGGTCACGGCGTCGGTGTCGACGTGCAGGCCGGCGACGAGGGTCGCGGCGTGGGCGGTCGCGCCCAGCGCGAGACGCAGCAGTTCGCGCAGCGTCGGCCACTCCGCGTGCCAGGCGCCGTCGGGGCGCTCGTCGACGGCGAGCGCCGACGCCAGGTGCAGGGTCGCGCCGAGCTGCGGCGCGCGCAGCGCGGCGGAGCGGATGAGGACGGATGCCGCGGGATTGCGCTTCTGCGGCATCGCCGACGATCCTCCGCCGGTGCCCTCGGCGAGCTCGCCGATCTCGCTGCGGCTGAGGGTGGCGACGTCGGCGGCGATCTTGCCGACCGCGTCGACGGCCTGCACGAGGGCGTCGCCGAGCCCGGTCACCGGCCAGCGCGCGGTGTGCCACGGCGCCTCGGGCGCGGCCAGTCCGAGCTCGCGCGCGTAGGCGGCCGGCAGCCCCGCCGCGGTCTCGACTCCGCCGATCTCGACGAACGAGGCGAGCGTTCCGGCTGCGCCGCCGAGCTGCACGGGGAGCGCGTGCCCGGCCTGCTCGAGGCGTCCCTTGGCGTGGGCGACGCCTCGCAGCCAGCCGGCCGCGCGCAGGCCGACAGTGGTCGGCACCGCGTGCTGGGTGAGCGTGCGCGCCGCGGCGACCTCGTCGCGGCGCGAGCGGGCCAGCGAGCGCAGCGAGACCTCGGCGTGTGCGAGCGCGGCGATGACCTTGCTGGTGGCCGCCCGCGCGACGAGCATCAGCGCGGTGTCGAGGATGTCCTGGCTGGTGGCGCCGCGGTGGATCCACAGGCGCGCGTCGGTGCCGACGCGCTCCCTGAGCACGCCGACGAGCGGGATCACCGGGTTGCCGCCGGCCACGGCCGCCGCCGCCAGCGCTCTCCCGTCGACGCCGTGATCGCGGCATCCGCGCAGTGCGCCCTGCCAGCCGAACTCCGTCTCGATCTCGTCGACGGCCTCGGCCGGCGCGAGGCCCGCCTCCAGGAGGGCGCGGGCGAGGCCGACCTCGGCCGTCACTAGCGCGTCGAGGATCGCGGCATCCGTCACCGTCTCGTCGTGACCGACGGTCACCGGCGAGAGCAGCCCCTCGTCGAGAGGGGGGTGCGGATCAGAAGGCAAGGAACACGGTCTCCTTCTCGCCCTGCAGGTGGATGTCGTGGTGCAGGCTGCCGTCGGGCCGGCGCGTCGCGATGAGCGTAGCGCGCTCGCCCTCGTCGAGCGAGGACAGCAGCGGGTCGGCGGCGAGGAGATCCTCGTGCTCGGGCAGGTAGATGCGCGTCACGAGCTTGTCGGGAAGCCCCCGGGCGAACACGATCACCGAGAAGAACGGCGCGCCCCCGTCGACCGCACCGGGGTTGCGGGTCCAGAACTCGTAGTGGCCGACATCCGTCGTCGCGGCGCGCCCGAATCCGGTGAACGAGTGGTCGTCGCGGCGGAACGCGCCGTGCGCGCGCGGGATGCTGCCGTCCTCGTCGGCGCTCCAGATCTCCACGACGGCGTCGGGGATCGGGTTGCCGGCGCCGTCGAACACGGTGCCGCCGAGCACGATCGCACCCGGGCTGTGCGGGAAGACGACTTCGTGCTTCTTGGGGTAGTCCAAGCCGAAGGCGAAGAAGGGGCCGACGGTCTGGCCGCCGGTGGGCTCGTGGGTCTTGGGGCCCAGGTCGCGCTGGGTGCGAGCGGCCATCAGTGCTCTCCTTCTTCGGGCTCGAACCAGGTGGCGTCGGGTCCGTCGACCACGATGTCGAAGCGGTACCCCATCGAGAACTCGGGCACCGACAGGTCGTGGTCGTACAGCCCGATGAGGCGGTCGCGGTCCTTCTGGCGCCAGATCGTGTTGTAGATCGGGTCCAGCGGGAACAGCGGGTCGCCCGGGAAGTACATCTGCGTCACCAGACGCTGGGTGAAGCCGCTGCCGAAGATCGAGAAGTGGATGTGGGCGGGGCGCCACGCGTTGACGTGGTTCTTCCACGGGTAGGCGCCCGGCTTGATCGTCGTGAACTTGTAGAACCCGTTGTCGTCGGTGACCGTGCGCCCGGCCCCGGTGAAGTTCGGGTCCAGCGGCGCGGGGTGCTGGTCGCGCTGGTGGATGTAGCGGCCGGCCGCGTTGGCCTGCCAGATCTCGACCAGCTGGTTCGCCAGCGGACGCCCCCACGAGTCGAGGAGCCGGCCCTCGACCGTCATGCGCTCGCCCTGCGGCTCACCAATGTGCTGCAGCGTGAGGTCGGACTCGATCGCCGCGACGTCGCGCTGG
The DNA here is from genome assembly GCF_042790415.1 of Microbacterium sp. NPDC056736. Classification (NCBI taxonomy): domain Bacteria; kingdom Bacillati; phylum Actinomycetota; class Actinomycetes; order Micrococcales; family Microbacteriaceae; genus Microbacterium; species Microbacterium sp. NPDC056736. Next base: position 199,408 of record NZ_JBHTZE010000001.1, read on the forward strand.
CCGAAGGCCGGCGACCACAGCTCGATGGTCTCGGGGTCGACGAGCTTGGGGTTCTTGGTCGGATGCCGGAGCAGGCTCGACCGGTAGGGCGGGAAGTCGTGGAGGCTGATGTTCAGCTTCTCGCCGGCCTCCTCGCGTCGCGCGGCGGCGGCGTGGTAATCGACGATCTCCTGCGTGATCTCGTTCTGCGTCAGCTGGTCGGGCGAGGCCAGCAGCGACTCGGGCGCTGCCACCGTCTGCTCGAGAACCACCGACGACGAGAACGCCTCTTCACCCCGGGGATCGGGCTGCGTCGCACTCATCAAGGTCTCCTTCGACGACTCGGGTCGTCCCAGCGTCGCACCGGCGCCGGGCCGTGCGGGCTCGCACTCCCACTCAGTGGGATCGACGGATGCCGCGGGCCGAGGCATCCGTCCCCCTTTGGTTCTCTCGGTCTCTTTCTTCCGGGTTTGGGGCGCCGTACGTTCGTTCGGGGCGCGCGCCGTGCGCCCCGAAGGGACGGCATGCGCCCCAAACCCGGGCGACTCCCCCCAGACCCGGGGGACCGGGCCGGGCTCACGCGCCGCGGAGGTCGTGGTGGAGGTCCTTGGCCGACTGCACGACGAGGGGCCCGAGGCGCCGCGCGTCGGCGCGCTCGAGATGAACGACGAGGCCGATCGCGATGGGAGGAAGGCCCTCCACGCGCGGCAGGGCCGCGGCCACCGAGACGTTGCCGAGGGTCATCTCCTCGCGGGTCGTCGCGTAGCCGAGGGCCCGGGTGCGCGCGATGTCGGCGCGCAGGCCCGCCTCTGTGGTGATGGAGTTCACCGTCTCGCGCACCAGCGGCGCGCGGAAGTACTGCTGCAGCCAGGCCTCGTCCCGCGTGGCGAGCAGCGCCTTGCCGACCCCCGTGGTGTGCAGCGGCCCCCGCCCGCCCATGCGGCTCAGGGTCGGGATCGACTGGCGGCCGGTGAGGCGCCCGACGTACAGCGCGCTCGTCGTCTCGGGCGTGGCCCCGTCGAGCACGGCGAGGTGCACGTTCTCGCCCGTTGCCTCGTAGAGCCGCACCATGTGCGGCAGCGCCGTCTCGCGCAGCCGCAGCGACAGCGGCGACAGCTCGCCGAGCTCCCACAGCCGCGGCCCGATGGCGTAGGTGTGACCCGGACCCCGCGTCAGCAGCCCCTCGGCCACGAGGGTCGCGAGCAGGCGGTGCAGCGTCGACGAGGCGAGGCCGGTGCGCGCGGCGAGCGCCGCCGCGGTGACGGCCGGCTCGTCGTCGGTGAAGCAGTCGAGCACCCTCAGGGTGCGCTCGAGCACGCCCTCGCCGTCCGCCATGGCTCCTCCCCGAGCGACGTTACCCGCCCGGGCGTGTGTCACAGTGGGCGCATGGCCAACTCGCCGACCGGCGACTCGATGACCGAGCGCATCGTGCGCGTGCTCGAGACGTTCACGGCCGAACGGTCGATGCAGTCGGCCGCCGAGATCGGGCGCCGCGCCGGGCTGCCGTCGTCCACCGCGCACCGCATCGTCGACGAGCTCGTCGCCGCCGGGCTGCTCGAGCGCGATGAGGACCGTCGCGTGCACCTCGGGATGCGGCTGTGGGAGCTGGCCCTCCGCGGCTCCACGGCGCTGCGCCTCCGGCAGGCCGCGCTGCCCCACATGGAGCGGGTGCAGGCGGCGATCCGCGAGCACACCCAGCTCGCGGTGCTCGAGCAGGACGAGGCGCTCTTCCTGGAGCGCCTCTCGCATCCCGACGCGGGCGCCAACATCACCCGCATCGCCGGACGCCTGCCGCTGCACGCCTCGTCGTCGGGCCTCGTGCTGCTGGCGCACGCGCCGGCCGCCCTCCGCGAGCGGGTGCTCGCCGGACCGCTGCGCGCCCTCGCGCCCGAGACGGTGACGGATGCCGCGCGCCTGCGCCGCCTGCTCGCCGAGGTCCGTCGCACCGGCGTGGTGGTGGCGCCGGGATCGATCGAGTCGGTGTCGACCGGCGTGGCGGTGCCGATCCGCGACGCGGGCGAGGTCGTGGCCGCGCTGTCGGTGGTGCTCCCCCGCGAGACGCCGCCCGACGCCGCCGTCGCGGCGCTCCGCGCCGCCGCCGCCGGCGTCGAGGCCGCCCTCCGCACCGACCGCCGCTGAGCCCACGCCGGCCCGCGGCATCCGTCATCCCACCCCATCCCCACCCCCACCCCCACCCCCGCCGAGTTCGCGGTTCCTCGACGAGCGACCACGTCCTGGGTGCCCACAGCGTGGTCATTCGCCGAGTAGCCGCGATGTCGGCAAGGGAGGGGGGTGAGAGTCATCCCGATGAACGGGAATCTACACGCCGGCGAGGTGGAGCGGGGTCACACTGGGGCGAGGCATCCGCACCCCCTCACGTCGTCGAAGGAGACGTCATGACCACCACGATCAGCACCCGCGTCGCCATCGTCGGCGCCGGACCCGCCGGACTCCTGCTGGCGCATCTCCTCGGCAACGCCGGCATCGAGTCGATCGTCATCGACCAGCGCTCGCGCGAGGAGATCGAGACGACGATCCGCGCCGGCATCCTGGAGCAGGGAACCGTCGAGATCCTCGACGCGTCCGGAGCGTCGAGCCGCGTCCGCACCGTGGGCAACCGTCACGACGGCATCGAGCTGCGCTTCTCGGGCGCCGGCCACCGCATCGACTTCGCCGAGCTCGTCGGCCGTGGCGTGTGGCTGTACCCGCAGCACGAGGCGCTCAAAGACCTCATCGCCGCACGCCTGGACAAGGGCCAGGACCTCCGCTTCGGCGTCACCGCCGTGCGCGTCGAGGATGCGGCATCCGATCGTCCGCGCGTCATCGCGACCGACGCCGACGGCGCTCCGCTCGAGATCGAGGCGGACTTCGTCGTCGGCTCGGACGGCTCGCGCAGCGTCGTGCGCGAGGCGGTCACCGGCTCGTCGACCGGCGGCTACTTCCGCGAGTACCCGTTCGCGTGGTTCGGCATCCTCTGCGAGGCGCCGCCGAGCGCCGAGGAGCTCATCTACAGCAACTCCCCCGACGGTTTCGCGCTCATCAGCCAGCGCAGCCCCACGGTGCAGCGCATGTACTTCCAGTGCGACCCGAACGCCGACCCCAACGCGCTGAGCGAGGAGCAGCTGTGGGAGGAGCTGCAGAAGCGCGTGCCCGGCACGACCCTCAAGGAGGGTCCGATCTTCCAGCGGGACGTGCTGCGGTTCCGCAGCTTCGTCGCCCACGAGCTGCTGCACGGTCGCGTCGCCCTCATCGGCGACGCCGCCCACACCGTGCCGCCCACCGGCGCGAAGGGCATGAACCTCGCGGTCGCCGACGTGATCGTGCTTGAGCGCGCGCTGCGCGCGTTGCTGCTGGAGAACGACGACCGCCTCCTCCAGCAGTTCCCCGAGAAGGCGCTGCACCGCATCTGGAAGGCTCAGCACTTCTCCTGGTGGATGACGAACATGCTCCACGTCGCCCCCGACGCGTCGGACTTCGACCGCCTGCGTCAGCTCGGCGAGCTGCAGTCGGTGGTCGAGTCCGAGGCCGGCCGCCGCTTCCTGGCGGAGGCCTACACCGGCTGGCCCCTCGAGGGCCTCGCCTGACGCCCCTTCCTCGCACGAGGGCTGCCGCTGAACGGGAATGGACGGATGCCACGCCCGCCGCGTGGGCTATAGTCCGAGCCCTATGACCCCATCGTCGCGGACCGCTCCGCCGCGCACGCCGCGGACGGCGTCGGTGGCGATGCTGCTGACGGCGGTGTGCCTGGTCGCGGCCAACATGCGCCCGGCCATCACGGGGCTCGGGCCGCTGCTCGACCAGATCGGCGCCGACACCGGGATGTCGCTGACCGCGCTCGGCGTGCTCGCGGCGGTGCCGCTGGTCGCGTGGGCGCTGTTCTCCCCCGTCGCGCACGAGCTCAGCCGCCGCTTCGGCCAGCCCCGCGTGCTGCTGTGGTCGCTGCTCGTGCTGCTGGCCGGCACGCTCGTGCGGTCGATCCCGGGGCCGGTCGTGAGCCTGTGGATCGGCACGGCGATCATCGGCGTCGGGATCGCGATCATCAACGTCCTCATGCCGGCCGTGGTCAAGCGCGAGTTCCCGGGCCGCGTCCCGGCGATGACCGCCGTGTACACCGCGCTGCTGGCCGGCATGGGTGCGGTCTCGTCCGGAGTCGTCGTGCCCATCTCGCACATCGAGGTCGGCGGCGAGGCGGCGGGCTGGCGATTCGCGCTGCTCGTCACGGGCGCGGCCCTGCTGCCCTTCGCCGTCGCGGCGTGGTGGTGGGCGCACCGCGGGGCCCGCAGCGTGCACGATCGCGCGAAGGCGCCGCGCGGTCGCACCGGGATCTGGTCGGATCCGATCGCCTGGCTGGTCGCGGTCTACATGGGGCTGCAGGCATCCATGTTCTACATGTTCGTGACCTGGCTCGCGCCGCTGTCGATGTCCACCGGTCGCTCGGAGGTCGTCGCCGGCGTCGACGTCATGGTCTACCAGCTGTTCTCGCTCGCCGGCTGCCTGCTGCTGCCGCTGATCCTCCGCGGGAGCCTCGAGCGCTGGGCCCCCGCGCTGATCCCGTCGCTCGCGGTCATCGGCGTCGTCGGCCTGATGCTCGCCCCCGGCGCCGTGCTGGTGTGGGGCTCCCTCATCGGCCTCACCGGCGGCGCGACCCTCGCGATGTCGCTCACGCTGATGGCGCAGCGCGCCCGCGATCACGACACCTCCGCCGCGCTGTCGGGCATGTCGCAGTCGGTCGGCTACGTGATCGCCGCGCTCGGGCCGGTGGCATTCGGCGGACTCCACAGCCTCACCGGCGGGTGGACCGCGTCGCTCGCGCTGGTCCTGGCCGTGCTCGTGGGCCTCACTGTCGTCGGGGTGTTCGCCGGCCGCGACCGCTACGTGCTCGACCGCCGCTGACGCGATGACGGATGCCGCGCCCCGCCGGCGCCGCTCTCCAACACCGACCCAGCACCGCAGAGCCGTCAGTCGTCGGGGAAGGCGAGCCGGCGCAGCAGGCCGGTGAGCAGCTCGCGCTCCTCCTCCGACAGCTGCGCGTGCACGCGCTCCTCCGCGACGCGCGCGGCCTCCCGGGCGGCGGCCGCGAGCGTGCGCCCCGCATCCGTGGCGACGACGACGTTCGCGCGCCGGTCGGAGGGGTCGGGCTGCCGCTCGACCAGACCGCGGGACTGCAGGTCGTCGACGAGGCTGACGACCTGGCTCGGGTCGAGGCGCAGGAACTCGGCGAGGTCGCGCTGCGAGGGCCGGGCATCGCCCGACGCCAGGACCAGCACCGAGAACGACCGCGCCTTCAGCCCGTGCTCTGCCAGCGCCGCGTTGCCCGCGGCGAGCGCGATCGCGTTCGCACGCGCGAGCAGGAAGCTCACGTCGTCGGCGAGCACCGAGGCGCGCAGGCCCGACGGGGCGACGGCGTCGGCGGATTTCGGCATGGCCACGAGCGTAACCCAGTTCGTGGATGAACGGAATGATTGACATTTTCAACGGTTGGGTCTTCAATGGGTCCCGAACCCGGTACGGCGCCCCGCGCCGACCGGGCCGCGACACGAAGGAGTCTCACGCATGTCATCCGACGCCACCCCGAGCGGCACCGCCCGCCCCCTCGACGGCAAGGTCGCGATCGTCACCGGCTCCGGGCGCGGGCTCGGCCTCGCCTACGCGCAGGAGCTCGCCCGGCAGGGAGCGGCCGTGGTGATCAACGACGTCGACGAGGCCACGGCCGCCGAGGCGGTCGCCGCGATCGAGGCCGAGGGCGGACGCGCCGCCGCGGTGGCGGCCCCCGTGGGTCCGACCGAGACCGCCGAGCAGCTCGTGCGCACCGCGGTCGACACCTTCGGCCGGCTCGACATCCTCGTCACGAACGCCGGCGTGCTGCGCGACACCGTGCTGTGGAAGATGAGCGACGACGACTTCGACACCGTCATCAACGTCCACCTCCGCGGCACCTTCACGTGCGTGCGGGCGGCCGCCACCTGGATGCGCGAGAACGAGGTCCCCGGCCGGATCATCGCGATCGGCTCGCCGACCGGGCAGCGCGGCAACTTCGGGCAGACCAACTACGCCGCCGCCAAGGCCGGCATCGTCGGCATGGTGCGCACGTGGGCGCTCGAGCTCAAGCGCGCGGGCATCACCGCCAACGCCGTCATCCCGGTCGCCGCGACCGCCATGACGGCCACCGTCCCGTACTTCGCCGCCGCCGTCGAGGCCGAGGCGGCCGGCGAGCCGATGCCCCCGTTCTTCCGCCACGACCTCGGCTTCGGCACCTCCGACGACGTGGCCGGGCTCATCGCGTACCTGGCATCGGATGCCGCCGCCGGCGTCACCGGCCAGGCCATCGGGATCGGCGGCGACCGGCTGCAGCTGTGGTCGCACCCCGAGCCGGTCGCGACCGCCTTCCACGATGGCGGCTGGTCGTACGACGATCTCGCCGCCGGCTTCGGCGACGCGGTGGGCGACCTGCAGACGGTCGGCGAGAAGTTCCCGCCGCTCCCCGACGACCTCCAGCGCCCCTGACCCGTCGGTCCCGTGCCTGTCGAAGCGCCCTTCGGCAGGCACGGGACCGAAGACCCGGAAGGCCCGACATGACCCGCTACGAACCCGCGATCGACCTCGACGCGATCACGGCGATCGACGTGCACGTGCACATCGAGGTCGACGGGCACGGGCACGCCTCGCTGCCGGGCGATCTCGCCGACGCCGCGGCGAAGTACTTCAGCACCGACGGGCCGAACCCCGACCTGGACTCGGTCGCCGCGTACTACCGCGAGCGGCGCATGGCCGCCGTCGTGTTCACCGTCGACGCCGAGACGCAGCTGGGGCACGCCCCGCTCTCGAGCGCCGACATCGCCGAGGGCGCCGCCCGCAACAACGACGTGCTCATCCCGTTCGGCTCGGTCGACCCGCGTCGGCCCGATGCGCTCGACCGCGTGCGGCGGCTCATCGACGAGCACGGCGTGCGCGGCTTCAAGTTCCACCCGACGGTCCAGGGCTTCGACCCCTCCGACGAGGCACGCTTCCCGCTGTACGAGGCGCTGCAGGAGGCCGGGGTCGTCGCGCTCTTCCACACCGGCCAGACCGGCATCGGCGCCGGCCTGCCGGGCGGGCGGGGGCTGCTGCTCGGCCTGTCCAACCCGATCCTGCTCGACCCGGTGGCCGCGCGCTTCCCCGACCTGCAGATCATCATGGCCCACCCCTCGGTCCCCTGGCAGGACGAGGCGCTCTCGGTCGCCACGCACAAGCACAACACCTGGATCGACCTGTCCGGCTGGAGCCCGAAGTACTTCCCGGAGTCGCTGGTGCGCGCCGCGAACTCCTACCTCAAGAGGCGCGTGCTGTTCGGCTCGGACTTCCCGCTCCTCACCCCCGACCGCTGGATGACGGATGCCGAGACCGCCGGCTCCTTCAAGCCCGAGGTCCTGCCCGGCATCCTGAAGGACAACGCGGCACGCCTGCTGGGACTCGGGGGCTGACATGCCTGCGCTCGAGTCGGATGCGACGTTCGGGTTCGACCCGTATGCGATCGCTGCCGCGCACCTGAGCCCGGCCGCGCGCGCGGCGCTCGCGCGGCTGCAGGAGACGCTGGATCGCAGCATCCGTCCGCTCCTCGCCCAAGCGTGGGAGACGGCGACCATGCCGGCCGGCGTCCTGGACGCGCTCATCCCCCTCGATCTGATGCAGCCGGAGGGGGTGGATGCCGCCGAGGCGGCGTCGAGCATGTACTCGGGCTTCCGCAACTACGTGCTGGCCCGCACCGACGTGTCGGTGGCCACCCTGTACAACGCGCAGTCCGGGCTCTTCCGCACCGCCGTCGCGCTGGGCGGGTCGCCGGAGCAGGCTGCCGAGCTCGACCCCCGTGTGCGCAGCTTCGAACTCAGGGGCGTGTTCGCGCTCACCGAGCCGGAGCACGGCTCCGATATCGCCGGCGGGCTCGCGACGGCCGCGCGGCGCGACGGCGGCGACTGGGTGATCGACGGCCGGAAGAAGTGGATCGGCGGGGCCGCGGCATCCGACGTCCTCCTGGTCTTCGCGCGCGACGTCGACGACCACGCCGTCAAGGCGTTCCTGGTGCCGACCGACGCCGAGGGCGTGCGGCTCGAGGCGATGACCGGCAAGGTCGCGCTGCGTCCGATGCAGAACGCGATCATCAGCCTCGACGGCGTGAGCGTGGCCGAGACGGCGCGCCTCCACAACGTGAACGGCTGGCGCGACGTCTCGCGGATCCTGCGGGCGATGCGCTCCGACGTGGCGTGGATCGCCACCGGCCTGCAGGCCGGCGCCCTCGACGCCGCGGTCCGCTACGTGCGCGAGCGCCACCAGTTCGAGCGCCCCATCGGCGGCTTCCAGCTCGTGCAGGAGAAGCTGGCGCGCATGCTCGGCAACACCGTCGCCTCGCTCGCCCTCGTGGTGCAGCTGTCCGCCCGGCAGGACCAGGGCGAGTTCGCCGACGAGAACTCCGCCCTGGCCAAGATGCAGACCGCGCGCCTCGCGCGCGAGACGGTCGCGCTCGGCCGCGAGGTGCTCGGCGGCAACGGCATCCTGCTCGAGCACGACGTCGCGCGGTTCTTCGCCGATGCCGAAGCCGTGTACTCCTACGAGGGCACGCACGAGATCAACGCCCTCATCGTCGGCCGCGCGCTCACCGGCGCGTCGGCCTTCACCTGACCCGTCCACGAAGGAGAAACCATGACCACCACCGTCGACTACGCCGACGTCGCCGGCCTCGCCGGCACCGACCTCGGCCACACCGAGTGGTTCGAGATCACGCAGGACCGCGTGAACCTCTTCGCCAATGCCACCGACGACCACCAGTGGATCCACGTCGACCCGGCGCGCGCGGCGGAGGGGCCGTTCGGCGGTCCCATCGCGCACGGCTTCCTCACCCTGTCGCTCGCGGTCAAGTTCTGGTCGGAGCTCTTCGACGTGACCGGCGTCACGACGCGCGTGAACTACGGCCTCGACAAGGTCCGGTTCGTCTCGCCCGTGCCGGTGGGCGCCCGCGTGCGCATGACCGCCGTCATCGCCGAGGTCACCGAGGTGCGCGGCGGCTACCAGTTCGCCGTCGACCAGACCATCGAGATCGAGGGCGCCGAGAAGCCCGCCGTCGCGGCGCGCGGCCTGTACCGCTTCTACGCCTGATCGGCTCGTCCGACCCGCACGCTTCCTCGAGGGAGAGGACCCCGCAACGATGCACGAGGGAATCGGGTTCTGGCTCGCCAAGCGGCGGCTGAAGGACCCCGACAAGACGGCCGTCGTCTTCGGCGACGACGAGCTGAGCTATCGCCGGCTGGCGGATGCCGCCGACCATGTCGCCGCCGTGCTGTGGCATCGCGGCATCCGCCGTGGCGACGCCGTCGCCTACATCGGCGAGAACAGCCCGCAGTTCCTGCAGGTGATGTTCGGCGCGGCGCAGCTGGGCGCCGTCTTCGTGCCGCTGAACACGCGGCTCGCCGCTCCCGAGATGCAGCACATCCTCGTCGACTCGGGGGCACGCGCCGTCGTGCTCGACCCCGAGTTCCTGGAACGCGCGATGCCGGGCATCGAGGCGGGGCGCATCGCCCACGTCATCGTGACCGGCGAGGGGCTGCCGGGGCACCCGGGTCTCGCCCGCCTCGTGGCCGAGGCCCCCGGCGGCCACACCGTCGCCGACGTGGGCCTGGACGACCCGGCGGCCATCATCTACACGTCGGGCACCACGGGGCGTCCGAAGGGGGCCGTGCTGAGCCACGGCAACCTCACGTGGGTCGCGGTCAACTGCATCGTCGACTACGACGTCGTCTCGACCGACGTCTCGCTGATGATCTCGCCGCTGTTCCACGTCGCGTCGCTGGGCATGGGCGCGCTGCCGGTGATCCTCAAGGGCGCGACGCTCGTCCTCGAGAAGGGCTTCGAGCCCGGTCGCGCGCTCGCGCAGATCCAGCGCCACGGCGTAACGATGCTCAGCGGCGTGCCGACCACGTACCAGATGCTGGCCGACCACCCGGACTGGGCGGCGACCGACATCTCGACGCTGCGGAAGCTCACGTGCGGCGGCTCGGCCGTGCCCACCCGCATCCTCAATGCCTACGAGGAGCGCGGGCTGTCGTTCTCGCAGGGCTACGGCATGACCGAGACCTCGCCGGGCGCGACGTCGCTCGCACCGTCGAAGACCCGTGAGAAGCAGGGCAGCGTCGGCCTCCCGCACTTCTTCACCGAGGTGCGCATCACCGACGAGCACGGCGACGTCGTGCCGCGCGGCACCGTCGGCGAGATCGAGATCTCGGGGCCCAACGTCTTCCTCGGCTATCACGGCCAGCCCGAGGCGACGGCGGCCGCGTTCACCGACGACCGCTGGTTCCGCTCGGGCGATCTCGGCTACCTCGATGCCGACGGCTACCTCTACATCGCCGATCGCCTCAAGGACATGATCATCTCGGGAGGCGAGAACATCTATCCCGCCGAGGTCGAGAACCTCATCTCCGACATCGAGGGCATCTCGGGCGTCGCTGTCGTCGGCGTGCCCGACGAGCGCTGGGGCGAGGTGCCGTGGGCGGTCGTGACCCTCAAGGAGGGTGCGGAGGTGGACACCGAGATCGTGCGCTCCCACCTGGACGGCGTGCTCGCGCGCTACAAGCTGCCGAAGAACGTCGTCGTGGTGGAGGAGCTGCCGCGCACCGCCTCGGGCAAGGTGCGCAAGGCCGACCTGCGCGCGCGGTTCGGCGAGAGCCGGTGAGCACGCGGCTCGACCCCCCGGCAGTCTCCCCCGGCCCGCGCGCCCACGCCGACAGGTCAACCGGCCCTCTACAGGAGGCAGCGGACCGGATCGGTCCTGTAGAACCGCGGTTGACCTGTTGAGAGCCAAGGGTCGCGAGGCCGGTACGCGCGCTGGGACCGACGGCAGTGCTCAGTCGACGAGGCCGGCGAAGTCCCGCACGGCCGGGAAGGCGAACTCTCGGTGCCGCCGCGTGAACAGCTCGGCGGAGCGGTCGGCCGGCCAGTCCTCGCCCATGTACTGGCGCGGCAGCCGCGGGTCGGCGCGCAGCAGCGCGAGCCAGTCGGCGACGAGCAGGGTCCGCGCGGTGACGGGAGGGAGATCGGATGCCGCATCCTCGCGCTCCCAGTGCGCGATGAACTCGAGGTGCGCCTCGCGGATGCGCTCGATGTCCCACGCCACGCGCACCGCCTCGGCCATCGGGAACCCGTCGAGCTCGGTCGCCGAGAACGCGGTGACCGAGCCCGGGGGCAGGTCGGGGATGATCGCATCCAGCGCGGCGGCGAGGTCCACCGCCCCGGGGGCGATCCACAGCCCGTCGCGCAGCACCGCGAATCCCGACCACGTCAGCGCGGCGCGCAGGCGGTGCCGCAGGTCGCGGAGGTGCTCGGGGACGCTGAAGGTGACGAGCGTCCAGCCCTCGCCCTGGGGCTCGAACGGCGCGGGCCCGTTCACGCGGCCCGACGCCTCGCGCAGCACCTCGCTGCCGTGGGAGGTCAGCTCGAACCCGATCTCGCGCCCGAGGCGCCGGCGTTCGAGCACCCCGCTCGCGACCATGCGGTCGAGGTTGGTGCGCACGGCGGAGGCCGCCACGCCCGCGCTCTCGAGGGTGCCGATCAGCACGCTCGCGCGCAGCGGTGCGAAGTACCGGTCGCACACGAACTCGCCGAAGAAGGCCAGCAGCAGCTGCCTCGGCTTGCGCGTGAGGACCGAGCCCTCGACGGGGAGAACGCTCACGCCGCCCCCGGGCGGACGGCCTCGCCGCGCTTGGCACGCTGGATCTGCTCGTACACGTGGGTGCGCAGCTCGGTGAAGCGGGGCAGCGCGCGGGTGGTGATCTGGTCGCGGTCGGCCTCGAGGTCGATCGCGAGGTCCTCCTGCACCCAGGTCGGCGACTTCGACAGCACGATCACCCGTTCGCCGAGGTAGACCGACTCGTCGATGTCGTGCGTCACGAAGAGGATCGACATGCCCCGCTCGCGGTGGAGCGTGCGCACCAGGTCCTCGAGGTCGGCGCGGGTCTGGGCGTCGACGGCGGCGAACGGCTCGTCCATGATGAGCACCTCGGGCTGGTACGCGACGGCGCGGGCGATCGCGACGCGCTGCTGCATGCCGCCGGACAGCTGCCACGGGTAGCTCTTGGCGGCGTGGTCGAGGCCGACGGCCGTCAGCGCGTCGTCGATGAGCCGGTCGCGGTCGGTGCGCGAGAGCTTCTTGTGCTTGAGGGGCAGCTCGACGTTGCCGCGCACGGTGAGCCAGGGGTAGAGGCTGCGGCCGTACTCCTGGAACACGAGCGCCATCTTGGGCGGCGGCGCGGTCACGCGCTTGCCGTCGAGCTCCACCACCCCGGAGGTGGGCCGCAGCAGGCCGGCGATGCACTTCAGCAGCGTCGTCTTGCCGCACCCGGAGGGGCCGACGATGCACACCAGCTCGCCGGCATCCATCCGGAAGCTGATGTCGCCGATCGCCTCGACGTTCCCGGTCGTCGATTCGTACACCTTGCGCAGGTGCTCGACCTTCAGCAGCGTGTCAGGCACGCTCCACCTCCTTGATTCCGTGGTACCAGCGCAGCACGCGACGCTCGACGAGCCCGAAGATCGTCGCGAGCAGGATGCCGATGAGGCCGAGCAGCAGGATGCCGCTCCACATCTCGGCGATGAGGTAATTGCGCTGGAAGTAGACGATCTGATAGCCCAGGCCGGACGACGAGTACGCCAGCTCCGAGATCACCATCAGGATGAGGGCGATCGACAGCGACTGCCGCACGCCGGCCATGATGCGCGGACTCGCCGCGGGCAGCACCAGGTAGCGCAGGCGCTCCATGGGCGTCACGGCGAAAGAGCGGGCCGTCTCGGTCATGACCGAGTCCGTGGCGCGCACGCCCTCGATCGTGTTGAGCAGGATCGGCCACACCGAGCCCACCACGATCACGACGATCTTCATCGCGTCGGTCGGTCCCATCAGCACGACGACGATGGGCAGCAGCACGGGAGGGGGGACCGCGCGGAAGAACTCCAGCATCGGCTCCAGCAGCTCGCGCAGCCATCGGTTCAGGCCGATGAGGGTGCCCGCGACGATGCCGACGAGGATCGAGATGACGATGCCGATCGCGAGGCGGCCGAGGCTCGGCAGCACGTCGGTGATGAAGGCCGGACCGATCCAGGTGTCGATGAACGCGTCGAGGATCTCGAGCGGCGGCGGGAAGAACGTGGCCGTCGTGAAGCTCGCCCAGATGCCCCAGATGATGAGCAGCAGAAGGGGCAGCCCGATCGCGTACAGCGTGTTCTCGCCGATCTTCGCCCAGACGCGGGACGGCCGCCGGGGGGTCACCACGGTGCTGGTGTAGAGCGTCACAGCACTTCCTCCCCTCGCACCGACTGGTGCCAGGCCAGCGAGCGACGCTCGATCGCGCGGAACACCAGGTTGATGAGCAGGCCCAGGATGCCGGTCACGATGACGAGCGCATACACGGTGGGCCAGTTGCCCGCGGACTGCGCGAACACGATCTCGCGCCCGAGGCCCGGGTTGCCGATGAACATCTCGGCCGTGATGGCCAGGATCAGCGCGACCGCCGCCGCGAGCCGCAGACCCGTCATGAGGTACGGCAGGGCGGTCGGGAACACCAGGTTCACGATCCGCGAGCCGCGCGAGAGGCCGAAGCTGCGGGCGGTGTCACGGGCGACCGTGTCGACGTCGGCGACGCCGTACAGCACCTGGATGAAGACCTGCCAGAAGCTGGCGTAGACGATGATGACGAGCGCCGCCTCGATCCGCAGCCCGAACATGAGGATGGCGAGCGGGATGAGTGCGACCGACGGGATCGGGCGGAGGAACTCCACCGTGGTGTGGGTCGCACGGCGCAGGAACGGGACGAGTCCGATGACCGTGCCGAGCACCGTCGCGAGCACGGTGGCGATGGCCAGGCCGATGCCCCAGGCGGTCATCGTGCGCCAGACGTTGCGCCAGAACTCGAGGTCCCGCAGCTCCTGCCCGAGCGCGGCGAGCGTCGTGGTCGCGCTGGGGAAGTAGCGCGGATCGACCAGGCCGAGCGTCGGCAGCAGCTGCCATGTGACGAGGAATCCGACGACGCCGGCGACGCCGAGGGCGAACTTGCGGAGGGTGCGCATCCGTCGCGCGCTGCGTCGGCGCGGCGGTGTGGCGACGATCATGGGGGCGTCGGCGACGGCCATCGGCGGGTCCGATCGGTGGAGGGGCGGCGTCGGGAGGGCAGGAGGGAGGGAGCGGATGCCGCAGCGCGCGGCATCCGCTCACTCCACGCCGTCACTGCTGCTGCAGCAGGCGGTCGTAGTCGGGCTCGGCGTCGATGTACGCGAACTCGACCGCCAGCGCGCCGAGGTCTTCGATGCCGGCGTCGGCGAGGTCCCACGTGAAGGTCGGCAGCGTGATGCCGGCGGCCGCCTCCTCGGGGATCTCGAGGTTCGTCGCGATCGCGGCGCGGACCGCCTCCTCGTTGCCGGCCGCCCAGTCGAGGGCCTCAGCCATCGCCTCGGAGTAGGCCGTGACGAGCTCGGGGTCCTCGTCCATGAGCGCCTGCGTCGTGATGTTGGTCAGCACCGTCAGCCCGGGGATCGTCGCCTGGTAGGGCTGGACGACCGAGACGCCGCCGCCGCCCACGATCATGCCGCGGAACGGGTCGGGAGCCCAGGCGGCATCCATGGTGCCGGCCTCGAGCTGCGCCGGCACGTCGGGGAAGGCGACCTCGACGAACTCGATCGTCGAGGGGTCGCCGCCGTCGTCCTGCACGGCCTTGCGGATGGTGAGGTCACCGGCCGCGCCGATCGTGTTGACCGACACCTTCTTGCCCGCCAGGTCGGCGGGACGCGCGATGCCCGAGTCGCCGAGCGCCACGACGGCGTTGACGTCGTCGCCCTCGGCGATGCTGTTGGCGTAGTTGCCGACGATGACGACGCCGAGGTCCTGGAGGTCGGCGCGGATCGGGCCGAACGGCTGGCCGATGGCGAACTGGATGTCGCCGCTGAGCAGCGCCGGGATCGCGTTGGCGCCGCCCTGCGATGGGACGACCTCGATCTCGAGGCCGTGCTCCTCGAAGATGCCCTCGTCGATCGCGGCCCAGAGCGCGCCGGTCTCGGCGATGGGGAGGGCTGCGACGCGGACGGTCGTCAGGTCGCCCGAGCCGGCGTCTCCGCCGTCGGACGGGCTCGAGGCGGGATCGGCGCCGGAATCGGTGCAGCCGGCCAGGGCGATAGCGGCGGCGGCGAGTACGCCGACGGTGGCAAGACTCTTCTTCATTGACGGGCCTCTCATGACTGTGCGGGTTCACCGGCCGCCGGGTCCGTCCGACCGGAGTCGGAGTCCCCACCTCGGCGTGCCGGACAAGAGTCATGGTGCGCCACCCTCGAGCGATTGTCAATGGTTTCGTGACGCCCGTCACGATTTTCTTGAAGAACAGGTTCCGGGCGGGTGCGGCATCCGCTCAACGGAATCGAACCGTCGCCACCGCGGTCCGCGCACCGAACATGGAGGTCACGCACACGACGTGCCTATTGCCATTACCTATGGTGATAGGTATTCTCTGGATACCGGGACGCAGCGACGCACCCGGACGAGGAAAGGACCTCCCATGGCGCACCCGACTCCCGCCTCCCCCTCGGCGGCCGCTCTGGTCGACGGCTTCTCGCTCGAGATGACGGGCAAGGACGTTCCCGGCCTCGAGGAGGCCCGCGAGACCATCCCGCAGGGGACGAAGATCAACGTGACGTTCCTCGGCAACGAGGACCTCGAGATGCGGGTCGCCGCGGCCAAGGCCGTCAAGGAGATGGGCTTCGTCCCCGTCGCCCACATCTCGGCACGGCGGCTGGAGTCGCAGGAGCAGCTCGAGGAGTTCCTCGCCCGCCTGCAGGAGGTCGGGGCCACCGAGCACGTCTTCGCGGTGGGCGGCGACCCCGCCGAGCCCGCAGGCCCGTACCCCGACGCCCTCACCCTGATCCGGTCGGGCCTGCTGAAGAAGTACGGCGCGCGCGAGGTGTCGATCGCCGGCTACCCCGAGGGTCACCCCGACATCCCGGAAGACGTGCTGTGGCGCCACCTCGACGAGAAGGCGCTCGCCCTCGCGCAGCAGGGGCTGGATGCCGTCGTCCTCACGCAGTTCGCCTTCGACACCGACCCGGTCATGGCGTGGATCGACCAGGTGCGCGAGCGCGGCATCGACGCGCAGATCCGCATCGGCACCCCCGGTCCCGCCGGCATCAAGCGCCTGCTCGGCTTCGCCCGCCGGTTCGGCATCGGCGCCAACGCCATGATCGTGAAGAAGTACGGCTTCTCGCTGACCAACCTCATGGGCACCGCCGGACCCGACCGCTTCGTCTCCGACCTCGCGGAGCTGCTCGCCGCCGACCCGAAGTCCGGCGACGTCAAGCTGCACTTCTACACGTTCGGCGGACTGCTCGCGACGAGCACGTGGGCGCGCGAGTTCGTGGCCGCGCAGTCCTCGGGGGCGCGCCGATGACGGCCCACCTCGAGACGCACCGCGACCACGCCTGCCTGATCGTCCACGGTCCCGATCAGCCGGGTCTCGTCGCGGCGGTGACAGCGCTGATCGCCCGCAACAAGGGCAACATCGTCACCCTCGACCAGTACTCCGACAACCCCGAGGGCGGCGAGTTCTTCCAGCGCGTCGTGTTCCACCGGCCTGACCTGCAGGCGGCCCTGCCCGAGATCGAAGCCGATCTCGACAAGACGCTCGGTCCGCTCGAGATGGAGTGGCGCGTGACCGACCAGTCCATCCCCAAGCGCATGGCGATCCTGGTCTCGACCAGCGACCACTGTCTGCTCGAGCTGCTGTGGCGCCACCGCCGCGGCGAGCTGCCGGTGACGATCCCCATGGTGATCTCCAACCACACCAACACCGCCGAGGACGTCCGCAGCTTCGGCATCCCGTTCTTCCACGTGCCGTCGCAGGGGCCCGACAAGTCGGCGGCCGAGGCGAAGATCGTCGAGCTGCTGAAGGGCAACGCCGACTTCGTCGTGCTCGCCCGCTACATGCAGATCCTCTCGGACACGTTCCTGGACGAGGTCGGCGTGCCGGTGATCAACATCCACCACTCCTTCCTCCCCGCCTTCATCGGCGCCGCGCCCTACCGCAAGGCCAAGGAGCGGGGCGTCAAGCTCATCGGCGCGACGAGCCACTACGTCACCGAGGACCTGGACGAGGGTCCGATCATCGAGCAGGACGTCGCGCGGGTGGACCACTCGATGTCCGCCGCGGACCTGCAGGCCCGCGGGGCGTACGTCGAGCGGGCCGTGCTCTCCCGTGCCGTGCAGTGGCACGCCGAGGACCGCGTGATCCGGCACGGCAACCACACCATCGTCTTCACCTGACCCATCACCAGAACAGAGAGGTTCCCCCATGGCGAAGAATCTGCAGGAGCTCATCGACGCGCAGAACGCCGTCGAGATGCTGCGCAACTCGCAGATCGGCTCGTACATCTACCCGGTGGTCCCCGCGGACTTCCAGAACTGGATCAAGGAGCAGAAGGCGTGGCGCGACACCGCCGTGCTCTACGACCAGTCGCACCACATGGACAATGTGTTCCTCAAGGGCTCCGACGCGATCAAGCTGATCTCCGACACGGCCATCAACTCGGTCGCGACGTTCCCGGTGAACCGCGCCAAGCAGTACGTGCCCACGACCGCGTCGGGCCACGTCATCGGCGACGGCATCCTGTTCCACGAGGCCGAGGACGAGTACGTGTACGTCGGCCGCGCTCCCGCGTCGAACTGGCTGATGTACCACGGTGAGACCGGCGGCTACGCGAACCTCGACGTCACGGTCGACCGGCGTTCGCCGTCGCGCCCGTACGGCGACGCCGTGAGCCGGCGCTACTACCGGTTCCAGATCCAGGGGCCGGCCGCCTGGCAGGTCATCGAGAAGCTCAACGGCGGCCCGCTCGAGCAGCTGAGGTTCTTCGCCATGTCCGAGATGCAGATCGGCGGGGCGAACGTCCGCACGCTGCGCCACGGCATGGCAGGAGCCCCGGGTCTCGAGGTGTGGGGCCCGTACGAGGACCACCACCGCGTGCGCGACCTCATCGTCGAGGCGGGCGCCGAGTTCGGCCTCGTGCCGGTGGGCTCGCGGGCCTATCCGTCGAACACCCTGGAGTCGGGCTGGATCCCGTCGCCGCTTCCCGCCATCTACTCGGGCGAGGCCGAGCGCGGCTACCGCGAGTGGCTGGGCGTCGACAGCTATGAGGCGACCGGAACGCTCGCGGGCTCGTTCGTGTCGCAGAACATCGAGGACTACTACCTCACCCCGTGGGAGCTCGGCTACGGCTCGTTCGTCAAGTTCGACCACGACTTCATCGGCCGCGACGCCCTCGAGAAGATCGACCCGGCCACCCAGCGCCGCAAGGTCACGCTGGCGTGGAACGCCGAGGACGTCACGAAGATCTTCGCGTCGCTCTTCGACACCGAGGGCGACAGCTACAAGTTCTTCGACCTGCCGCTGGCGAACTACGGGTCGGCGAACTACGACGCGGTGACGGATGCCGGCGGCGACGTCGTCGGATTCTCGATGTTCACCGGCTACAGCGCGAACGAGAAGCGCGCACTGTCGCTCGCGACGGTCAACCCCGACGTGCCCGAGGGCGCCGAGGTCACGGTCGTGTGGGGCGAGCCCGACGGGGGCACGAAGAAGGCGTCGGTCGAGCCGCACAAGCAGCTCGAGGTCCGCGCCGTCGTCTCTCCGGTGCCGTACTCGACGGTCGCCCGCCAGACGTACCACGGCGGCTGGCGCACCGGGTACCAGGAATCCGCCTGACCCGCACCGACCCGAGGGGGTCCGCCCGCGCCGGGCGGGCCCCCTCGCACATTCCGTCACGGCGGCGGAGGAGGCATCCGCCGCTCGCTAGTCTCGGGAGGGAGAGGAGTCGCATGAGTCTGCGGTATGCGCTGCTGGCGATCCTGCGGGTCGGCCCGCTGTCGGGCTACGACCTGCAGAAGCAGTTCCACCAGTCCGTCGGCCACGTGTGGCATGCGCCCGACTCGCAGATCTATCCGGAGCTGCGCAAGATGGAGGAGCTCGGCCTCATCGAGGGCGAGGAGCAGCCGCGAGGCGAGCGCGGCACGCGCCGGATGTATCACGTGACGGATGCCGGCAACCAGGCGTTCCTCGACTGGATGGCCGCTCCCCTGGACTACCAGCGGGTGCGCGACCCCGCCCACCTGCGTGCCGCCTACCTCGAGGCGGCCCCGCCCGAGGCCGCGCGCGCCTTCCTCGAGCGGCACATCGCGCAGTGGGAGGGCGAGCTCGCGCAGTGGGAGGGCGAGCTCGAGCGCATCGACGCGGTCGCCAACCCCATGCTCGTGCGGCGGCTGGCCGTGACGTCGGACGCCGACCGCGAGCGCACCATCGCCTACAAGCGCTTCGCCTACGAGGGGCTCGTCGAGCGCGCCCAGGGCGAGATCGCCTGGGCGCGCCGCGGGCTGGAGCTGGTCGATCGCCTGGACGGCTCGGCTGTCTCGGGTTCCGCAGCCGAGGTCTCCGGCGCGGCGGTGTCCGGCGCCGCGAAGGGGTAGGTCTCGCAGGCTCGGTGTGCCGCGAGGCGCGTCGGCGCTTCCCCGGGGTCAGCCCTCGCCGTCCGGGCCCTCGAGCTCGAACGCCAGGCGCCGCAGTGTCGTCACGGCGGCGGCGACCTCGTCTTCACTCAGACGCCGGAGGAGCTCGGCGAACGCCTCGTCGAGCGCCCGGCCGGCATCCTCCGCAACGGCGGCTTTGCGTTTCCGATGCGCGCGACCAACCCGGCAGCCGGTCAGGACGACACCGTGGCGTCCCGCTCCGCGGGCACCGTGATGGACGCCACCTCCTCGAGACGGGGATGAAGCTCGTCTCCGTCCTCGACCACGCCGGTGTGCCAGGTCATGGTGAGGCCGTCGGGTCCGTCCACCAGCAGCGCGACGTTGTTGTCGAACCACGGGCCCTTCACCGTCTTCCAGCGGAAGGGCGGGTCGGGGACCTTCGCGGAATGCGCGGCTGCGGCACCCATCGGCGTCGCGGCGCCGTACGACATCACGACCGAGAACCACCGCAGGAAGCGGGGCAGCGGGTTCCGCATGGGAGAGCACACGGCCTGCACGATGCGGCTGCCGCTCTGGCGCTCGACCTCAGCCAGATACGAGAAGTGCACGTCACCGGACAGGAAGGTCACCGTCTGCGGCGCCGGGCCCCGGTCGCCGTCCGCCAGCTCCGTCGCGATCCCGGCAACCGCCTGGAAGCTGTTCTGGAACGCCCCCCAGTGCTCCAGGTCGAAGGCCCGCCGCAGCCGTTCGCCGACCCACGCCGCCGGCCGACCCCACGCACCCTGCGCGATGGCCTCATCCCATGCCTCGACATGATGCAGACCCAACGGCAGGAGGAACGGGAGCGAGGTGGCGATGAGGACGTGGCGGAATCCGCCCCGCATATGGTCGTCGAACCACCTGAGCTCCTGAGCGTCCAGCAGCCCCCGCGCCGACGGAGTGAGGTCTCGCGCGGCGCGTGAATCCAGGACGATGAGGCGTGTTCCGTCGAAGTCTCGGGAGTAGCTCCAGAGATAGCTGTCCGGGTCCTTGTCGCACCGGTCGGCGAACGCGTCCAGCACGGCAGTGAGGTCGGGCGAAGCGCCGTCGCGGCGCCCGGTGACCTGCTGCCACATCTCGTCGGCGGCCCGCTCGCGAGGAGACAGGTTGCCGAGGTGCTGGTACACCCAGTACGACGCCAAGCCGGCGACGATGCGTTCGTGCCACCAGCTCGTGGCCTGGATGTCCTTCTTCCAGTCGAGCGAGGCGTTCCAGTCGTCACGGATGTCGTGGTCGTCGAAGATCATCGCGCTCGGCACGGACGAGAGCAGCCACCGATTGGCGTCGTCCGACCACGCCAGCTGGTAGAGGTGGGCGTACTCCTCGAAGTCCTTGAGCTCCTTGCCGGGTTCCTCATGGATGTCACGGCGGCTGCGGATGAACTCCTGCATCTCCTTCGTGGTCGAGTCGGCGTACACCTGGTCGCCGAGGAAGAGCAGCAGGTCCGGCCGGGCCTCGCGGCCGTCTGCCACCGCGAGCGCGAAGGCGCGCAGCGAGTCGACACCATGGGTCCGATTGCCGGACCGGTCGTGAGGGACGCTGGTGCGGCACGAACCGTAGGCGATCCGCGACCGTCGCCCGGGCGCCCGCGTGGCGATCACCGACGCCGGGTACTGGGAATCGGGCTCCGGCCACACGCGTACCCCATCGATCTCGACCGAGTACGGCGAGACGCTGCCGGGCTCGAGCCCGTCGACCTCGACGAGCGCGAAGTGGTGGCCGTGCACCGCGAAGGTGCGGGCCTGCCACGATCGCCCGTCGGCGTGGACGCTGACGACACCGTCGGCGCGCGTCTCCACCCAGATGCTGGCCGATGTGTCATCGACGTAACGCAGCATC
Source organism: Microbacterium sp. NPDC056736 (assembly GCF_042790415.1). Taxonomy (NCBI): domain Bacteria; kingdom Bacillati; phylum Actinomycetota; class Actinomycetes; order Micrococcales; family Microbacteriaceae; genus Microbacterium; species Microbacterium sp. NPDC056736. The sequence goes on from NZ_JBHTZE010000001.1 coordinate 220,778, forward strand.
GGTCCCAGCACCAGCGGGGTTGCCATGAAGCTGTTCTACCTCCTCCACAGCGCAGCGGCCAGGGAGCGGGCCCTCCGGCGCGGCGGACTCGGGCCCGCGGGTCTACTCGGCGAAGTACCTCCACTGACCTTCCGTGATGACCTCCACCCCGTCATCGGTCACCCTCAGGGCCGTCTGGTCGTCGATGGCGTACGACGGGTGACGGATGCCGGCAGCCCATCTCTCCGCTGCGGCGAGGGAGTTGCCCGGCTCACCGTCGGCCGCGAGGTGCGGGCAGATCGAGAAGTCGACGAGCCCGAGCGCGCTGTCGTCGCCGGCCGGCGGCTTCCAGCCCACGAACTCCTGGCCGATCCGCGGTGTCATCACCATGCTTCCGGCGCTCATGCCCACCCACACAGTCTCCGCCATCGACGGGAACATGTCGGCCAGCCGCGACTCTTGCAGCCAGTGGCTGAGGTAGAGCGCGTCGCCACCGGCAGCCAGCAGGACGTCGGTCTCGAGGACGAGCGGCTTCCAGCGCTCTTCATCGATGCTCGGCAGCGCCGTGAGCTCCAGCACTCCGATGGACCTCCAGCCCAGATCCACCATGGGATTCTCGGACTTCCCGCTGATGAACTCCCAGGCCTTGACGCCGGGTCCCAGCCACGGGTGGCCGTACTGGGCGGTGGGTATGCACAGTGCGCTGGACTCGCTGATCGGCTTGCCGAGCAGGTCTTCGAGGGCACCGCGGATGCTCGGATTGGTGACGCCCGCAGACGTGAGAAGAAGCTTCATGTTCCCTTCCCTGCTGCTCGACTCGTCAGGCCCTGCCCGATCACCCTACTTTCCGGGTTTGGGGCGCGCCGTGCACGTTCGGGGCGCACCGCGTGCGCCCCGAACGCACGGCGTGCGCCCCAAACCCGGAAAAGGGATGGTGCCGGACGACGTCAGTGGGCCATGGACGCGAGCGCCTCCGGGTCGATCGTGGCGATCGACCGGGTGTCCTGGAAGGCGCGGACGCCTTCGATGCCCTGCTCACGCCCGAAGCCGGACTGCTTCATGCCGCCGAACGGCGCCCGAAGGTCCAGGCGCGTCGCGCCATGGTCGTTGACCCACACGTAGCCGCACACGAGCTGCGACCCGACGCGCTGCGCCGCCTCGGGCGACCCGGTCCACACCGAGCCGCACAGCCCGCCCCACGTGTCGTTCGCGAGGCGCACGCCCTCGGCCTCGTCGTCGAACGGGATCACCGGGATGACGGGACCGAACTGCTCCTGCGTCACCACCCGCAGCTGCGGGTCGGGGTCCACCACGATCGCCGGGCGCACGAAGTTGCCGCCTGCCAGGTCACCACCGGGAAGCTCGCCGAACTCGCGCACGTCGGCGCCGGCATCCTTCGCCTCCTGGATGATCTCGTCCACGAAGGCCTTCTGCGCCGGCTGGTGCAGCGGGCCCATCGTGGTGCCCTCCTCCAGACCGTGCCCGAGCTTGGCCTGCTCGAGGCGGGACGTGAGCCCCGCGACGAGCTCGTCCATCCGCGAGCGGTGCACGAACACGCGCTTGGCGTTCATGCAGATCTGGCCGGTGGTGTCGTAGATCGCGGCGTACAGCCGGTCGAGGTGCGCGTCGTCGAGGATCGCGTCCTCGAGGAACACCGCCGCGTCGTTGCCGCCGAGCTCCAGCGTCACGCGCGTCAGGGTCTTGGACGCCATCTCCATGATCCGCTTGCCGCCGTTGACGCTGCCGGTGAAGCAGACCTTGGCGATGTCGGGGTTCTGGATGAGCCCGGCCATGTCCTGGTCGCGACCGGTCACGATGTTGAGCACGCCGGGCGGCAGCTTCTCGGCCACCCGCTGCACCACCCGGGTCGTCGCGAGCGGCGCCGAGGGCGGCGGCTTCACGATCGCGGTGTTGCCGGCCAGCAGCGCGTGCGGGAGGGATGCCCCCAGGATCGCGATCGGCCAGTTGAACGGGACGATCACCGTCACCACGCCCAGCGGCTGATACGCCACCTCGGTCGACACCGGGATGGCGCCCGGCACGGGCGGCAGCGTCTTGGACGCGTCGACCTCGTCGGCGAGCATCAGCGCGAGGTTCCAGCGGATCTCGAACACGAGCGCGTCGATCCACCCCTCCATGCGGATCTTGCCGTTCTCCTGCGACAGGATCGCGGCGTCCGTGTCACGGTCGTCGGCGATGCCGGCGATCGCCTCGGCCATCTTCGCCGCGCGCTCCTGGGCGCTGAGCGCCGACCAGGCCGGGAACGCCTTCTTCGCCGCCGCGACGGCATCCGTCACATCCGACGCGGATGCCGCGGCCGCCTCGCCGACGACCGCACCAGGCCTTCCGGGGTCGGGGATCGTCAGCACGTCGTCGGTGAAGCGCTCCTCACCTCCGATGTACAGGCCGGTCCGCACCGAAGTCCCTGTCGCCGTATCGCTCATGAACGTCCACCTCTCTGTGTTGGTTCCCGCCGCGCGACGCCGTCGCGCGCCGGTCGTCCGCGGTCCCGCGCCGGGTCTGCGCGGATCGACGTCTCTTCCAGCCTGCCCCTCGGAGCCGGACGGATCAAGATTGTCGACGATTTTCGCGCAGATTTCGTATGAAATGCTTCGCAAGCCCGTCCTGATCGCGAGATAGTGTCAGTGCACGGACAACGGCGCCGAAAGGGGAAGACCGAGATGACGGATGCCGCGGTGCTCGGCGAGACCGACACGACCGACCGCCCCGACCTCACGCAGCAGATCCGCGACGCGATCCTCGACGCCCAGTTCGCACCCCACCAGCGCCTCATCGAGGCCGATCTCAGCGAACGCTACGGCGCCTCCCGCGCATCGGTGCGCAACGCCCTGATGAACCTCGCCGGCGAAGGCCTCGTCGAGCGGCTCCCCAACCGCGGCGCGCGCGTCCGCGCGATCTCGGTCGACGAGGCCATCGAGATCGTGGAGGTGCGCATCGGGCTCGAGACGCTCTGCGCGCGCAAGGCGGCCGAGAACGTGACGGCGGCCGACGCCGCGCAGCTGCGCGCCCTCCGCGCCGACATCGAGCGCGCGATCGGCTCGGGCGACCTCATGGCGTACTCGCGCCTCAACCAGGAGCTCGACCGCCGCATCCGCGACCTCAGCCGCCACGGCACCGCCACGCAGCTGCTCGAGCGCCTGCGCGCGCAGTCCGCGCGGCACCAGTTCCGCCTCGCGTTCCACCCCGGCCGCGCCGCGACCTCCGCCCCGGAGCACATCGCCATCATCGACGCGATCCTCGCCAAGGACCCCGACGCCGCCGAGGCCGCGACCCGCGCGCACCTGTCGGGCATCGTCGAGGTGCTCCACAGCATGGAGTGATCCGCGGCCGGGGCGCGGCATCCGTCTCCCGGTTCAGCCGATGCGGCAACGCCGGCACGCAGAGAAAGGGCGGCCGGATGCCTCCGGCCGCCCGTCCTCGTGACCTCAGGTCACTCGTCCCAGCTCTCGGCCGGGGCGTAGCCCTTGCCGTTGTACTTCTGCACCTGCACGGTCGAGACCGCCGGCTGCCCGTCCTGGGTCGTGTCGACCGTGGAGCCCTCGAGCATGAGCGGTGCCGTGAAGCCCGAGACGTCACGCAGCGCCTCCATGAAGTTCTCGCGCGTCGGCTCGGTCATCTTGCCGAACACCTCCTCGAGCGTCGCCCCGATCTGGTACGACCAGACGCAGTGCGGGAACGCCGGGACGTCCGGGTAGTTCGCGTACTCCGCGAGCTGCTCGAGGAACGCCGCCCCCTCCTCGCTCTCGGCGAACGTCGGCGCCGCCGCCGACTGGGCGAACGCCACCGTGTAGACGCCGGGGAACGCCGTGGCGCCGCCCGGTTCGAGGATGGCGGTCGGGCTCGACGTGTTCGACGGGAGGAACCACGACGGGAGCCAGCCGAGCTCCTGCGACTTCTGCAGCGACGAGATCACCAGCGGGGTGATCGACATCGCGTTGAAGAACACGTCGGCACCGGACCCTGCCAGCTCGGTCAGCTGCGCGTCGACCGAGGTGTCGGTGGCCTCGTAGGTGAGCTCCTTCACGATCTCGATGTTGTCGGCGCCCTCGATGGCCGTCTTGAAGCCCTCGACGTAGCCCTCGCCGTAGTCGTCGTTCTGCGAGAGGATCGCGACCTTGTGGTCTTCGGCGGACCCGGCCAGCAGCTCGCCGAACGCCTCGCCCTCGTTCTGGTAGATCGGCACGAACCCGAGCTGCCAGGGGCTCTCCTCCTGGTTGCTGAAGATCGGGTCGCCCGTCATGATCAGCACCTGCGGCACCTCGTCGGCGATCGCCGCGTCGAGCCACGCCCGGTTGGTGGGCGTGCCGAGGCCGGCGGTCATCGCGAAGACGCTGCTCTTGAGCTGGTCGTAGTTGGCCTTGGCCTTCTGCGGGTCGTACTCGTCGTCCAGCGCCTCGATCTCGACGGTGCGGGTGTTGCCGTCGCCGAACTCCACGCCGCCCTCGGCGTTCCTGGCGCCGAAGTACGCGGTGACGCCGGCGACGGTGCAGGTGCCCGGTCCCGCGGTGGGCCCCGACAGCGGCGTGGTGATGCCGAGGGTGATCGAGTCGTCGGTGATGCCGGGACTCGCCTCGGCGGCGCCGCCGTCGTCGGTGCTGTCCGGCGAGTCTCCGCCGCGCGCGCAGCCGGCGGCGAGGACGGCGACGATGCCGATCCCCGCGACGACCGAGGCGACGCGCATCCTTCTGCGATTCGTGCTCATGGATCTGCCTCTCTGTGATTACGACTTCGTCGTAGGGGGTGGTGGTGATTGCGTCGGTGCGGTGCCGGTCGAGGGAGCGCCCAAGGCGTCCCCCACGGTGGGAGCGCCGGTGACGGATGCCGCGGCATCCGCCTGCATCGCACCGCCGGCCGGTCCCGGGCCGCTGTCGGCGCGGCGCCCGCGTCGCCGCCACAGTCGCGGCAGCGACACCAGGCCGCCGGGCAGGATGAACAGCACGATCAGGAGGATCGCGCCCTGCAGCAGAGCGGTGATGTTCGGGTCGATGATCCCGGTGATGTACGGCACGATGACGTACCAGACCCCGCCGAGAAGCGAGCCGATGATGCTGCCGGCACCGCCGATCACCATCGCCGCGAGCAGCTCGATCGAATGCCCGAAGTGCAGCGTCTCGGGCGAGGTGTACTGGATCACGACCATGTACAGGAAGCCGCTCACGCCGCCGATGAGCGAGGCGATCGTGAACGCGAGCACCTTGTAGCGGTACGGCGAGACGCCCAGCGACCCGGCGACGGCTTCGTTCCCCTTCACGATCGCGAACGCGCGGCCGTACTTGCCGCGGACGAGGTTGCTGGTGAGCAGGAAGGTGATCCCGCCGATCAGGAACACGATGTACAGCTGCCACTGGTCGTCGTACAGGCCGGTCCACTCCGGCGCGCTGGAGAAGCGCGCCGAGGTGCCCTGCGATCCGCCGGTGAAGTCCGACAGGCGCTTGGCCAGCGGCACGCCGACGATCGGCAGGGCGATGGTCACCATGGCGATGGCCAGTCCGCCGAGCCGTGCCGCCGCCAGGGCGATGAGCAGGCCGATGACGGCCGGCACGAGGCAGGCCAGCACGAAGATCAGCGCGATGTTCCAGTCGGCGTTCACGCCGTACGCGGTCACGTACGCGCCGACGCCGACGAAGAAGATCTGGCCGAGCGAGACCTGGCCGGTGTACCCCATCACGACGTTGAGCCCGAGCACGGCGACCGCGAAGACGCCGATGCGGGCGATCGTCTGGTTGGCGAACTCCGGGAGGATCAGCGGCAGCACGATCAGCAGCACGACGACGGCGCCGGTGACCGCCCAGCGCACCCACGGGCGGCCGAGCACCGGGGTCCGGTTCGTGGGGTCCGTGTTCGCAGCCATCAGACGCGCACCACCGCTTTCCGACCGAACAGGCCCTGTGGCCGCACGATGAGCACGACGAAGATGAGGATGAAGGGCACCGCGATCTTGAGGTCGTGGCCGATGAACGGCACGTAGACGGCGGCGAGGTTCTCCAGCACGCCGATGAGCCACGCGGCCGCCACGACGCCGATGGGGCTCGACAGGCCGCCGAGGATGCACGCCGCGAGGGCGTAGACGAGGGCGGAGTCCATCATCCCGGGCGTCAGGGTGAGCTGCGGTGCCACGAGCACGCCCGCGACCGCGCCGAGGACGGCAGCCAGGCCCCAGCCGATCATGAGGTTGCGGCCGACGTTGACGCCGGAGAACGCGGCGGATGCCGGGTTGATGGCGACCGCCCGGAGCGCGAGGCCGAGCTTCGTGCCGAGGAACAGCGCCTGCAGCAGCAGCATGATCGCGACGATCACGATGAAGGTGCCGAGGGAGCGGACGCTGACCACCGCCCCCGCGACCTGGATGGTCTCCAGCGGGAACAGCGACGGGAACAGCCGGTTGTTGTACGTCCAGATCCAGGCGCAGAACCCGGTGATGAGGGTGAGCAGGCCGATCGTGACGACGACGGCGGTATCGGGGTCGCCGCGCTCGAACCGGCGGATGAGGTAGCGCTCGATGACCGCCCCGAGGAAGAACGAGATGACCACGGCGCCGAGGATGGCGAGCAGGAGCGGGATGCCGAAGCCGTTCAGCGCCCACGCGATGTAGGCCGACAGCACGGCCATGCCGCCCTGCGCGAAGTTGATGAGCCCGGTCGCCTGGTTGACGAGCACGATGGCGAGGGCGAGCGCGGCGTAGATCGACCCGGTGGAGAGGCCGTCGATGACGAGCTGGATGAAGGTGCCCACGTCAGCCTCCCAGGTACGCGCGGCGGATCTCGTCCATACCCCGCAGCTCCGCCGACGAGCCGGTGAGGACGTTGCGCCCCGTCTCGAGCACGGTGGCGCTGTCGACGAGGGTGAAGGCGAGGTTGGCGTTCTGCTCGACCACCAGCATCGCGATGCCGGACTCGCTGCGCAGACGCCCGATCGCCTGGTACACGGCCTTGGCGGTGCTGGGGGCGAGCCCGAGGGATGCCTCGTCCAGCAGCAGCAGGCGCGGCTTGGACATGATGGCGCGGGCGATCGCGAGCATCTGCTGCTCGCCGCCGGAGAGCGCGGAGCCGTTCGAGCGGATCCTGTCCTGCAGCTGCGGGAACAGGTCGAGGCAGTAGTCCATGTCCGACGCGATGCCCTTGCGGTCCTTGCGCTTGTAGGCGCCGACCCTGAGGTTCTCGCGCACGGTCAGGTCGGCGAGGGTGCCGCGCCCCTCCGGGACGTGCGCGATCCCGAGCGCCGCGACCTGATCGGGGCGGAGCCCGTGGAGGTCCTTCCCGTCGAAGCGGATCGTGCCGGCGGAGCGCACGGTGCCAGAGATCGCCCGCAGCGTGGTGGTCTTGCCGGCGCCGTTCGCGCCGAGGATGCCGACGGCGCCGCCGTCCGGCACCGTGAGCGACACGCCCTCGAGCACCTGCACGCGGCCGTAGAAGGCGCGGACGTCGGCGAGCTCAAGCAGCGTCATCGACCGCGTCCTTCCCGATGTAGGCCTCGATGACGCGCGGGTCGGACTGGGCCTGCGCCGCCGAACCCTCCATCAGCTTGCGGCCGTGGTCGAGCACGACCACCCGGTCGGTGAGGGCCGAGATGAGACCCATGTTGTGCTCGACGATGATCACCGTGATGTCGTCGTCTCGCACGCGGCGCACGGTCTCGATGAGCTGTTCGACCTCGGAGTGCGGCAGGCCCGCGGCCGGCTCGTCCAGCAGCAGGAGCCCGGGCTTCGTCAGCAGCGCCCGGCACAGCTCGATGCCCTTGTGCAGGCCGTGCGAGAGTTCGTCGGCGCGCATCTTCGCCGCCCACCCCAGGCCGTTTCGCTCGAGGAGGGCGAGGGCCTCCTCGCGCAGCGCCCGCTCGGCGCGCACGGTGCGCGGGATGCGCAGCGACCACTCCACCGGACCGCCGGGGAGGCGCGTGTGCGCGCCGAGCAGGACGTTCTCCAGCACGGTCTCGCGCAGCTGGAGCGCCGGATGCTGGAACGTGCGCGCCAATCCCCGCCGCGCGAGCGTGGCCGGGGACGAGCCCAGCACCTCCGCGCCATCGACCGTGATCGAGCCGGAGCTCGGCCGGTAGTGACCGCTGACGCAGTTGAACAGCGAGGTCTTGCCGGCCCCGTTGGGCCCGACCAGTCCGAAGATCTGTCCGGGCTCGACGGTGAACGTGACGTCCTCGAGCACGCTGACGCCGCCGAAGTGAAGGCTGACGTCGCGGACTTCGAGCCGAGCGCCCATGGCCCCACCTTTCGCGTCGTCGCGTCGTGGTCGATCAAGGGGACTCGAGTCCTCCCCTGCTGGGAAAACTACGGATCCCCGGAAAGATTGTCAACGATTTTGGTGTGAAGATTCACAACCGTGACCCTGCGGTTCGATCGTGGCGCGCGGCATCGGGGGTCGTGGCATCCGATTCCGTTGAACGGAACGGCGCCGGGAAGCGCGGAGGGGCCGCTCCTACGCTGACCGCAGCTGACCACAACCAGAAAGAGGGTCGATGATGACCGAGACACTCGCGCAGGCGATCGATCGCGCGGGGAGCCCCGTGGAGCTGCTGCGCAACCAGAACTGGCCGGCGTTCACCTTCCCGGTGGCGCCGGAGTTCACCAACTGGCGCGATGAGCAGCGGGCCTGGAACACCACGGTGGCGCTGATGGACCAGTCGCACCACATGACGCAGCTGTTCCTCGACGGCGAGGACCTCATCCCGCTCCTCAGCTCGATCTCGCCGAACACGTTCGCGACGTTCCGCCCGGGGGTCGCGAAACAGCTCATCTCCGTCAACAAGGACGGCTACCTCATCGGCGACGGGATCCTGTTCTACAACGCCGACGGCCCCGAGGGGCTCGTGCTCATCGGCCACCACATCCTCATCGACTGGGTGCGGTTCAACGTCGAGAAGGCACAGGCGGCCGGCAAGGACGTGCGCTACCGGCTCGAGGCCAACTCGCACATGCGCCAGGGGCCGCCCACCTTCTACCGCTACGAGCTGCAGGGCCCGGCGGCCGATCTCGTCATGGAGAAGGTGTTCGGCGGACCGGCGCCGGACATCAAGTTCTTCCACATCGGCGACGTCGAGATCGCCGGGCGGCCGGTCAAGGCGCTCCGCCACGGGATGGCGGGGCAGCCCGGCTTCGAGTTCTACGGCCCATGGGAGGACAACGAGATCGTCCTGAACGCCCTCATGGAGGCCGGCGCCGAGCACGGCATCCGCCGCGTCGGCGCGAAGGCGTACTCGTCGTCGCCGCTCGAGTCGGGATGGGTGCCGACGCCGTTCCCCGCCGTCTTCGACGACGACTTCGCCGAGTACCGCGCGTGGCTCCCCGCTGCACGCATCGGCTCGGTCGCCGGCTCGCTGTACTCGACCGACGTCCACGACTTCTACATGACGCCGTTCGACATCGGCCTCGGGCGCTCGGTGCGCTTCGACCATGACTTCCACGGCCGCGAGGCGCTCGAAAAGCACGCCGAGGACCAGCGGCGCCGCAAGGTCACGCTGATCTGGAACGCCGACGACGTCGCCGCGGTCGTCCGCTCGCAGGTCGAGCCCGGCACGCCCGCGAAGTACCTGGACTTCCCCAAGGCCCGCTACGGGCTGTACCAGATGGACGAGATCCTGAAGGACGGGCAGCGCGTGGGGATCTCGACGGATGCCGGATACGTGGCGTACGACCAGCTCTACATGTCGCTGGCCACGCTGGACGTCGGCCTCCGCGACGGCGACGAGGTCGAGGTCGTCTGGGGCGAGGACCCGATCTCGCGCAAGGACTCGGTGGACGCCGACCACCGCCAGGTGCGGATCCGCGCGACCGTCGCCCCCGCTCCGTACCACGACTACGCCCGCACGGTGTACCGCCAGAACGCCTGACGAGACCGGCAGAGGGGGTTCGCTGACCCGGCGCCGCGCCTGTCTCGTTTCCGTTCAACGGAAGAGCGCGCGCGGCGCGGGGTTAGCATGGCGACGTCGTCGAGGAGGATGCCGTGGCACGAGGATCGGCCGGCGAGTCGGTGCTGCACCGCCACCTGCGCGTGCTCGAGAGCTTCGACGCGTGGCATCCGTTCCTCACGCTCAGCGAGATCGCCGACGCCGCCGGGATCCCCCGGTCCAGCGCCCACCGCCTCATCGCCGAGCTGGAGCACGAGGGGCTGCTCGAGCGGCTTCCGGACCGGACCTACCGCCTCGGCGTGCGGCTGTGGGAGTTCGCCAGCCGCACGCCGGGGGCGGTCGGGCTGCGCGAGATCGCGCGCCCGTGGCTCGGCGCCGTCCACGAGCGCGTGCGGCAGCACACGCAGCTGGGCGTGCTGAGCGGGCGGGACGTGCTCTTCATCGACCGCATGTCCACGCGCGACGCCGTGGTCAACGCCACGCTCATCGGCGGCCGCATCCCGTTGCACGCGTCGTCGACCGGCCTGGTGCTGCTCGCGCACGCCGACGCGTCGGTCGTCGCCGACGTGATCGCGGGCGGGCTGCGCGCCTATACCGAGCGGACGATCCGGACCGGGGCCGACCTGCAGGCGCAGCTGAGGACGGTGCGCGAGAACGGGTACGCGATGACCGAGGGGCACATCCACCCCGAATCGCGCGGCATCGCGGTGCCTGTGATCGGCCCCGGCGGGACGGTGTACGCCGCGATCGGCGTCGTCGTCCCCAACGACAAGGTCTCGCCCCACCCGTACGTCGAGCTGCTGCGCCGCGCCGCCGCCGGCATCGCGCACGACCTCGCCATCGCGTACCGGCCCGACGTCGACGAGCGCACGCACGGCATCCGCTCGCTGGTGAGCGGGTCCCGCCGGTCGCTGGAGTACCTCGAGAGCCTCGACGCCGACCCGCACGACGGGATCCCGCCCGCCGGCGCCGACCGCGCGGCCGTGCTCTAGGGTTCGGCCATGACGAGGATCGCGGTCCTGGGGCTCGGCGAGGCCGGCCGCCGCTACGCGCGCGGCCTCGCCCGGGCGGGCGCGGAGGTCCGCGGGTTCGATCCGGCGCACGACCTCGGCGACCCCGAGGTCCCTCAGTCCGCCACGCTCGCCGACGCTCTGGCCGGGGCCGACGTGGCGCTGAGTCTCGTGACCGGCCATGCCGCGGCATCCGTCGCCCGTGACGCCCTCCCGCACGTCGCGGCGGGCTCCGTGTACGCCGACCTCAACACCGCCGCCCCCGAGCTGAAGCAGCAGATCGGCCGGCTGGCCGCCGAGCGAGGAGTGGAGATGGCGGATGTCGCGGTTCTCGCACCCGTCGTGCGCGCCGGTCATCGCACCCCCCTGCTGGCCAGCGGCCCGGGTGCGCGCGAGTTCGCGGCACGGATGGCGCCGTTCGAGGTGCCGGTCGAGGTCGTCGACGGCGCCGTGGGCGAGGCCGCCCGGCTGCGACTGCTGCGGAGCCTGTTCATGAAGGGGCTCGCCGCCCTCGTGCTGGAGGGCCTCGGCGCAGCGCGGGCGGCCGGCGCCGAGGACTGGATGCGGACGCAGATGGCCGCGGAGCTCGGGCCCGACGGGGCCGCGCTCGTGGACCGGCTCGTCGAGGGCAGCTCCCAGCACGCGGTGCGCCGCGAGCACGAGGTGCGGGCGGCGCTGGCGGCGCTGGAGTCGTCGGGGCAGCCCGCCGACATGACCCGGGCGACCCTCGCGTGGTTCGAGCGTCTCGTCGCCGAGCGCGACGCCGGCTGAGCCCCGCCACCTGCGCGCCGGGAACCATACCCGGCATGCCCCGCCGGCACAACGGCACAGCGCATTGGACGGAAGTCGTGTTGTGGGGCGCGCGGCGAGCTGACATGGTCGCGGCACACGCACGCCGCCGACCCCACGACGGCAGCGCATCACCACGCGAAGGAGCGTCGATGAAGTCAACGTCCAGGCGGCTGACGGCGGTGTCGGTGGGCATCGCCGCAGTCCTCGCCCTCACGGCCGGGGTCGCCCCGGCAGCCGCTGCCCCCGGCGGCCCCCACGCCTCACCACCGGTGCTCACCCCTGCGACGTGCACCTCGCTCGTCGGGCTGGAGATCGCCGAGAAGGCGATCGACCTGCCCACGCGGGGCGCCGTCGTCGAGACCGCGACCTGGGACGCCACGGGCAGCTACTGCGCCGTGACCGGCTGGATCCGCGCCGTCTCGGCTCCGCAGGACATGCAGTTCCAGGTCAACCTCCCCGCTGCGTGGAACGGACGCACGCTGCAGTTCGGCGGCGGCGGCTTCGACGGCTCGCTCGTGACGGCGACCGGGAACTACACGGCCCAGCCGGCCGGCACCCCCACCGCCCTCACCCAGGGCTGGGTCACGCTCGGCTCCGACGGCGGGCATCAGGGCGCTCCCGGATTCGACGGCACGTTCCAGCTCGACGAGGAGCTGTTCCTCAACTACGGGCAGTGGTCGGTGAAGAAGGCGCACGACGCGGCGGCGGCCGTCATCGACGCCGCCTACGGCGTCGACGCCACGTGGTCGTACTTCATCGGCGGGTCCCAGGGCGGGCACGAGGCACTCGACGCCGCGGCGCGGTATCCGAAGGACTACGACGGCATCGTGGCCAACTACCCCGCCTACAACGTCACGATGATGCACGTCGGCGCGGTGAACTTCCGCGACGCGCTCCTGCTGGAGGGCGGCGCCGGCCACCTCAACGCCGCCGAGACGGCCACCATCACCGGCGCGGTGTACGCCGCGTGCGACGGTCTCGACGGGGCCGTCGACGGGATCGTCAGCGACGTGCAGGGATGCGGCGAGGCGTTCGACGTCCAGACGCTCGCATGCCCCGCGGGCACGGACCCGGCGACGGTCGACACGTGCCTGTCGGAGGTCGAGATCGACGCGGCGCTGAAGATCACGACCGACTACGACCTGGGCATCGACATCGAGGGCAACTCGATCTTCGCCCGGAGCGCGCTGTTCGAGGGAGCCCTCTACCAGGGCTTCGCCGGCTTCGGGAGCGGGCCGCTGGCGCAGGGGCTGCAGTTCCAGGTCTTCGCGGCGACCATGCGCTACGGCGTGGCGGGCGACCCTCCCGGCTTCGACCCGTACACCGTCGATCCGCTCGACTACGCGGATCGCGTGCAGGAGGTCGGCGAGATCATGGATGTGACGGATGTCTCGCTCAACCGATTCCGCGCGCACGGCGGGAAGGTCATCCTGACCCACGGCACGATCGACGACTTCATCACGCCGCACAACACCGTGCAGTACTGGGAGTCGCTGCAGGACGAGTTCGGCAAGCGCCTGGACTCGTTCGCGAAGTTCTACATGGTGCCCGGCTGGGGTCACGGCCAGGGCCGGTTCGTCGCGCAGTACGACGGGCTCGGTGCGATCGTGGACTGGGTCGAGAACGGCGTCGCCCCGTCGGACCTCGTGGCGGGCGACGGCACCGCCGGCGCAGACCGCACCCGTCCGATGTGCGAGTACCCGGCCTGGCCCGAGTACTCCGGGACCGGCTCGGTCGACGACGCGAGCTCGTTCACGTGCGTGACCGGGTGAGGCGCGGCGCCGTCGCGTGACGGCATCCGAGGGCCCCGGCATCTGCACGATGCCGGGGCCTTCGGATGTGCGCGGTCAGCCGGCCCGTTGTGCGGGCGGTGAGCCGGCGGATCGCTTCCCGAGCGACGAGAAGTAGTCCAGCGACCTGCGCGAGGTGCTCGCCCACGTGCGGATGCCCTGGCCGCCGTCGGCCGCGCCCGCCTCGTCGAGGGTGCGGGCGATCCCCGCGGCCGCCACCGTCAGCAGCTCGACGAGCGGCTGGGGCGACGTGCCGTCGCTCGGCACGACGACGCCGAGCGCGGCGTGCAGCGCGCCGGTCCGCGCGTCCGCGATCGGCACGGCGAGACCGCGCGTTCCTGGGTGGACATGCCCGTCGGTGAGCGCGAAGCCGTCGGCGCGCACCCGCCGCAGGACGGCGCGCAGCTCGTCGCCGCCGCGGATCGTCGCCGGCGTGAACGCCGGCCATCCGGCGGCGATCACGTCGTCCACGACGCCGGGCCCGGCGTGTGCGAGCAGCACGAGCCCGCTCGAGCTGACCGGAAGCGGCACGCGTCCGCCGATGATCGTCGCGTTCACCACCGCCTCGCGCGTCGAGAGCCGCTCGAGGAACAGCACGTCCCGGCCGCTGCGCACACCGAGCTGCGCGTGCTGACGCACCCGCGCATGGACCGCTTCGAGCCACGGACGCGCGAGCTCGCGCAGGCCGACGGCCCCGGGCGTGCGGGCGGCGAACTCCCACAGCCGGATGCCGAGCCGGTACGACCGGTCCGGCATCCGCTCCAGCAGCTCCTCCCGCTCCAGCTCGGCGACCAGGCGATGGGCGGTCGATGCGGCCAGCCCGGTCTCCTCGACGATCTCGGTGAGCGTGAGGCACGGGCGCAGCAGGTCGAACGCCTGCAGCACCCGCAGGTGCTTGTGCAGGACGGACTCGCCGTCCGAGGCGCGTGCCACCTCACTCCTCCCTGCCGGGTGACGACGGATGCCGCACCCGCCGGTCGCCGGGACCGGGCAGCGTCAGGCGACGCCCGTCGTGCGCCAGCCGCCGTGGTACTCCTGCCGGGCCGTCACCGCGTACGGCACGGGACTGACGACCGCGCGGACCTCGATCTGCTCGTGCGGCTCGACGGTGGTCTTGCCCGAGCCGCCGTCCGGCTCGCCCCACACCACCCGCACCTCGGCGCCGATCGGCACGTCGCGGTCGACCGTGGCCAGCGACAGGCCGCGCCTCTCGTTCGCCGTCACGCCGGTGAACAGCGACAGGCCCACGGTGCTCCCGTCCGCGTCGATCACGGCGTCGTAGTTCGACGAGCCGTAGTTCGCGTTGGGCAGGTCGAAGAACTGGTATCCCGGCCCCTCGCGGTCGAGCACGCTGGTGAGGATGCGGCCGAGGTCCTCGTCGTTCCACGCGAGCGTGACCTTCTTGCGCTGCGCCTCGGGGTCCACCTGCTCGAGCGCGTCGCGGCCGATGAAGTCGTGGTCGAACTTCACGAACGAGCCGTAGCCGAGGTCCCACGGGTTGAGGTAGTAGTCCTCGATGTCGTCCGACACGAACGAGCCGGCGAGCGCGTTGATCGCCTCGTAGCTGTTCGCGGGCAGCCACTCGCGGTAGCGGCGCTCGATGTCGCCGCCGGTGTAGATCGCGGGCAGCGGCGACGGGATCCACCCCGACTCGAGGGTGTTCGACGAGTACGCGCGCGACCCGCACGGCTCGATCCCGAACTCGCGGCCCGCCTCCAGCACGGCGTCGCGGATCCGGCCGTGCTGCTCGTACGGCCCCCAGATCTCCAGGCCCGGGGCGCCGGCCATGCCGTGCCGGAGCGTGCGCACGTGCTCCCCGGCGATCTCGAGCTCGCCCATGTGGAAGAACCGCACCTGCTCCACCTCGCGGCCGGCGAGCTTCTCGATGATCGGCCACGCGTTCGGGCCCTGGATCTGGAAGCGGTAGAACTCGCGGGTGACCGCCTGGCCGTAGGGGCGCGACGGCGAGCGGTCGTCGTAGCGCGTCTCGATGTCGTAGCCGCCGGTCTCGGCGTGGAACTGCAGCCAGTTCGCGCCGGGCGCCCGGCCGACGTAGACGTACTCGTCCTCGGCGAGATGGAAGAGGATGCCGTCGCCGATGACCCCGCCGGTCGACGACGTCGGCACGAACTGCTTCGCGGTGTTCACGGGGAACTTCGCGAACGAGTTGATCCCGGTGTCCGACAGCAGCTTCAGCGCGTCCGGCCCGGTCATGAAGAAGTTCACCATGTGATGCGTCTGGTCGTAGAGCACGGCCGTCTCGCGCCACGCCTTCTGCTCGCGGCGCCAGTTCGTGAACTCGGCCGGGACCACCGGGTAGATGTACGTGCCGAGCTGCGAGTTGCGCAGCATCTCGACGACGTTCCCCTTCTCGTCCAGCAGCTCCTGCAGATTGCTCGCCATGCCTGTCTCGACTTCCTCGTCCAGTGGTTCGTGCGGGGTGACCTGAGCGCGATGCTACGTGTCGGCTATACCTACGTCCAGAGGTATATGGTCGCCACGATTGTAGACAATTTGTTGACCATTTCGCCATGGGTGTGATTCGCTGGCCCCATGACAGTCACCGCCGACACGCTCCTCGTCGTCAGCGCCCACGCCGGGGACTTCGTCTGGCGAGCGGGCGGCGCGATCGCCGCCGCGGCCCTCCGCGGCGACCGCGCCGTGGTGGCCTGCCTGTCCTACGGCGAGCGCGGCGAGTCCGCCAGCCAGTGGCTCGAAGGCAGGTCGCTCGAGGAGATCAAGGCCGTCCGCCGCGACGAGGCCGAGGCCGCGGCATCCGCTCTCGGTGCCGAGATCGAGTTCCTCGACCTCGGCGACTACCCGCTCGTCGAGTCGCGCGAGGCCGTCTCACGCCTCGTCGACCTCTACCGGCGCGTGCAGCCCACGGTCGTGCTGACGCACACCCTGCACGACCCGTACAACGGCGACCACCCGGCCGCGGCGCGCATGGCGCTCGAGGCCCGCGTGCTCGCCCAGGCCATCGGCGTCGCGAACTCCGACGGCGGGTACCCCGGCAAGGACGACATCATCGGCGCCCCGCCGGTGTTCTTCTTCGAGCCGCATCAGCCCGAGCAGTGCGACTTCACGCCCAACGTGCTCCTCGACATCTCCGAGGCGTTCCCGCGCAAGCGCGCGGCGATGGAGTGCCTCCCCGCGCAGAAGCACATGTGGTCGTACTACACCGACCTCGCGGTGCGACGCGGCGTGCAGCTCAAGCGCAACGCCGGCCCCAACCTCGGGCTCCCCCACGAGACGATGGGCGAGGCGTACATGCGTTACTTCCCGCAGGTGACCGGCGTCCTCTCGTGATCAAGGACGCGTCGCGATGAAGCCCGTCGTCGTCACCGACATCGCCAGAGCGGATGCCGCGACCGCCGCCGCGCTCGGAGTCCACGGCGTCGCGACCGTGCACGAGGCGATGGGCAGGTCCGGGCTCGTCGGTCCCGGCATCCGTCCGATCCAGGACGGCGTTCGCGTCGCCGGCACCGCGGTGACGGTGCTCAGCCACCCCGGCGACAACCTGATGATCCACGCCGCGATCGAGCAGTGCCGCGAGGGCGACCTCCTCGTCGTGGCGACGACGTCGCCGTCCAGCGACGGAGCCTTCGGCGACCTGTTCGCCACGGCGCTCACCGCCCGCGGCGTGCGCGGCCTCGTCACCACGACGGGCGTGCGCGACATCGCGGACCTGCGGGAGATGGGATTCCCGGTCTGGTCGGGCGCCGTGCACGCGCAAGGCACGGTGAAGGCGACGCCGGGCTCGGTGAACGTGCCGATCGTCGTCGCCGGGGCGACGGTGCGGCCGGGCGACGTCGTGGTGGCCGACGACGACGGCGTGGTGGTGGTCCCCCGCGAGCGCGCGGCCGACGTGCTGCGCGCGGCCGATGCGCGCGTGGCGAAGGAGGAGGCCGACCGCGCGGCCTACGCGTCGGGCGCGCAGCTCAGCCTCGACCGCAAAGGCCTGCGCCCGCTGCTCTCCGAGCTCGGCGTGGAGTACCTGACGCAGGCGCAGTACGACGCGCGGGGCGGGGCGCGGGGCGATGGCGGCGCCTGACCCGGCTGCGGCCGCGCGCGACGGCATCCGGTGCATGCTGATGCGCGGGGGCACCTCCAAGGGCGCCTACTTCCTCGCGGCGGATCTGCCGGACGACCCGGCCGAGCGCGACGACCTGCTGCTGCGGATCATGGGCTCGCCCGATCCGCGCCAGATCGACGGCATCGGCGGCGCGCACCCGCTCACCAGCAAGGTCGCGATCGTGTCGCCGTCGACCGCGGACGGCATCGACGTCGACTATCTCTTCCTCCAGGTGGGGGTCGACGCGGCGACCGTCGCGGACGCCCAGACCTGCGGCAACCTGCTGGCGGGCATCGGCCCGTTCGCCGTCGAGCGGGGCCTCGTCCCGGCGACGGGCGAACGCACGACGGTCCGCATCCGGCTGCTCAACACGGGTGACACCGCGACCGCCGTCTTCGCGACGGCCGACGGCCGCCCCGACTACGACGGCGACGCCGCGATCGACGGCGTGCCGGGCACGGCATCGGCCATCGAGCTGGAGGTCGGCGGCGGACCCGAGAAGCCCCTGCTTCCGACCGGCAGCGCGACGGACGAGATTGACGGCCACACCGTGACGCTCATCGACAACGGGATGCCGGTGGCACTGCTGCGCGCCGACGAGTTCGGCGTCGACGGCAGCGAGCCGCCCGCCGCGCTGGAGGGCGACGCCGAGCTCGCCGCGCGCATCGATCGCATCCGGCTGGCCGCGGGCCCGCTGATGGGCCTCGGAGACGTCGCGCCGCAGACCGTGCCGAAGATGATCCTCCTCTCGCCGGCGCGCCACGGCGGCGCGATCTCGACCAGGGCCTTCATCCCGGCGCGCGTGCACACGGCGATCGGCGTGCTGATGGCGGCATCCGTCGCCGCGGCGCTGCGCATCCCCGGCGCCGTCGGATCCGGCCTGGCCGGACCGCTCGACGGCGACGAGACCGAGATCGAGCACCCGACCGGCTCGTCCCGGTCGCACGTGCACGTCAGCCGCGACGGCGACGGCACCTGGCGGGCCACGTCGTCGACCATGCGCACCGCCCGCAAGCTGTTCGACGGCACGGTCTTCCCGAGGCCACGCCGATGACCCGGCTCCCGGCCCCGCCCGACCCACGTCTGCCCGAGACCGTCAGAGAGGACGCACCATGACCGCCGACACGTC
Source organism: Microbacterium sp. NPDC056736 (assembly GCF_042790415.1). Classification (NCBI taxonomy): domain Bacteria; kingdom Bacillati; phylum Actinomycetota; class Actinomycetes; order Micrococcales; family Microbacteriaceae; genus Microbacterium; species Microbacterium sp. NPDC056736. The sequence continues at coordinate 239,429 of NZ_JBHTZE010000001.1, forward strand.
GTTCGACGTCGCCCACCTCGCCCACGTCGAGCTGCTCACCCCCACCCCCGCCGAGAGCCGCTGGTTCTTCGAGGAGCTCCTGGCCATGCGGGTCGTCGCCGAGGACGGCGATTCGGTCTACCTCCGCACGTGGGACGAGTACCAGCTCTACACGATCAAGCTCAGGGCGTCGGATGCCGCGGGCGTCGGCCGCACCTCCTTCCGCGCGTCGTCGCAGCAGGCGCTGGAGCGCCGGGTCGCCGCCATCGAGGCGACGGGCCTCGGCCGCGGCTGGGTGGACGGCGACGTCGGGTGCGGCCCGACGTACGAGTTCACCGACCCCGACGGCCACGCGATGGCGATCTTCTACGAGGCCGAGCGGTACGTCGCGACCGACGACAAGCCGGCGCTGAAGAACCAGGCCTCACGGTTCCCCGGGCGCGGGGTCAACGCCCGTCGCCTCGACCACATCAACTATCTCGCGAAGGACGTCGAGGCCAACGGCGCCTTCCTCCGCGACGCGCTGGGGATGCGGGAGTCCGAGCGCATCCGGCTCGACAACGGCCGGTTCGCGGCGTGGTGGTTCCACTTTTCCCTGAAGTCCTACGACGTCGTCTACTCCGACGACTGGACCAAGCACGGCAACCGCCTGCACCACATCGCCTTCGCCCCCGACACCCGCGAGGACATCCTCAAGGCCGCCGACATCTTCCTCGAGAACGGCATCCACATCGAGTCGGGCCCCCACAAGCACGCCATCAACCAGACGTTCTTCCTGTACGTCTGGGAGCCCGGCGGCAACCGGATCGAGTTCGCGCAGGCCGGCGCCCGGCTGCTGCTGGACCCCGACCAGCCCGTCGTCGAATGGTCCGAGGCCGAGCGCAAGAAGGGTCAGGCGTGGGGCATGAAGACGATCGAGACCTTCCACACCCACGGCACCCCCGTGGTCGACGTCCCCAACCACTGACCTCGCCCGCTCTCGGGGTTCACCATACCGGGTTTGGGGCGCGCCGCGTCCGTTCGGGGCGTGCCCCGCGCGCCCCGAACGCACGGCACGCGCCCCAAACCCGGAACCTCAGGCCGGGGAGGGGAGAGTCCGGGGAGGGAGGGGTCAGCGCCAGACGTCGGCGGCGATGTCGACCACCTCGCGGACTTTCGCCCACTGCTCGTCCTCGGACAGGACGTTGCCCTCCTCGGTCGAGGCGAAGCCGCACTGCGGGCTCAGCGCGAGCTGGCCGAGGGGTGCGAAAGCGGATGCCTCGTCGATGCGCTGCTTGACGGCATCCACGTTCTCCAGCTCGCCGGTCTTGGACGTGATGAGTCCCAGCACGACCGTCTTGTCGCCCTCGGGCAGGAAGCGCAGCGGCTCGAAGCCGCCCGCGCGCTCGCTGTCGTACTCGAGGAAGTAGCCGTCGTACGCGGTGTTGCCCAGCAGCTGCTCGGCGACCGGCTCGTAGCCGCCGGACGAGATCCACGTCGAGCGGAAGTTGCCGCGGCACACGTGCGTCGTGATGACGAGGTCGTCGGGCTTGCCCTCGAGGATGCGGTTGAGGATGCCGGAGTACCGCTCCGCGATGCCGTCGGTGCGGATGCCACGGCCCCGCGCCTTCTCGAGCTCGGCGTCCGAGCAGAGGTAGGCCCACGCGGTGTCGTCGAACTGGAGGTAGCGGGCGCCCGCGGCGTAGAACGCGGCGACGGCGTCGCGGTACGCCTGCACGAGGTCGTCGACGATGTCCTCGCGGCCGTCGTACTCGGGCGTCAGGATGTGCCCGGGCTCCAGGCGGAAGTCGAGCACCGTCGGCGCCGGGATGCTGAACTTCGGCACGGCGCCGGTCGTGCGCTCGAGCAGGCTCTTGAGCGAGCGGAAGTGGTCGAGGAAGGGGTGGCTGTCGCTGAACCCGATCTTCCCGGTCACCTCGATGCCGCGGGGCTTGGTCTGCACGCCCTGGAACTGGATGCCGTGGTCGAGCTCGACGATGTCGACGCCGTCGAGCAGGCCGAAGAAGTCGAAGTGCCACCACGAGCGGCGGAACTCGCCGTCGGTCGCGAGCTTCAGCCCGGCGTCGGCCTCGCGCACGACGAGCTCGGCGATCGCCGTGTCCTCCGCCACGCGCAGCGCGTCGGCGTCGATCTGGCCGGCCGCGAACCGGCGGCGGGCTTCGGCGAGTTCGGAGGGGCGGAGGAAGCTGCCGACGATGTCGGCGCGGAACGGCGGTGTTGACACCCTGGTGAGGTTACCCGATGCCTCCCGCCATAGGCATCCACTCGTCATCCGGCGTCACCGACCACGCCTCAGAACACGTACTCCATGAGGTCGGTGCCGAGGATGCGGAACGCCTCGTGCGCCCGCAGCCGGTGCGAGATCGAGAGGTCGTCGAAGCAGACGATGAGCGCGTACGACACCCCGGCCCGTGGACCGGCCAGCACCCCCGCCTCGACGCGCACACCGGAGTCCCTGCCCGTCTTGTTGATGAACAGCAGCCCGTGCTCGTCGTTCTCGTGCGAGAACGGGTCGAGACCGGTGGCGGATGCCACGAGCGACAGGTCGTGATTGAGGCTGAGCCACTCCGCGACCTGGGCGCTCACGCTCGGCGAGACGACCTGCGAGTTCACCAGGGCGGCGAAGACCTCGGCGAGCTCGCGGGCGGAGCCGAGCGCGAAGTGCGGCGCGTCGTCGGGGCCGCGCTCGTCGCGGAAGCGGTCGAGCAGGGCCGAGCGCGCGAGCCCGAGCTCCTCGATGCGGCTGCGCACGGCGGGCAGCCCGACGCGGCGCAGCAGCGCGTTCGCGGCGAGGGCGTCGCCCGTCGAGGCGGTCAGCACGGCGAGGTCCGACAGCGGCAGCGCCGGCGCCTTCAGGTGCTGCCACACGCCGCCCACGCCGACCGGCTCCATGTGCGCGCGGTCGATGATCTCGAGCGGGTCCAGCGTGCCCGACTCGAACGCGGCGGCGACCTCGATCAGCAGCGGCACCACACCGAGCCCCGCGACCGGCAGGGTCACGAAGTCGTCGCCCGAGAGGACGGAGGTGCCGCGGTCGAGGTCGGTGATGCGCACCGAGATCTTCGCGCCGGACGCAGCGAGGTCGTCGAGCGCCTTGAGGGTGGATGTGAATGATCGACGTCCGGCTGCCGCCCTCTTCGGCAGTCGTCGTCCGGTGCCTCGTCGCGCCCCCCGAAGCGACTCGGCATCCTTTCTGGGCTCCATGCCCACGGGTTTCCCTTCCCCTTGAACGTGTTGCGGGGCAGACGGACCGGGATCGGCCCGCTTCTCACCAGATGGTGACGCGCTGATCCTCGTCGAGCCACAGGGCGTCGGACTCGGTCACGCCGAATGCATCGTAGAACGCGTCGATGTTGCGGACGATCTGGTTGCACCGGAACTCGTTGGGCGAGTGCGGGTCGATCGTCAGCAGGCGGATCGTCTCGGCATCCCGCCCCTTCTGCTGCCAGATCTGTCCCCAGCTCAGCAGCAGTCTCTGGATTCCGGTGAGGCCGTCGATCACCGGCGCCTCGGCCGGATCGCCGTTCTCGTCGGTCCCCAGCGACAGGGCGTACGCCTTGATCGCGATGCCGAGTCCGCCGAGGTCGCCGATGTTCTCGCCGATGGTGAGCGCGCCGTTGACGTGGTTCTCCTCGGCGAGACCCAGCGGCACGAGCGCGTCGAACTGGTCGATGAGGTTCTTCGTGCGCTCCTCGAAGGCGGCACGGTCCTCGTCGGTCCACCAGTCCCGCAGCGACCCGTCGCCGTCGAAGCGGCTGCCCTGGTCGTCGAAGCCGTGGCCGATCTCGTGGCCGATCACCGCGCCGATGCCGCCGTAGTTCGCGGCGGCGTCGCGGTCGGCGTCGAAGAACGGATACTGCAGGATCGCCGCCGGGAACACGATCTCGTTCATCAGCGGGTTGTAGTACGCGTTGACCGTCTGCGGCGTCATGAACCACTCGTCGCGGTCGATCGGCTTGCCGACCTTCGCGAGCTGGCGGTCGTGCTCCCAGACGTGCGCGCGGCGGACGTTGCCGACGAGATCCTCCGCGTCGATCTCGAGGGTGGAGTAATCCTTCCACTTCACCGGGTAGCCGATCTTCGGCGTGAACGTGTCGAGCTTCGCCAGCGCGCGCTCGCGCGTCTCGGGGCTCATCCACTCCAGCTCGGAGATCGACTGCCGGTACGCATCGACGAGGTTCGCGACGAGCTCATCCATCGCGTCCTTGGCCGACGGCGGGAAGTGGCGCTCGACGTAGACGCGGCCGATCGCCTCGCCCATCGCGGCCTCGGTGAGGCTCACGCCCCGCTTCCACCGCTCGCGGTTGACCGGGACGCCGGTGAGCTGGGTGCCGTAGAACGAGAAGTTCTCCGCGACGAACTCGTCCGACAGGAACGGCGCCGCCGAGTGCACGACCGCGAAGCGCAGCCACGCCTTCCAGCCCTCGAGGTGCTCGTCGGTCAGCATCACGCCGAGGCCTTCGAGGAAGCTCGGCTGGTACACGTTGATCTCGGCGAACGCGTCGGCGTGGTCGGGGGCCATCCCGTCGCGCCACGGCGCGAGGTCGACGCCGACCAGCTCCTGCACCTCGTCCCAGGTCTTGAGGTTGTAGGTCTTGACCGCGTCGCGGCTGGCGACGTTGTCCCAGTGGTGGGTGGCCAGCTCCGTCTCGAGCGCGACGATGAGATCCGCGGATGCCTCGGCCTCGGCGACCCCCGCGAGCTCGAGGATGCGCTGCACGTGGGTGCGGAACGCGATGCGTGTCTCCTGGAAGCTGTCGAGCCGGTAGTAGCTCTCGTCCGGCAGCGACAGGCCGCCCTGGATGAAGAACGGCACGTAGCGCTGCGGGTTGCCCGGGTCGGGCTCGATGTAGAGGTGGATGAGCGCGGCGATCCCGTCGCGCTCGAACTCGCCGACCGTGCGGAGGAACGCCGGGATGGAGTCGATCGCGTCGACCCGGGCCAGCACGTCGGCCAGCGGCGCCCCGCCGAGCTCCTCGATGCGCCCGGTGTCCATGAAGCTCGTGTAGAGGTCGCCGATCTTGCGGGTCTCGGTGCCCGGGTCGGCCTGCTGCGACTCCTCGATGATCGCGTGCACGTCCTTCTCGGCCTGCTCCGCGATGAGGTGGAACGATCCCCACCGCGCCTTGTCGTCCGGGATCTCGGTGCGCTCCAGCCATGAGCCGTTGACGTGGCGGAACAGATCGTCCTGCGGGCGGATCTCGGCGCTGAGCTCCTCGAGCGCGAGACCGGAACGGGGGGCGTCGGTCATGCGTTCCAGGTTAGTCGCCCCATGCCTGGGCGATTCTCGCGTGGGGATGGATCGCCGTCGCATCGTGATGAAGCCCGGCCCCGCGCACGCGGAGGGGGACGGATGCCGCGCCGCGCCGTCGGCGCCGCCTTCTAGGCTCTTCAGCGTGACCACCGACACGCTGAACCGCGACATCCTGCGGCTCGCCGTGCCGGCGCTGGGCGCCCTCGTCGCCGAGCCCCTGTTCCTCATCGTCGACTCGGCCCTCGTCGGGCACCTCGGCGTGGAGCCGCTCGCCGGCCTCGGCATCGCCTCGGCGGTGCTGCAGACGATCGTCGGGCTGATGGTCTTCCTGGCGTACTCCACCACCCCGGCGGTCGCCCGCCGGTTCGGCGCCGGAGACCCCACGCGCGCCGTCTCGGTCGGCATCGACGGCATGTGGCTCGCGCTGGGCCTGGGCGCGATCCTCGCCCTGATGGGCTCGCTCGGTACGCCGTTCCTCGTCGGCCTCTTCGGCGCGTCGCCGGGCGTCGCCGAGCAGGCCGAGATCTACCTCGGCATCTCGATGTGGGGGCTTCCCGCGATGCTGGTGGTCTTCGCCGCGACGGGTCTCCTGCGCGGCATGCAGGACACCGTGACGCCGCTGTGGATCGCCGGACTCGGCTTCGGCGCGAACGCCCTGCTGAACTGGGCGTTCATCTACGGGCTCGGCTGGGGCATCGCCGGCTCCGCCCTCGGGACGGTCGTCGCGCAGTGGGGGATGGTGGCCGCCTACGCGGTCGTCGTGGGGCGGCTCGCGCGCCGGCACGAGGCATCCGTCCGCCCCCAGCGCGAGGGCGTGCGCGGCTCGGCACGATCGGGCGGCTGGCTGTTCCTGCGGACGGTGTCGCTGCGGGTGGCGCTGCTGGCGACGGTGGCCGTGGCGACCGGCCTCGGCACCGACGAGCTGGCCGGCTGGCAGGTCGCCTTCACGATCTTCTCCACCGCGGCCTTCGCGCTGGACGCGCTGGCGATCGCGGCCCAGGCGCTCATCGGCAAGGGGCTCGGCGCCGACGACACGCACCTCGTCCGCCGTGTGCTCGGGCGCACCGTCGCGTGGGGCGCGTGGTTCGGCATCGTCGTGGGCGCGTTGATCGCCGCGCTGTCGGGGGTGATCGGGCTGCTGTTCACCGGCGATCCCGCGATCGCCGCACTGGTGCAGCCGGCGCTCATCGTGCTGGCCGTGGCGCAGCCGGTGTGCGGCATCGTCTTCGTGCTCGACGGCGTGCTCATCGGCGCGGGCGACGCGAAGTACCTGGCGATCGTCGGCGTGCTGAACCTCGTCCCGTTCCTCCCCGCGCTGGTGCTCGTCGCCGTGCTGCAGCCGGCCGGCGCGGCGGGCCTGGCGTGGCTGGCGGTCGCGTTCTTCGGCGTCTACATGCTCGCCCGGCTGGTCACGCTCGGCTGGCGCGTGCGCGGGTCCGTCTGGATGACGGTCGGCGTCTGAGGGCGCGCTCGCACCCACGTATCAGCGTGCGGGCCGCCCGCTCCTTGATCGCATGGCGCCCTCACCTCGGCGCCGGAAGGAGCCCGCCGTGTCCGAGAGCGGAACGTTCGCATTCACCGTCCACCCCCGCGCCAGCCTGCGCGAAGACCTCGCGCGCGTGTGGCGGCCGCTGGGGCTCATGCCCGAGGCCGTCTACGACGCGGCGCTGCGGCGCCTGCCGCTCCCGCCGGTCACGATGGCGGGCGTGCAGATCGGCGGCGAGCGCGTCGGCCACGTCGTGCTCGTGCCGTTCGGCGCCCGTCACCTGCTGTCCGACATCGACGGTGGCCGGCGTCGCGTGGGCCGCGCCGTCGACCGCGCCGCCGCGCTCGGCGCCGACGTCGTCGGGCTCGGCGCGCTGACGGCGACCGTGACCGCGGGCGGCGCGTCGCTGCGCGGCCGCTCCGACATCGGCGTGACGAACGGCAACGCGTTCACGGCGGCGATCGTCGAGGACCAGATCCGGATGCTGCTCCCCCACGTCGCGACGAGGACCACGCGCCCTCACGTCGCCGTGGTCGGCGCCAGCGGCAGCGTCGGCACCGCCGTGACGAGGCTGCTGGCACGCGACTCCGCCGGCGCCCGCCTGACGCTGATCGCGCGCACGGCGCCGCGCCTGGAGGCGCTCGCGGCCTCGGTCGCGACCGACGTCGAGGTCGCCACCGCGCACTCGATCGACGCCGTCGGCGATGCCGACCTCGTGGTCCTCCTCACGGCGTCGGCCGACACGCTGCTCGGACCCGATCACCTCGCACCGGGCGCGATCGTGCTCGATGCGACGCAGCCGCGCAACACCTCGCCCGCCCTGGCCACCGCTCGTCCCGATGTGCGCGTCGTCGACGGCGGCATCGTGTCGATCCCCAGCCTGCGCCTGGTCGGCGGCGACATCGGGCTGCCCGACGGCCGCTCGTACGCGTGCTTCGCCGAGACCGCGATCCTGGCACTGACCGGCCACCGCGGCCACTTCTCGCTGGGCAACCCGACGCTCGAGCAGGTCGACGCCATCCGTGAGCGCGCGGGGCGCCTGGCGCACCTCGGCTTCCGGGCCGCCGACCCGACGAGCTTCGGCGCACCCGTCGCACTCGAGCCCCGCACGGCGGTGATCGCATGACCCGCGTCGTGCTGCTCGGCGGCGGGTATGTCACGCTGCACGCCTACGCCACGCTCGCACGTCGTGCGGCGCGCGAGCTGCGGCGCGGCGACCTGGAGATCGTCGTGATCTCGGCCGATCGCGCGCACCGCTTCCATGGGTTCACCGGCGAGCTGGTCTCGGGCATCATCCGTCACGACCGCGTGGCCACCCCGCTGGCCGAGGCCATGCCGCTCGCGCGGATCATCGAGGGCCGGGCGCTGCGCATCGACGCCGTCCGCCGCTCGGTCTCCTACCGACGCGGCGACGACGCGGTCGAGGCGATCGCCTACGACCACCTCGTCGTCGGCACGGGCGCGACCGAGCCGACGGACGCCGTCGCGGGGCTCGCCCGGTACGGCCGCACGCTGCGGGGGCCGGGCGAGATCGCGGCGCTCGCCGATCACCTCGCGAGCGTCCCCGGCTCCCCCGTCGTCGTCGCCGGCGGCGGGATCGCGGGGGCCGAGCTGGCGGCCGCCATCGCCGACCGGGGGCACCTCGTCACCCTCGTGCACGGCGGCGAGCGCATCCTCAGCGAGTGGTCCGATCAGCCGCGGCTGCGCTCGCGCGCCGAGGCGGAGCTCGCCCGGCTGGGCGTGCGGGTGGTCACGGGCGTGCGACTGGCCGAGGTCACGCCGACGGCGGCGGTGCTCGCAGACGGCACGACGCTGATGACGGCGACCGTCGTCACGACGACCGGGCAGAGCCCCGTACACATCCCCGGACTCGACCCGTGGCGAGACGAGCGGGGGCGGCTGCGCACCCAGCGGACGCTCGCCGTGCGCTACGGCGTGTGGGCCGCGGGCGACGGCGCGCGCGTGGACCACCCGGTGACCCGGCAGCCCGTGCCGGCGAACGCGCTGTGGGCCATGAAGGGCGGCGACCACATCGGTCGCGCCATCGCGCGCCGGATCTCGGGCCGGCCGGCTCGCCCGTTCGCGTACCGGGGGCTCGGTCGCGCGGCCTCGTTCGGCCCCGGCCGGGGCATCTCGGAGCTGTACGGCGTGCCGTTCACGGGTGCGCTCGCGTGGATGCTGCGGCTGGTGTTCTTCCTGCGCTTCATGCCCTCGCGGGCTCGCGCCGCGGGGGTCGTGGCGGATCTCGCCCGCTCCGCGGTCACCGCACGTCAGGGCGCGCGGCAGGGCGCGCTGCGGCTGGGCGGTGAGACCGCCCTGAGCCCGGGACGCGGCTGACCGCGGGCCGGCTCAGGCCCAGCGGCGGCACCACTCGTACATCACGACGGCGGCCGCGGCGCTCGCGTTGATGGAGCGGGTGGAGCCGTACTGCTCGATCGCGACGACGCCGGATGCCGCGGCCAGCGCCTCCGGCGAGAGCCCTGGCCCTTCCTGACCGAAGAGCAGCACGCACGCCTGGGGCAGGTCGGCCGCCGGCAGCGGCTTCGAGCCCTCGACGTTGTCGATCGCGATGACGGGGAGGGATGCGGCATCCGCCCACGCGGCGAAGTCCGCGACGGTCTCGTGGTGGCGCACGTGCTGGTAGCGGTCGGTGACCATGGCGCCGCGCCGGTTCCACCGGCGCCTGCCGATGATGTGCACCTCGGCGGCGAGGAACGCGTTGGCGCTGCGCACGATCGAGCCGATGTTCATGTCGTGCTGCCAGTTCTCGATCGCGACGTGGAACGCGTGCCGGCGGGCGTCGAGGTCGGCGACGATGGCGTCCATCGTCCAGTAGCGGTACGCGTCGACGACGTTGCGGGCGTCCCCGTGCGCGAGCAGCTCGCGGTCGTAGCGGTCGTCGTCCGGCCACGCGTCCGGTCCGCCCGGCCATGGCCCCACCCCGACCGGAAGCGTCGGTTCCGCGGCATCCGAAGGCGGTGTCCCCTCGTGCTCGGGCCGCGATGCGCTCGGGTCGGGCGTGGTCACCGGGAAAGGGTATCCCGGCGCGGCGCGCCGATCCGCGTCGGCGCGTGTTCGCTTTGCGTCGCGAAGTCGCCCTCAGGTCCGGGACCGAACCATACTGGAGTCATCGTGACGACCGGGGGGTCAGTTGTTCGACGACGAAAGGCGCCAGCGCGCCATCGAGGCACTCGGGGTACTCGACACTCCGCCGGATGAGCGGGTGGACCGGGTCGCCCGGCTGGCGCAGGAGATGTTCGGCGTGCCGATGGTGAGCGTCACCCTCATCGACCGCGACAGGCAGTTCCGCAAGGCCCAGATCGGCCTGGGAGGGCGGGAGGCACCCCGGGAGGGCTCGTTCTGCGACGTCACCATCCGGCAGGAGGGCACGCTCGTGATCGAGGATGCCGCCACCGACGCAGCCTTCGCCGAGAGCCCGTTCGTCCTCGGCGACCCGCATCTGCGCTTCTACGCCGGCCACCCGCTGAAGGCACCGGGCGGCGAGCAGGTCGGCACGCTCTGCATCATCGACACCCGGCCGCGCACGCTCGACGATCGCGAGAGGGTGCTGCTGAAGGAGCTCGCGCTGTGGGTGCAGTCCGAGCTGACCGACGCCGACGAGCTCGACTACGCCTCGGTCGTGCAGCGCGCCATGCTCCCCGCGCGCACCCCCGACGTCCCCGGGTACACGCTCGCCGCATCGGCGACGCCGGCGGGAAGCCTTCTGGGCGACGTCTACGACTGGCAGGTCGTGGACGGGCGCCTCCGGGTGGCCCTCGCCGACGTCATGGGCAAGGGCACGGGTCCCGCGATCGTCGCATCGGCCGTCAGGGCGTCGCTGCGCACCGCTCCCACGCGCTCCCTCGCCGACACCGTCTCGGAGGTGGACCGCATGCTCGAGGCCGACCTCGGCGGCGCGAACATCTTCGTCACGGCGGTCGCCGCCGACGTCGACCTCGAGACCGGCGGCGTCTCGTTCATCGACGCCGGCCACAGCCTCGCCTTCATCCTGCGGGCGCACGGCGAGTGGGAGCCGCTGCAGTCGACGGGGCTCCCGCTCGGCATGGGCTTCGACGAGACACGGACCACCTCGGGCGCCCTGCTCGCGCCGGGCGACGTCTTCATGGTGTGCAGCGACGGGCTCCTCGACATCCTCGACCCGGGCGACCCGTTCGGCCACGTGCACGACGTGGTGCGCGACCTCGGCCCGCACGGCGCGGTCGAGGAAGCGCGGCGTCTCGCGCTGCAGCAGGCGGCACCCGACGACGTCACGGTGCTCGTCGTGAGGCGGGATCCGTGACGGCGCGGTTCGTCTGGATCCGCATCCTCGCGCTGCTGTCGGTCCTGCTCGGGGTCAACTACATCGCCTGGCGCTGGCTCGACTCGGTGAACTGGTCGGCGTGGTGGATCGCGGTGCCGCTCGTCATCGCCGAGACGTACAGCCTCATCGACACCTTCCTGTTCTCGCTCACGATGTGGCGCGCACGGGAGCGCCCGGCACCGGTGTCGCCGCCGCAGGGCACGGTCGACGTGCTCATCACCACCTACAACGAGCCCGTCGACATGGTGATCGCCACCGCGCGGGCCGCGAAGCGCATCGCCTACCCGCACGAGACGTGGATCCTCGACGACGGCGCACGGCCCGACATGGCGGCCGCCGCGCGCGAGGCGGGGGTCGGCTACATCACGCGCTCGTCCGACTGGGACGGCAAGCCCCGGCACGCCAAGGCGGGCAACCTCAACAACGCGCTCTTCAGCACCGAGGGCGAGTTCCTGCTCATCCTCGACGCCGACCAGGTGCCCGACCCGCTGATCCTGCATCGCACGCTCGGCTACTTCGCCGACGACCCCGAGGTCGCACTCGTGCAGACGCCGCAGTGGTTCATGAACGTCGACGACGCCGATCCGCTCGGCAGTCAGGCGCCGCTGTTCTACGGGCCCATCCAGCAGGGCAAGGACGGCTGGAACGCCGCGTTCTTCTGCGGCTCCAACGCCGTGCTGCGCCGCGACGCCCTGATGCAGCTCGGCATCGTGGGGTACGTCCGCGACGTCGAGCAGTCCACCGCCCGCACGCTGCGCGCGGCGGAGGCGCTGCTGGTGAAGGCCGCGAGAGACCGCACCGCCGACCCGGCCGTGCGGCTCCAGCTGCGACTGCTCGGCGGCGAGGTCACCCAGGCGCGCGTGCGCCTGGACGCGGGCGATCCGATCGGCGAGGTGACCTACCGCGTGCAGTCGGCGGTCGACACGGCCTCCCGCGAGCTCGTGCGCGGCGATCTGGCCCGCATGCGGGCCGACCTCGCGTCGATCGGCGAGCTGCCGGTGCAGCGCGACGCCGAGCTCGACGCGGTCGTCATCGACGACGCCGGCCTGGACGCCCTCACGACGCGGGAGCTGTCGCCGCTCGGCGCCGTCGGGTCGGTGGCGGCCCTCCTGCAGGCGCTGCGGGTCGATCGCCCCGACGAGGCCCAGCCCGTCCAGCCGATGGCGACGATCTCCGTCACCGAGGACATGGCCACCGCGATGCAGCTGCACTCCCTCGGATGGCGCAGCGTCTACCACCACGAGATCCTCGCGCGAGGCCTCGCGCCCGAGGACCTGCGCACCATGCTGACGCAGCGGCTGCGGTGGGCCCAGGGCACGCTCCAGGTGATGCTGCGCGACAACCCGCTGGCCAAGAAGGGGCTCTCCACCGGCCAGCGGCTCATGTACTTCGCGACGATGTGGAGCTACCTCTCCGGCTTCACCGCACTGGTCTATCTCGCCGCACCGGTCATCTACCTCGTGTTCGGCGTGATGCCGGTGACCGCGTGGAGCGTGGACTTCTTCGCGCGGTTCCTGCCCTACTTCATCGTGAACCAGGTCCTCTTCCTGGTGGTCGCGAGGGGCCTGCGGACCTGGCGCGGCCAGCAGTACTCCCTCGCGCTGTTCCCGGTGTGGATCAAGGCGTGCACGTCGGCGTTCGCGAACGTGGTCCTCGGACGCCCGCTGGGGTTCGCGGTGACGAAGAAGGACGGCCGCGACGAGTCCGGACCGCCGTGGCGCGAGATCTGGCCGCAGCTGACCGCGATCGCCGTCCTCGTGCTGGCGCTGGTGATCGGCCTCGCCCGGCTGGCCGTCGGCACCTCGGACGGCACCGGCACGCTCGTCAACACCGTGTGGGTGGTCTACGACCTGGCCGTGCTGAGCGTCATCGTCCAGGCCGCCCTGTACCGGGGGCCGACGCGCCCCATCGCCCCGAAGCCCGAGGAGGCTCCGTGAATCTGACAGTGACGCCCGGGACGGACTACGCGCTCGTCCGTCCCGAAGGCCGGCTGACCGCGACATCGGTGCCGCGGCTGCGCCAGGCGGTGGACGAGCTCGTGGGCACGGGCAGCACGCGCATCGTCGTCGACCTCTCCGGCACCGAGTTCGTCGACTCGTCGGGGCTCGGCGCCCTCATCGGCGGGCTCAAGTCGGCCCGCCTCGCCGGCGGCGATCTGCGGATCGCGGCGGCGACCGAGCCGGTCAAGCGCGTGCTCAAGCTCACCAACCTGGATCGCGTGCTGCGCGATCACCCGAGCCCGGAGGCGGCATTCGATGGCGACTGAGGCCGACCTCCGCTGGGAGGGCATCGTCGACGACGCGCTCGTCGACCACGTGCACGACGCGCTCGACGAGCTCTTCCGTCGCACCGCGGGCGTGGGCGACGAGGACGCGATGCTGTTCCGCCTGGCGGTGAGCGAGGTGGCGGCCAACGTCGCCGAGCACGCGCAGGCGCGCGAGCCGATCCACGTGACGGTCGAGCTGGATGCCGACGACGAGGCGCTGTCGGCCGTCTTCAGTGACACGGCGGATCCGGCGCTCCTCGACCTCAGCGCCGTCTCCATGCCGGAGGCGGACGCCGAGTCCGGGCGCGGCCTCGCGATCGCGCTGGCCGCGTGCGACGAGCTCATCCACGAGACCGAGGGCGGCAACGTCTGGCGGCTGCGCCGCCGGCGCCGCGACACCTGACGCGCCACTTTTCGGCACACCGAAATCCGGGTATGGTTTCGGTGTGCCGAAAACTGCCGAACTCACGGATGCCCCCACTGGCGTGCGCCGGCGCGGCCTGACACTGCCGCGCCTGGCGTGGCTCATCGGCCCGGCGCTCGTGGCGGGCGTGGCGTACCTCGACCCCGGCAACGTCGCCAGCAACATGACCGCCGGGGCCCGCTACGGGTACCTGCTGGTGTGGGTGGTCGTCGTCGGCAACGTGATGGCGTGGCTCATCCAGTACCTCTCCGCCAAGCTCGGGATCGTCACCGGCCAGAGCCTGCCCGAGACGCTGGGGCGTCGCATCCGCAGTCCGTGGGGCCGCCGCGCCTACTGGCTGCAGGCCGAGCTCGTCGCGATGGCGACCGACATCGCCGAGGTGATCGGCGGGGCCGTCGCGCTGTACCTGCTGTTCGGCATCCCGCTGGTCTGGGGCGGCGCGATCACCGGCGCCGTGTCGATCGGCCTGCTGCTCATCCAGTCGCGCAAGGGTCCGCGTCCCTTCGAGTTCGTCGTCATCGGTCTTCTCGTGGTGATCGCGATCGGCTTCTCGTTCGGCGTGCTCGTCGCGCCGCCCGACCCGGCCGGCGTCGCAAGCGGGCTCGTCCCACGCTTCGAGGGCACCGACTCGGTGCTCCTGGCCGCCTCGATCCTCGGCGCGACGATCATGCCCCACGCGATCTACGCCCACAGCGCGCTCGCCCGCGACCGGTTCGCCCCGCGGCCGGCCGCCGCGTCGGCGCTGAGCGACCGCACCGCGCCCGACGCGACGCTGGCCGAGCTGCGCGGCATCTCGACCCGGCGCCTGCTGCGCGCGACGAAGTGGGACGTGACCATCGCGATGCTCATCGCGGGCACGGTGAACCTCTGCATCCTGCTCCTGGCCGCGGCCAACCTCGCGGGCGTCCCCGGAACCGACTCCCTGGAGGGCGCCTACGCCGCGCTGTACGCCGGGCTCGGACCGCTCGTCGCGACGCTGTTCGCCGTCGGCCTGCTGGCGAGCGGCCTGGCCAGCACCTCGGTGGGCGCCTACGCCGGCGCCGAGATCATGCACGGGCTGCTGCACATCCGCGTGCCGCTGCTGGCCCGGCGCCTGGTCACCCTCATCCCGGCGCTGATCATCCTGGCGATCGGCTTCGACCCGACGGTCGCGCTCGTGCTCAGCCAGGTGGTGCTGTCGTTCGGCATCCCGTTCGCGCTGGTGCCGCTGGTCGCGCTCACCGCCAAGCGCGAGGTGCTCGGCGGGTACCGCAACCGGGTGTGGACGACGGTCGCGGGGATCGCGGCATCCGTCTTCCTCATCACGCTCAACGGCGTGCTGCTCTGGCTCGTGCTGACGGGCGCGTGAGGCGGCCCCGGTACCCTTTTGACGTGCCCTCCCCCGCCGTCGACGACTATCTGAAGACGATCTACCACCACACCGAGTGGCAGGACGATCGCATCACCCCGTCGCAGCTGGCCGCCGAGCTGGGCCTGGCGCCGTCGAGCGTCACCGAGATGGTGCAGAAGCTCGCGGCGCAGGGCCTGGTGACCCATCGCCCCTACGGCCCGATCGCGCTCTCGGACGACGGCGTGCGCCGGGCGGCGGCGATCATCCGCCGGCACCGGCTCATCGAGACATGGCTCGTGCAGGAGTTCGGCTACGCGTGGGACGAGGTGCACGACGAGGCCGAGGTGCTCGAGCACGCCATCAGCGACCGGCTGCTCGAGGGCATCGACGAGCGCCTGGGGCGCCCGCGGTTCGACCCGCACGGCGATGCGATCCCGGATGCCGCGGGCGAGGTGCACCGCGAGCCCTTCGTGCTGCTGGCCACCGCGCCGTCGGGGCACGTGGGCCGCGTGCTGCGGGTGAGCGACCGGGACCCCGAGCTGCTGCGCGCGGTCGAGACGGCCGGCGTCGCGGTGGGCACGACGGTGACGGTGACGGACGCCGTCACCCTCCGCATCGGCGGAACCGACGTCGCACTTCCCGCCGGCGCCTCCGACGCCGTGTGGCTCACCGCCTGACACCCTCCTGCTCCGTCCGGGAGCACGGGATCGGAACATCCGGACGACACGCCGACAGCGGATGCCGCCACCCGGCGTGTCGCCGAAGACCTCCGACGCTGTGTCGGCCAGGCGGCCGTCAGCGCCGGGCGGCGCCGATGCGTGCGGCGGCGTCGAACGGCCACCGGACGCCGGTCGCCTGCTCGGCCACCTGCCACAGCCGGGCGCCGACCTCGGGGTCGCGCGTGACCTTCGCGGCGGTCTGCTCCCGCGGCTCGCCGCGCGAGCCGGTGCGGGGGCCCCAGAAGCCGCCGCTCTCGGCCTCGGGATCGGTCAGGGCGCGCACCAGCGGCCACGCCCCGTGCTCCTTGGACTGCGAGAAGGCCGCCTGGAGGTTGTCGCGGAACCGCTTGGCGCGCGACGGCTCGTTGACGCCGACGATGCCGGGCGTGCGCCCGCCGATCGAGTACCCGGGGTGGGCGACGATGCTCGCGACGTCGACCCCCGCAGCCCGCAGGCGCCGGTCGGCCTCGAAGCCCAGCGCCGCGGTGGCGACCTTGGACTGCACATAGGCGCGCCACGCCGAGTAGTTCTCGACGAGCTGCGGGTCGACCGGGTCGTAGGGGGTGAGCGACGTCGACATGCTGCCGACCCACACCATGCGCCCGGCGGCCTCGGCGAGCGCCGTCAGCAGCTCGCCGGCGAGGGCGAAGTGGCCGAGCGCGTTCGTGGCGAAGACGACCTCGTTGCCGTCGATCGTCGTCTGGCGCACCTTCGGCGGGTGGACGATCCCGGCGTTGAGCAGCACGCCGTCCAGGGGGCCGCGGCCGCGGATGCTGGCGGCCGCGGAGCGCACCGATCCGAGGTTGGACGTGTCGAGGATGAGCGGATCGGTGGCGTCGGGTGCGGCATCCGGAACCCTCCTGCGGATCGCGGCGCGGGCCCCCGACAGACGATTCGGATGCCGCGCCGACATGATCACCCGCGCCCCCGCCCGCACCAGCTGCTCGGACGCGAAGTAGCCGAGACCGGTGTTCGAGCCGGTCACCAGATACACCCGACCCGCCAGGTCGGGGAGGCTGCGGGGGTCCCACGTCACGGCTTCGACCCTACGCCTGCCCGCCGCCTAGTCTGGACGCATGCGCACCCGGTCCGACATCGATTGCTGGCTCACCGACATGGACGGCGTCCTCGTGCACGAGAACACGCCGATCCCGGGGGCTTCGGACCTGCTGCAGCAGTGGCGCGAGCAGGGCGTGCCGTTCCTGGTGCTGACCAACAACTCGATCTTCACGCCCCGCGACCTCGCCGCCCGGCTGCGGGCCTCCGGACTCCTGGTGCCCGAGGAGTCCATCTGGACGTCGGCGCTCGCGACGGCGGACTTCCTGAAGTCGCAGATGCCCGGCGGGACGGCGTTCGTGATCGGCGAGGCGGGCCTGACGACGGCGCTCCACGAGGCCGGGTTCATCATGACCGAGACGAACCCCGACTACGTCGTCGTGGGCGAGACGCGCAACTACTCGTTCGAGGCGATCACGAAGGCGATCCGCTTCATCGGGGCCGGCGCCCGCTTCATCGCGACGAACCCCGACGCGACCGGTCCGTCGACCGAGGGCGTGCTGCCGGCCACGGGCGCGATCTCGGCGCTCATCACCAAGGCCACCGGCATGGAGCCGTACGTGGTGGGCAAGCCCAACCCGATGATGTTCCGCTCGGCGATGAACCGCCTCGGCGCCCACTCCGAGAACACCGGCATGATCGGCGACCGCATGGACACCGACGTCGTGGCCGGCATCGAGGCGGGCCTGCACACCGTGCTCGTGCTCACCGGCATCAGCGACGCCGCCGAGATCCAGCGCTACCCGTTCCGCCCAGACGAGGTGCTGGGCTCGGTCGCCGACCTGCTCGACTCCGAGCCGGTCGAGTCCGAGGACCCCGAGCTGCTCTGACCCTCACGTCGGGGCTCACCGATAGGGTCGCGAGCATGGGAGCGCTCGACGACGGCGAGAAGGTGGAGGCGACGGATGCCGCCGCCTGGCGCCGTTGGCTCGCCGAGAACCATCGCACCTCCAAGGGAGCGTGGCTCGTCCGCGCCCGGCCCGGCTCCGGGCTCGAGTTCGTCGGCTACGAGGACGCGATCCTGCAGGCGCTGTGCTTCGGGTGGATCGACGGGCCGGTCCGCTCCTTCGACGAGCAGCGCGGCGGGCTGTGGTTCGCGCCGCGGCGTCCGTCGAGCGGATGGGCAGCGACGAACAAGGCGCGGGTCGCGCGGCTCGAGGCCGACGGGCTGCTGGCGGAGGCCGGCATCCGTGCCATCGAACTCGCCAAGCAGAACGGCGCATGGACCGTGCTCGACAACGCCGAGGCGCTGCGCGAGCCCGACGACCTCGCCGCCGCCCTCGACGCCGAGCCGACCGCCCGCGCGGCGTGGGACGCCTTCCCGCCGTCGACCCGCAAGGTCGGCATCGGCGCCGTCGACTCCGCCCGCCGACCCGAGACGCGCGCCGCGCGCATCGCGAAACTCGTGGCCGACGCCGCCGAAGGGAAGCGCCCATGATCTCCGACACCGAGCAGACGCTGCTCCTGCTGACGAGCGCCGTCATCCTGCTCGGCACGCTCACCGTGATCCTGTGGCAGTGGTGGCGCAATCGCGGCAAGCGCGACTGACCCGCTCCACACTGCAGCGGTTCTGGCGCGCCGACCTCACGGCCGGTGCCACGAAGGGCTGATCAGCCCTTGCGCAGTTCCCGGTACGCGCGCGGGCTCATGCCGTGCGTCCGCCGGAACTGGCGTGAGAAGTAGAACGGATCGTCCATGCCCACCTGCCGGCCGATCTCGGCGACCGGCAGGTGGGTGGTGTCCAGCAGCGCCCGGGCACGCGCCATCTTCAGCGCGTTGTGATGGGCGAGCACGCCTCCGCCGGTCGCCTCGCGGAAGAGCGCGGCGAGGTGCGACGGCGAGACGCCGACCATCGCGGCGAGCTCGGGCACCTGCACCCGGCCGTCGATGCGGTCTTCGAGATAGCGCATCGCGCGTTCGACCGGTGCTCCCTCGCTCGGCAGCGCGCGGTCGACCGCGAGCTGCGTGAACAGCCGCCACGCCATTCCCGACGTCGCTGCCAGGCGAGCGGGGGTGGTGTCGCGCGCCAGCGCGACCGAGATCTCGTCGAGCAGCGAGGTCACGCGGTCCACCTCGCGCAGCGAGAGGGTGACCCGGTCGCGACGGATGCCGGCAGCCTCGACGAGTTCGGGCACATCGGTGCCGCGCACATGGCACCACCAGATGGTCCAGGGCTCGTCGGCCGCCGCGCCGTAGGAATGCGGCATGCCTCCCGGGAGCACGATCGCCGTCGAACTGCCGACGCGCAGGCGGGCCCCGCCTGCCTCGACCCAGCCCGAGCCGGCGACGCACACGATGACGATCGTCTCCTCGGCGCCGCTCGGGCGATGACGACCGTGCAGCTCGGCCCGCGGGAAGTATCCGGCATCCGTCACCAGGATCCGTCGCGTGACGGGGCGCACAAGTGCGGCCTCCACGAGGGGGCGCGGCACGACGCTGAGCCGCTGCCGCTCGAAGCCGTCGGCGCGTTCCATTCCGGCATCTTGCCATACGGCGACCAGCGGATCATCCAGGTTCGACGTGCGTTCTCCCATTGTCGCGCGGACCTGCGCGCCGTACTTTTGCCAGGTGACTTCCCCCGCCGACGCCCCGAGCCGCATCGAGCTGCCCGCCGCCCCCGCCGACCAGGCGCGCCTCCTCGCCGCCGGCGGCGTCGCCTGCTGGAGCGAGCCGGTGTCGATCGACACCTACGCGGCCGGTGAGCCGGACCCGTTCCCGCTGTTCCTCGACCGCCGGGTCTACCAGGGGTCCAGCGGCAAGGTGTACCCGCTGCCGATGATCGACAGCGTCGCACACGAGAAGGCGCCGCGGCTGTGGCAGGCGATCCATCTCGAGAACGCCTACGTACGCCTTCTGCTGCTGCCCGAGATCGGCGGCCGCATCCACATCGGCTACGACAAGGTCGCCGGCTACGACTTCTTCTACCGCAACAACGTCATCAAGCCGGCGCTCGTCGGACTGGCCGGTCCGTGGATCTCGGGCGGCGTGGAGTTCAACTGGCCCCAGCACCACCGGCCGGCGACGTTCCTGCCGGTCGACGCGCGCATCGAGCGCGAAGACGACGGCGCGGTCGTCGTCTGGCACAGCGACCTCGATCCGCTCCAGCGCATGCGGGCCGTGCACGGCGTGCGCCTGCGGCCGGGCTCCTCGCTCATCGAGCTCGAAGCGGCACTGCACAACCGCACCGACGTGCCGCAGACGTTCCTGTGGTGGGCCAATGTCGCCGCGCGCTCGCACGACCAGTACCAGTCGTTCTTCCCCGACGACGTCGCCTATGTCGCCGACCACGCCCGGCGCGCCATCACCGCCTTCCCGCGGGCGGACCGGCCGTACTACGGCGTCGACTACCCGGCGCGCGCCGCCGAGCACGCCGACGCCGACCGCATCGACGTCTACAGCAACATCCCGGTGCCGACGTCGTACATGATCACCGACACCGACGACGACTTCTTCGGCGGCTACGACCATGCCGCCGACGCCGGCTTCGTGCACTGGGCCGACCGGGCGATCTCACCCGGCAAGAAGCAGTGGACGTGGGGCGACGGCCCGATCGGCCGAGCGTGGGACGATCAGCTCACCGACGGCGACGGCCCCTACGTCGAGCTCATGGCGGGCGTCTACACCGACAACCAGCCCGACTTCAGCTGGCTGCTCCCGGGCGAGACCAAGCGCTTCCGCCAGTACTGGTACCCGATCCACGGCACCGGCCCGGTCCGGCAGGCGACGACGGATGCTGCGCTCGGCGTCCGCGCCGACGGCGACGGCACGCGCATCACGGCGATCGCCACGCGTTCGCTGCCCGGCGCCTCGATCGAGCTGCGCCGCGGCGGTCAGCTCGTCGAGGCGTGGACGGCGGCTCTCTCGCCGGATGCGCCCTTCACGGCGGGCGCGGCGATCCCGGCGGACGCCCCGGAACTCGAGGTGCGGGTCATCCACTCCGGCGCGCCTCTGGTGGTGTGGCGCGCCCCCACCGGTGACGCCGGCGAGCCGTGGGCGGCGACCGCGCCCGACCAGCCGGAGGACATCCCGTCGAACGACGAGCTGTACGCCACGGCGGTGCACCTGCTGCAGTACCGGCACCCGACGCGGTCCGCGGTGCCGTACCTGCGCGAGGCGCTGCGCCGCGATCCGGGCGACTCGAGGGCCGCCACCGCGCTCGGCGCGTGGCACCTCGCGCGCGGACAGTACGCCGAGGCGCTCGAGCTTCTCACCGCGGCGACAGACCGGCTCACCCGCCGCAACCTCAACCCGCGCGACGGCGAGACGGCGTACCTCCTCGGTCTCGTCCACGAGCGGCTGAGGAACGACGACGCCGCCGATCGGTGGCTGGCGAAGTCGGGCTGGAACGCAGCCTTCGCCGGGGCGGCGGCCCTGGCGCGCGCACGCATCGCCCTGCGCACCGGGTCCCCGACGGCGGCTCTCGCGCTGGCGCGTGCCGCGCGTGCCATCCCGGAGGCGCGCCGGATCGAGGCGCTCGCACTCGCGCGCCACGGCGAGCACGCGGCATCCGTCGCCCTTCTGACAGACCTGCTCGCCGACGACCCGCTCGACCCGGCGACGCGGGCGCTGCGGGGCGACCCGCCCCGGCGCGACGCGCGCACCGCCCTCGACGTCGGCGCCGAGCTCGCCCGTGCCGGCGCGTACGACGAGGCGCTGGCCGCAACGGGGCTGGACCTCGAGGCCACTCCGTCGGCGGGGCTCGCCGGTCCGCTCCGCCACTATCTGCGCGCGCACTGGCTCGAGCGCGCCGGGCGGGCGGATGCGGCGGCCGACGAGCGGCGGTCCGCGCGTGCGTCGTCGGCGGCGCTCGCCTTCCCCGCGGGCCTGGATCAGTACGACGCTCTGGTCGCGGCGATCGACGACGACCCGACCGACGTCGTCGCGTGCGGTCTGCTCGGCATGTGGCTGCTCGACGCGCACCGCGAGGCCGACGCGCTGCAGCACCTCCGCGCGTCGACCGCCGGCGGATCGACAGACCCCGTGGTGTGGCGCAATCTCGCGATCGCTCTCGTGGCTGTCGCCGACGATGACGAGGGTGCCGACGCGGCCCTCGCACAGGCGCTCGCCCTGCGACCCGAAGCGCGCCTCGTCTTCGAGCGCGACGTGCTCGCCGAACGGCGCGGAAGGGATGCCGCCACCCGCCTCGCCATGCTCGAGCGGCACGCCGCGCTGCTCGACGTCCGCGACGACCTGGCTGTGCGCCACGCGAACCTCCTGCTCGATGCGGGGCGGGTCGACGACGCCTGGCGCCTGCTCAGCACACGGCGGTTCCGCCCCTTCGAAGGCGGCGAAGGACGGGTGATCGCGGCGTTCGATCGCGCCGCGTGCACGCTCGCGGAGCGGATGCTCCCGGCATCGCCGGCAGAGGCAGCGGCCCTCCTCGAGGCGGGATTCGCGCCGCCGCGGTCGCTCGGCGAGGGACGGCACCCCGCTGAGCGTCCGGTGCGGCGGTGGATGCTCCTCGGTCTCGCGCGCGAAGCGGCCGGCGACCCCGCCGGCGCCGCCGACGCGTGGCGCGAAGCCGTCGCGCCGACGCCGCTCGCCGTCGACCCGCGCCCTGCCGACGAGACCACGTACTGGGAGGGCATCGCACACCTGCACCTCGGCGACGCCGCTGCGGCGAGCGCCGCCTGGGACGCCCTCGACGCGCGCGCGGCCGCCCTGCGCGCGGCGAGGGACGAGGTCGACTACTTCGCCACTTCGGTGCCCGAGCTCACGCCCTTCGACTCCGACACCGCATCGATCCGGGCTGCGACGGCGGACGAACTGGAGCGGCTCGCCGCACGAGGGCGCGCGCGGCAGGCCGCCTCGGCGACCGAGGTCCGCACCGCGGGAAGGATCGACGCATGACCGAGCGCTACCTGGGATCCGGCACGATCGAGCGCGACGAGTCGTCCCTCACCGGACCGGTGCCGGCGCACCTGCCCCAGCGGCTCACGATCACCCTGTGGGACTTCTCCTGGTACACGCAGGCGGGTCCAGGCGAGCCGTACGCCGATCTCGGCGCGGCGGTGGCGGATGCCGCCTCCCTCGGCTACAACGCCATCCGCATCTGCGCCGCACCGCTGCTGCTCTTCGGCGGGCTGGGGCTCGACGACCTCGCCGGCGACCTCGAGATCGAGGGGCTCGGCGCCTCCCCCGCCGGCGGGTACTTCGGCCAGCGCACCCGCTGGTACGACACCCCGGGCGGCTTCCGCCTCGATCTGCGCGCACGACTTCTGGCGCTGTTCGAGGCCGCCGCGGCGCACGGCATGGTGATCATCCTGGCCAGCTGGGAGTACCAGCAGTCGACCGCGTTCGCCGCCTCTCCCGCATGGTTCCACGCGATCGACGCGGTGCCGCTCGCCGAGCGCTACCGCGTCCTCTCCGACGCATGGGACGCGATGATCGGGTGGCTCACCGACCACGGCCACCGTGAGCGGATCGCTCTCGTGGAGCTGCACAACGAGGTCGACTTCTCGATCCTGCCCGCGCTCGAGGACGGCGGAGCGGAGGAGGTGGCGCGGCTGCGGGCGCAGCATCCGGATCTGCTCATCACCGCCAGCTACGGCAAGCCGCCGCACCTCGCCATGCATCGGCTCCCCGGCGGACTGGGCGCCGCGCAGTTCCACGTCTACAGCTACGGCGTGCTCGACGCCCTGCAGCAACGGGTCGACATCCGGTCGGAGGGCAGCGAGGGCTTCCCCAATGTCGCGCTGCGTTCCCTGCTGCGTCCGGATGCCCCGCCGGTCGCGGACTACGGCCGCGCCGAGGAGTGGAAGTACCGCGCGACGGTCGTCACCGACCAGATGATCTACGGCTACGACTGGATCGACCCCGCCGCGTGGGACGCCTGGCTCGTCGCGCACTATCCGCCGTACGAGCAGGTCATGCGTCGCGAGATCGCCTCGCGCACCATCGCGATCGCCGCGTGGGCGCGCTGGCAGGGTGTTCCGGCGATCGTCGGGGAGGGCTGGGTCGGCTACACGCCGCTGCACGGGACGTTCGAGGAGGGCCCGATCGGCCGGGCCCTGGCCGAGCACGGCGTGCGCACCGCCCTCGATCACGGCGTGTGGGGCGTCGTGCTGTGCTCGAACGCCGCGCCGCACCACCCGATGTGGCAGCTGCGCGATTGGCAACGCGAACTCAACGCCGAGATCCTCGCCCGCTGAGGCTCCGGTCCCGAGCGCTCAGCGCCCGACCCGCCGCCGCATGCGTCTTGCCCCGGCAGGCGCGGCTGAGGCATCGGGCGCGGGGGCGGCGAATGCCTCTCCCCACGCCCGAGGCCGCGTCAGCCGGTGAAGGTCGCCAGCCAGTCGAGGTCGTCGGCGCGGTCGACGCGGTACACGCCGCCGGTTCCCGCACACGTCGAGTTCTTGCCGAAGGAGGTGACCCCGGCGATCACGTTGGAGTCACCGATGAAGTTCGGCCCGCCGGAGTCGCCGGAGCAGGTCCCGCCGGTGTGCGCGTTGTTGGAGAGGATCAGCGAGCCGTCGCCGGTGTAGCCGGTGTTGATCGAGATCAGCTTGGGGTAGGACACCATCCGGAGGCGCTCGGCCTGGGTCTTCCACGAGGCCGCGTCGGGGAAGCTCTTCTGCAGTCCGTAGCCCACGGCGGTGAACGTGACGGACTTCTTGTCGGTCTTCAGCGCGTCGAGCTGGTTCAGCGTCGGCAGCACGCCGTACTCGTCGACGTAAACCGGCTCGTCGAGCACCACGACGCCCAGGTCGTGGAGGTAGAACAGAGCGTCGTCGTACTCGGGGTGCGTGTACGGCGTGCCCGACACCTCGCCGGTGTTCGGGTACTGATGGGCGGCGGCATCCCGCAGGTCGTCGTCGAACCAGATCTGTACCTGGTCGGCCCCGAACGTGCAGTGGCCGGCGGTCAGATACAGCGTCGGCGAGATCAGCGTGCCGCTGCAGCGCCACATGGGCGTGCCCTCTTCATCCTGGGCGACCATGATGCCGACGTGGGGATGGCCGTCGCCGTCGGGAACGCCGTCGGTGATGGCCTGGGCCGGAGAGCCGATGGACAGGAACAGCAGTGCCGCTGCGGTTGCAGCGAGAGCGAGCGCGGGTTTGCGCATTCCACACCCCTTCCGTGGGTTGCGGACGAGCATGCCATCGCCATCGGACAGTCGACAAGCGGACACACTCGGCTCGCGCGAGCGGCGTCTTCCGGCGACCGCCGCGCCGATCGACGGCCCGCGGGCTATTGCGGCTGGAGGCCGAGGTCGTCGAGGTCGATCGCGGCGAGCCACTGCAGGCCCTCGGCCTCGACGGCCGCCTGGGCACCGGTCTTGCGGTCCACGATCACGGCGACGGCGACCGGCTCGGCGCCCTCGCGCCGCAGCGCCTCGACGGCCTTGAGCGCCGACTGGCCGGTGGTCGAGGTGTCTTCGACGACGACGACGCGCTTGCCCGCGACATCCGCCCCCTCCACCTGGCGTCCGCGCCCGTGGTCCTTCGGCTCCTTGCGCACGACGAACGCGTCGAGCGGCTTGTGGGTGCGCGCCGACTCGTGCATGACGGCGTTCGCGATGGGATCCGCGCCGAGGGTGAGCCCGCCGACGGCGACGATGCCGTCGACGTCGCGGATGAGGTCGAGCATGATGCGCCCGATCGACGGCGCCGCACGGTGGTCGAGCGTGAGCTTGCGCATATCGACGTAGTACGTGGCCTTCTTGCCGCTCGAGAGGGTGAAGTCCCCGTGGAAGACCGCCTCGTCCTGGATCAGCGCGATCAGGTACTGGCGGTCGGCTTCGAGGGCGGGCGTGGAGGCGACGGTCATGCCGTCGAGTCTACGGATGCCGCGCCCCGGCCGATGCGGGTCACTCGGCGAGCGGGCGCCCGCTGAGGGCGGCGGCGTCGCGCGCGGACGCACGCGGAGCGACGGCGTCGCGACGCTCGTCGGGTCCGGTCGCGCCGGGCGGCAGGAGCGCGGCCACAGCGCGCGCGACCGCCGGATCGTCGGCGGCTCCCGCGAGCGCCGCGGTCCGGCCGAGCGCCAGATTCGCCGCCGCGGCGGTGCCGAAGTCGTCCGAGTCCGCCATCTTCTCGAGCTGCGCCGAGGCCGCGCCGATCACGCCGGCGCCGAGCAGGCTCTGCAGCACGTCGCGGTCGCCGAGTCCGGCGGCGATCGCCGCGTCTTCGGGCGCCGTGCGTAGGAGTGCGACCGGGTTCGACTCGAGCGTCAGTCCCGGCCGCGCCGCGAACCGCGCGACGAGCTCGTACCGCCCGGGCGCCGGGAAGAGCGGGGCGCTCCCCGCCGACAGCAGCGGCACGGAGGCGACGAGGCACTCCCCCGGCGCCAGTTCGACCGACCGCGGCGCGGAGTCGACCGGCCAGGGCCACGCCGCCCGCACGGGCCGGCCGCCGGGCGGCGTGACGAAGATCTCGAGGTCTCCCTCGACGATGTTCAGCCGCGCGCTCACCGTCGCCGCCTCACGCGCGACGAGCTCCGCGTCCGCGTAGGCGATGCGATCGAGGGGAACGGTCCATGCGCCCGCTGCACTCGCCCGCGGGCCGCTCCGCGCCTCTGCCCCGGGCGCGTCTCCGCGCGCCGTCCCCGGCGCGTCGCCGGGGGCCGTGCCGCGCGCGGGCTCGGCCGAGGCCGGCCGGAGCCGCAGCTCCAGCCCGCCGCCGTCCGCGTGCTTCGTCACGGCTCGATCCTTCCCCTGGACGGGCTCTGTGTCACCCTTTGCAGGAGAATCCGCCCTCCACAGGACGCTGAAGCGTTCCAACCTCCTGTGGAAGGCGACATCTCCTGTCGAACCGGCGCGGGGCCCTCGCTGAACGCGCAGCGCAACCTCCCGCCCGACCGTCTCCGGGCTCTGTGTCACCTCCACAGGAGAAACCGCCCTCCACAGGACGCTGAAGCGTTCCAACCTCCTGCGGAGGGCGATTTCTCCTGTCGAACCGCAGCCATACCCCGGATCAGCGGCCCTCGGGCGACACGAAGTCCGCCGCGATGCGCTCGGCCTCGGCGACGTCCTTGCCTGCCGCCGAGCGGGCCCCGCCTTTCGCCCGCGCCTTCAGCGCGGCGATGGTGTCGGCGACGACCGGCGCCTCCTTCTCCGTCGGGCTCGCGACGGTCACCGCCAGCGCGGCGACGCGCTCGGCCGACCGGCCCTGCAGCGCGAGCTCGAGGAAGTGCGCCGCGTCGTCCGGAGCGGCCTCGCGCACGTCGCGGGTGCGGAAGTCCGAGAACGACCGCGCCAGCGCGTTCGCGAGCACCAGCGCTCCGGCGGCGCCGGTGTCGGTGTCGCTGTGCTGCTCGGCCAGGTCCGTGAGGACCGCGCGGGCGGAGGCATCCGTCGCGAAGTCCCCCAGCGCGATCGCACGGCCCACGCCCGGCGTGAGCGTCTTCGCACTGATGTCGACCTCGGCATCGGAGGCAGGGCCCCGCACGTCGACCGTCACCGGCGCGGAGCGCACCGTGGTCACCGGATCGACCTCCAGCTGGGCGGCGACCGTGTGGCGTCCCGGCTCGGTGAAGGTCACCCCCTGGTTGGTGAAGAAGACCTGCACGTGGTTGCGGATCGACTCCCCCGGCTGCAGGACGGTCATCGGCCGCGGGCCGCAGCCGATGGCGACGTCGACCAGATGCTGGAGCGAGTGGTCGGGCGGCGTGTGGAGGAAGACGAGGTCGCCCTCCGACAGGTTGATGAGCGTCGTGACGGTGCGCGCCTGGTCGGAGACGTTCGTCAGCACGACCTCGGCGGTGACGTACTCGCCGACGAACGCCTGCGCGGGCATCGCGACCGTCAGCTCGAGACCGTCGTCGCCCTGGTCGCCCCACAGGCCCGCGGCGTCCACCGGCGCGGGCAGCCCCGCCGACAGGTCGCCGTGGCCCCAGCCGAAGTTCTTCCAGCCGGGTCGCACCTGCGGGTCGGGCGAATGGATCAGCGACGTGCGGTCGTGGTCCGAGAACAGGAACGAGGCGTTGCCGGGGTACGGGTTCGCCGAGGTGGCGAAGCCCATGACGTCGCCGGTCTGGTTCATGATCTCGGTGCCGATGCCCGGGTTGTGCACGTCGTGCTTCGGATGCCACAGGTTGAAGGCGTGCCCCGCCTCGTGCACCAGCGTGCGCAGGAACGCCGCCGGCACCTCGTCCAGCGGTCGGCCCCGCGCGCCGGCGGCGATGAAGGAATCGTTGCCGAGCCGCACGTCGGCGAACCCGGCGGCGCCCTCGCGCGGCACGGTGTCGTCGTCGAACATGATCCCGAACAGCCCGCCCTGCGCCGACCCGACGAACAGCCACAGGCGCCAGCCGTCACCGGCAACCGCCTGCCGGTGCCCCGTCATGAGCGTCGCGAGCTCGGCGTTGGTGAGCGCGGCGTCCTCGGGCACGTTGATCTCGTCGGTCACGACGGTGACGTCCCATCCGGCCGACGCGTACACCGAGCGCACCGACGCCGCCGCGCCCGAGCCGATGGTGGCGGATGCCGGGAACGCGCGGTTCACCATCGCATCGACCTCGATGCGGCATCCGCGGTACATCGGCGAGGTCTTCGACGCCGTGACGTTCGTGACCGTGCCGCCGATCGACAGCGTGCCCGTCATGCGCTGCGACGAGCCCAGCAGGGCGCTGGTCGCGGTCACCACGAGCGGGCGCCGGCAGCGCAGCGTGAGCGTTCCGGTGTCGGTCGAGACGAACTCCTGCGTGGTGCGGTTCCACAGGTGTCGCACGATCTGCACGGTGAGCGTGCCGCCGGCGTAGGTCGCGCCGTTGGAGCGGAAGTACCAGGTGTACTGGGATGCCGGGAACGCCGGGTACCAGCGCAGGTTGAACGCCGTGAGCTCCGACAGCACCGGCGCGTCGTCCTCTCCCGGATCCGGCTCGGCACCGTCGGCCTCGGCGTCCCCGCCGAACGGCTGCGGTCGGGGCTCGGGCAGCGGGAACGGCAACGGGCGCTCCACCTCCGTGAGCACGGGAGGGAAGACGCGGCGGGAGTACATGTCGCCCGAGACGCGCAGTGACGACGCGCCGACCTCGATGCGCATGGCACCGCGCACCTCGGGGCCGAACACGGTGCGCCGCTCGAGCTCGAGCAGCCAGGACCCGTCGAGCGTGCCGATGGGGCACGCGCGGGTGAGCATCTCCGGGCGGATGACGGGATCGGGGAGGATGAGCTCCCCGTCGGCGTCGAACTCCAGGGGCGCGGAGTCGTGGGCGGCTTGCGCCCCGTGGCCGCAGCCGCAGTCGTGGTCCATGGTGGGTCTCGCTTTCCCGACCGCGGACGCGGCCGCTGACAAGAAGGAGACTCCTCTCCGAACGGGTGATACGCCAGGGGGGCGGCATCCGCTCGCGTCCTTTCGACGTCGGCCGCCCGCTTTAGGCTGGAGGCCATGCGCCTGGCCACCTGGAACGTCAACTCGATCCGCGCCCGGGTCGACCGCATCGTCGACTTCGCGGTGCGCGAGCACATCGACGTGCTCGCGATGCAGGAGATCAAGTGCAAGGCCGAGCAGTTCCCGTTCGAGCGGTTCGAAGAGGCGGGGTTCCACGTCGAGGCGCACGGCTTCTCGCAGTGGAACGGCGTCGCGATCGCCAGCCGCGAGCCGGTCACCGAGGTGCGCACCGCCTTCCCCGGCATGCCCGGCTTCGAGAAGGGCCACAACGGGCCGGATGCCCCGCAGGAGGCCCGCGCGATGGGCGCGACCGTCGGCGGGGTCGAGGTGTGGAGCCTGTACGTGCCCAATGGCCGCTCGCTCGGCGACCCGCACTACTACTACAAGCTCGACTGGCTGTCGGCGCTCGCGCAGTACACGTCCGACTCGCTGGCCGCGGATCCCGACCTGCCGCTCGCGCTGGTGGGCGACTTCAACATCGCGCCGACGGATGCCGACAACGGCGATCCCGCGGTCGTGCCGGGCTTCTCGACCCACGTGTCACCGCCCGAGCGCGAGGCGTTCGCCGCGCTCGAGGCCGTCGGCCTGCACGACGTGGTGCGCCCGCTGATCCCCACCGGCTACACGTACTGGGACTACAAGCGCCTGAAGTTCCCCCGCAACGAGGGCATGCGCATCGACTTCATCCTGGGGTCCCGTGCCATCGCCGACGCCGTGACCGGCGCGACCATCCACCGGAACGAGCGCAAGGGCGAGCTGCCGAGCGACCACGTCCCCGTCGTCGTCGACCTCGACCTCGAGGGCCCCGACGACGACGACCGCCCGATGATCTTCTGACGCGGCGCGGATCGATGCGAGGTACGAGCGTTGATGCGCGCCGGGTCAAGATCGAGTAGCGCGCGAGGAACGAGCACGCGTATCGAGATCTCAGCGACCCCGGTCAGTCCTCCGCGGTCATGTCTCCGGTCCGCACCTCGCCGGCGACCGGACCGTACCGCAGCAGCACCGCGCCGCTCGGACCGGTGACGGCCGGCTCGAGGAGCGTGAAGTTCGCGGGGGCGCACCCCTCGGGGAACACCTTCTTGCCCTGTCCGAGCACCACCGGGTAGATCCACAGCGTCAGCACGTCGAAGAGCTGCTCCATGAGCAGCGTCTGGACGAGGTTGGCGCTCCCGATCACATGGATGCTCTCGTGCCGCTCGCGCAGCGCTTCGACCTCTCGCGCGAAGTCCATGCCGAGCTGCGACGAGCCCTCCCAGTCGAGGGTCGGCAGACCGCGCGAGGCGACGTACTTCGGCACGCGGTTGAAGACCTCGGCGATGCCGCCCGTCTGGTTCGGCCAGTACCCCGCGAAGATGTCGTAGGTGCGGCGGCCGAGCAGCAGCGCGTCGAGGTTCGAGATGCCGTCCCAGATCGTCTTCCCGATGACCTCATCGGGGAACGGCGCCTGCCACCCTCCGTAGGGGAAGCCGCCCGTGGTGTCCTCCTGCGGGCCGCCGGGCGCCTGCGCGACCCCGTCGAGCGTGGTGAACAGGTCGATGTGGATGCGACCGGCCATTGTCGTGTCCCTTCAGGCGGCAGCGAGGCTCACGCGGCGAGCGCGGAGCCGGGTTCGATGCGGAAAGTCTGCGCGAACCGTTCGAGAAGTGTCGCATCCCCGGCGACGACCGCGAGTACATCCTGGTCGATCGCTTCGGCCGGGGTCAGTTCGCTCGAGATGACGCGACGGATGCCGGGGCCCGCCGCGAACGTCAGATCGGGCTCGCCCGCCGTCGAGGCCTGCGTGCCCAGCCGCGGGTCGACAGGGCGCCCGGCGGGGTGCAGCTGCGCGATCCGCAGCCGCTCCCGGTCGACCTGCACGCGCAGGACGACATCGGCCACGTGCACCTCGTAGTCGGCGGGCGGCAGCGAGGCCGCGGCATCCGCTCGGAACGCCGTCCGCAGCGCCATCGTCAGGGAGTCGACCGTCACGACGTCGTCGGGCTGCGGGTCGCCCATCTGCTGGAAGCCCCACCGGCCCAGCGCGAGCACGATCGGCTCGAGCTCGCGGCCGTACGGCGTCAGCTCGTAGACGAGCCCGCAGTGCAGCAGCGGCACGCGGCGCACGACGCCGCTCTCCTGCAGCTCCTTGAGCCGCGTGGAGAGGATGTTGGTGGGGATCTTGGGCAGCCCCTGCTTGAGGTCCGTGTAGCGCCGGGGGCCGACGAGCAGATCGCGGACGATGAGCAGTGCCCACCGCTCGCCGATCAGCTCGACGGCGGTCGTGACCCCGCAGTACTGTCCGTAGCTGCGGGCTGCCACTACGCCTTCGCCTGCTCCGCGACGTACGCGTCGGGACCCTGCTCGGCGGCCTGCGGCTCCATGAAGACGAACTCGATGCCGTTGCCGTCGGGGTCTTCGAGGTCGCGGCTGTACATGAAGCCGTAGTCCTTCGGCTCGGTCGGCTCGGTGCCGCCGTTGGCGAGGCCGGTCTCGACGATCTTGTCGACCTCCTCGAGCGAGTCGCGGCTGAGGGCGATGAGCACCTGCGCCTGCGTGCGCGGGTCGGCGATCTGCTTGTCGGTGAAGGTCGAGAAGTACTCCTTGGTGAGCACCATGAAGTAGACGTTGTCGTCCCACACGATGCACGCGGCGTTCTCGTCGGTGAACAGCGGATTGATGCCGGCGCCGAGCGACGTGTAGAACGCCTTCGCCCGCTCGAGGTCGCTGGTGGCGATGTTGACGAAGATGTGCGTCATTGCTCTGCTCCTTCAGGCAGGGGCGCCGGGGTGGCGACGCGTCCATGGTTGCAAAAAGCAAGCACGCTTGTCAATAACAAGTCGCGCAGGTTCGGTGCGGTGAATCCGCCTCGCGGGGGATGCCGCGCCTGCGCCCCCGCCGTAGCGTGGAGGGATGCCCGACCTCCCGCCCTCGACCGCGCGGCCGCGTCCGACACCGCAGGAGCTCCGCGCCGACGTCTGGCTGGCGGCCGGCCTCTTCGTCGCGGCGGTGCTGAGCAGCGCGCTGGGGTCGGTCGCCGGCATCTACGGCGACGATGCGACCGGGGGCATGCAGTGGGCGCTGCTCTACAGCCTCGGGCTCACCGCCCCGCTCGCCGTGCGCCGCCGGTTCCCCGAGATCGTCGTCGTGGCGATCGCGGTGGTGTTCTTCCTCGGCGTGACCTTCCGCATCCCCGACGTGTACGTCAGCAACATCTCGATGTTCATCGCCATGTACACCGTCGGCGCCTGGGTCGACGACCGGCGCCGCGCCCTGTGGGTGCGCGTGGGCGTCATCGTCGGCATGTTCCTGTGGCTGCTCGTGACGACCTTCCAGGCGGCGATCGATCCCAGCGACGAGACGCTGTCGCGCGCCGGCGCGTTCTCGCCGTTCGCGGCCTACATGCTCATCCAATTCCTCGTGAACGCGGCGTTCTTCGGCGGCGCGTACTACATGGGCGACCACGCGTACGCGGCGGCCATGTCGCGCGCCGCGCTGGAGGAGCGCACCCGCGAGCTCGAGCGCGAGCGCGAGGTCACCGCCGCGCAGGCGGTCGCCCTCGATCGCGTGCGCATCGCCCGCGAGCTGCACGACGTCGTGGCGCACCACGTCTCGGCGATGGGCGTGCAGGCGGGCGCCGCCCGCGCCGTGCTGGAACGGGACACGGATGCCGCGCGCGCGGCGCTGCTGGGCGTCGAGGAGTCCGCCCGCGCTGCGCTCGTCGAGCTGCGGCAGCTGCTGGAGACGCTGCGGACATCGGGTGGCGACGCCGACGGCGGCTCGACGGTGCACCTGACGGGCCTCGCCGACCTCGTCGCCCACGCGAACGACAACGGCCTGCCGACCACCCTGACCGTCGTCGGCGAGCCGGTCGAGCTGCCTGAGCTCGTGCAGGTCAACGTGTACCGCGTCGCGCAGGAGGCGCTGACGAACGCGCGCCGGCACGGCGGACCGGATGCCACCGCCGACGTCCGCCTGCGCTACGCGGGTGACGCCGTCGAGCTGGAGGTCGCCAATACCGGCCGCTTCGCCCTGGCCGTGCGCCCGGGGCTGGGGATCGTCGGCATGCGCGAGCGCGCCGCCGCGTCGGGTGGCGAGCTGGAGGTCGGCCCGCGGGGCCGCGGCGGGTTCCTCGTGCGGCTGCGCGTGCCCGTTCCTGCGCGCGCGGAGGTGGACGCGTGAGCGCTCCGGTGCGCGTGCTCCTCGTCGACGACCACGCCGTGATGCGGGCGGGGTTCCGGATGATCCTCGAGTCGGCTGGCGACATCACCGTGGTGGGCGAGGCTGCGAACGGCGTCCAGGCGGTGGAGGCGGCATCCGCTCTGCGTCCCGACGTGATCTGCATGGACGTGCAGATGCCCGACATGGACGGGCTCGAGGCCACCCGCCGTATCGCGGCGGACGCGGAGTCGCGCGCCGCCGTGGTGGTCGTGACGACGTTCGACCGCGACGACTACCTCTTCGACGCGCTCGCGGCCGGTGCGAGCGGCTTCCTGCTGAAGAACGCCGGGCCCGAGGAGCTGATCTCGGCCGTGCGGGTCGCCGCCGCCGGCGACGCCCTGCTCGCCCCCGAGGTCACGCGCCGCGTGATCGCGCGCTTCGCCCTCGCGCCGCCTGGGGAGCCGGCTCCCGGCGTCGACCGTGAGACCCCAATCGGCGGACGAGACCGCGGGGTTTCCCCAGGTTCTCGTCCCTCGGGTGGGGTCTCACCGGCCGAGCGGACGCCAGGCACGCCGGGCCCGGGAGCAGCCCCGGCGGTCGAGCTCACCGAGCGCGAGGCCGAGGTGCTGCGGCTCGTGGCGCAGGCGATGAGCAACGCCGAGATCGCCCAGCGCCTCTACATCGGCGAGGCGACGGTCAAGACGCACGTCTCGAACGTGCTGCAGAAGCTCGGCGCACGCGACCGCGTCGCCGCGGTGGTGTACGCCCACCGGCACGGCCTCGCCTGACACACGCGGCAACGCCCGAAGCCACGGATGCCTCGACCCGGGCCCGCGAGGGGCCGGCGGATCGAGGCATCCGATCGGCTGGAACGATGCCGGCGACGGACGCCGCCGGCGAGGGTGAGATCAGGCGGCGACGGGAACCGCGGCGTAGCGGTCGACCAGCGCGCCGAAGGCCTCGAGGTAGCCGACGAGGAACTCGGCGGTCTGGTCGTTGGTGACCTCGCCGTTCTCGGCGAAGAGGCCCGGCGTGGTCTGCACGTAGCCCTCGGGCTGGCCGAGCGTCGGGGCGTTGTAGTGGCTGAGGATCGCTTTGAGGTGCTGCTGCGCGGCCGCGGTGGCGATGCCGCCCTGCGAGGTGCCGATGACGGCGGTGGGCTTGCCGTTGAACGAGCCCTGGCCCCACGGGCGGGCGGCCCAGTCGAGGGCGTTCTTGAGCACGCCGGGGATGGAGCGGCTGTACTCGGGGGTCACGATGATGACGCCGTCGACGTCGTCGATGGCCTCCTTGAAGTCGCGTGCGACCTGCGGGAAGTCGGCGTCATAGTCGGGCGAGTAGAAGGGGAGGTCCGCGATCGGGATCTCGACGAGCGTCGTGCCCTCGGGAGCGAGGCGCTCGAGCGCCTTGGCGAGGCCGCGGTTGATCGAGGTCGACGAGATGCTGCCGACGATGTAGCCGATGGTCCGGTCGGACATGGATTCACTCCTTGAAAAGACAAAGGTCCCCGGCGGGGACCACCGTGGACATTCCACTTCCATGCAAGCACATGAATCTGGGATCTATTCCGTCGCATGAAAGATGTCGCCGTATGACGGCGTCGGCGACCGTGGACGTCGCCGGCACGCCTTGTCGCGCCTCAGCCCGGCGAGTAACGTTCGCGGCAGGTTCGGCGGAGCGGGGGATCCGCCGGCAGCGGGCATCGGGATGGGGGTCCAGGTGGTCGATCCGACGGCGCCACCGGACGAGCCGGGCGACGCGCACTCGGGGCGCCCGCGACCGGCACGCCGACCACGTCGCCCCGTCCGACGGCTCGTCGGCGTGGGCACGCTCTTCCTGCGGCGCGATACGGCGCTGGTCACCGCGATCGCGATCGCGACGACGCTCAGCGCGTTCGCGGCCTACCAGGCGACGCGCGCCGGGGAGGAGGCCGACGAGGCGTTCAGCCATGCCCGCACGCTGCAGGCCGAGGCCGCCCGCGACGAGGGCCGCCTGCAGACGCTCGTCGCCCACGACTCCTTCCTGCTCGGCCAGTACTGCGAGGCGTTCATCGCCCGCGCCGCGGTGCAGGGGACCCTGCTGACGTCGGCGCCGCAGACCACGGAGCTGGTGGCGGCGTCGCTGGCGATGGAGTCGCTCGATCCGCTGATCCAGGGCGACCCGCTGTACAGCTGCCCTGTGGCCGACGCCGAGCAGGAGGAGCAGGACGAGCAGGCGGAGAAAGCCGTACAGGAGGAGCAGGAGGAGCAGATCGGCTACTCGGCGCAGCGGGCCGAGCGGCGGGTGCTGCTCGACCTCTCCACCGACTCCCAGCCCGCCGTGGGGGCCGCGGAGGCGACGCGGGAGGCGGAGCGGATCAACCGGCAGGAGCTGCTCTCGATGCTCGCCGGCGTGCTGTTCGCGGCGACCGTCGCGACCCTGATCATCGCCGACGAGCTCGGCAACCGCTCCGCCCGGCCGCGGCTCATCGCGCGCGGCCGAGTCCTCCGCGGGCGGCTGTGGGCGCTCGGCGCCGCCGCCGTGGCGCTGGTGTCGGGCATGACGATCCTCCTCGTCGCGACGGTGGACCCGGTGGCGACCGCGATCGTCTTCGGCGCGGTCGCCGCGGCGCTCCTGGCCGAGATCTTCTGGACCCGCCGGATGCGCGGCCGGCGCACCGCCGCCGACAGCCAGGACGTCGGCACCCGGGCGAAGTGGTGGGCCGAGATCGCTGGGGCGGTGACCCTGGTGATCTTCGCCGCGTCGGCCGCGACGCTGGCGGCCGTCGCCGTCAGCGAGCGCGACGTGCGCGCGGATGCCGATCGCCAGGCGGCGCTCGCGCAGCAGCTCGAGCACGTCGGCCGGCAGACGGCCCTCCGCGACCTCAGCAGGCTGGCGTTGCTGGCGGTCGCCGATGCGCGGTGGACGGCCGCGGAGCACGCGCAGGCCGTGTCGGGGGACGGCGAGGATGCGGCCGCGCTCGGCGCGCGGTGGACCGAGCTCGATCGGCTCACCCTGCAGGTGGAGACCGATCTGCGCGAGGAGATCCAGGCCTCGGCGACCGAACACGTGTCGCAGGACTGTCCGGTCATCACGCCCGGGGCCGCGCTGGGCGGCCTCGACCTCAAAGACATCTCGCGCTACCGGGAGTGGGTCGGCGCGTACCTGATGGAGAGCGAGGAGCCGGCGCGCGCCTGCGAGATGCTCGCCGCGCTCTCGCGCACCGACGCGCGCGCGTGGTCCGCGGACCGATCGCGGCTCATCGTCTCGCTCGTCGTGCTCGGGCTGTGCGGCTTCATGTTCGCGCTCGCCACCGGCAGGGACCGCTCGCCGCGGGCGTCGCAGACGCTGCTCGCGGTGGGCACCGGTGGCGCGCTGGTCGGGATCGCCCTCGCCCTCTCGACCGTGCCGCACATGGTAGCCCGGTCGGATCCTCCCGATCGCGAGACGCTCGCGGCGCACGCGATGGCGGTCGCGCGCGCCGAGAGCTATGCCTGCGACCCCGAGCAGACCGTCGACAGCTGGCACGACACCCTGGACGAGGCGGTGCGCGTGCTCGACCGCCACGGCCCCGTGCACGCCGCCCGCGCCTACGCCCTCGACTGCGCGGCGGCCACGTACGAGTGGCCGGCATGGAGTGGCGACACCTCGCGTGAGGTGCTGCCCGAGATCGTCGCCGACCTGCGCGCGGCGCTGCAGGCGGGCCCGGCGGGGCCGGCGCGGCGCGCCGACCTCGGGTGGTACCTGATCCTGACGGGGATCTACGACGATGACCGCGACGCGCTGAACGAAGGCCTGAGCCTCACCGATGCCGCGCTGCAGGAGATCGCCGACGACGAGCGCCTCGCCGGCAGCACCGTCCACACCGCACGCGCCAATCGGGCCCTCGCGCTCGCCGCCCTGGGCGAGCCGGCGGCCGCGCTCGAGGCATACGAAGAGGTCAGCCGCTGCCTCGGACCCACGGCCGGCTGCGCGGGCGGCGGACTGGACGACAAGCAGCAGCGGGCTGTGCTGAGACTCGCAGCGCTCTCCGACCTCGAACTGCTCACGGGTGCCTCCCGCACGCCCGTCGATCCCGAGCAGGTGGAGGCGTACCGCCTCGCCGTCATGGGTGAGGTCGCGGCGGAGGGAACGTTCCCGGCCGTCGCCGCGGACGCCGCGCTGCGGGTGTGGGGTCAGGACATGGAACTCGAGACGGATGCCGCGGGCAAGGCGGTCGTCGTGTGGCTCCACCGGCGCGAGGGCAGTGACGTGTGGGCCGTGCTCGCCCAGCCGAGCCTCGAGACGGCCGAGGTCGGCGACTACTTCGGCACGCCGTACTCCGCGACCGCGATGCTGCCCGCGGGCGAGTATCGGGCGGATGTGTATGCCGACGGGCGCCGATGGGAGTCCGAGGTGGTGCCCAGGGAGCCGAGGGCAGGGATGACGCGCCTGGAAGCGGACTGGGTCGGGGTCAGCCTCGTCGCGCCCGAGGGCTGGGAGTCGCAGTGGGAGTCCGGCACCACGTGGCATGTCGGCCCGGCGGAGGACTCCGGGGTGACGGTGCGCCGGGTGGAAGGGGTCGTCCCCTATGTGCGGTCGGACGAGTTCCTCCGGGGGCAGCTCGACCTCGCCTTCCCCGAGTGGGCCGGCCGTGAGGCGGTGGTCGAGAAGGACGGCTGGTTCCTGGGCGGCCCCAGCTATCGGGCGCTGTTCACCAGCGTCGACGACGAGAACGAGGCCGCGGCGGTCGCGCTGTTCCCCTACACCCAGGGCTACTGGTGCGGCGGCGCCCTGTTCGTGGCGACCACGGATCAGGCCGACACCGACGTCCTCCGCGACATGGTCCTCGATCGCGCGCCCTCCTCGGTCGAGCCGCTGACCGGGAAGGTCTCGACGGCCGGCTTCCGCCTCACGGTGCCGAAGGAGTGGGATGCCGCAACCCAGCCGCCCGGTGGCGCGGGGCCCCTTCTCACGGCCCGGGACTGCGTCGGCGATTCGGCATCCGTGTCCGTCGAGCGCACGATGCTCGCCGGCACCCTCGACGAGCACGTCTCCGGCGCGATCGCCGGGTATGGCCTGAGCGGGGACTTCCCCTCGTTCGCACTCGTGTCGCGGGCCGCGGCGGTCGTCGACGGCGCGGACGCCGCGGAGGAGGTCGTCTTCACCTACATGTCGGACGAATGGGTGGATCCCGTGGTCGTGCGCGAGATCCAGGCGCAGCACGGCGACGAGGTGACGACGCTCAGGGTCCGTGTCTACTACGGCGCCGATCCGCACGGCGACGTCTTCCAAGACCTCGTCGCCTCGTGGCGCCTGGAGTGACGGCGGCCGCCCGCGGGTGATTCCACCGCCGAGCGGACCCGTCTCCTTCCGCAGGGGGAGGCGGGGTGCTCGCGGCTTCCGTACGGTGATCTCGACGGACTCGGTCAGCCGAGCCGGAGAGGGGATTCAGGATGCTGCAGCTCCGCGGGATCGAGAAGAGCTATGGCGGGCGCCGCGTGCTCGACGACGTGTCGTTCGACGTGCGTCCCGGCCGCCTGACCGGCTTCGTCGGCGGGAACGGCGCCGGCAAGACCACCACGATGCGCATCGTGCTCGGGGTGCTGGCCGGCGACGGCGGCACGGTGACGCTGGACGGCGCCGAGGTGACGGCATCCGACCGCCGCCGCTTCGGCTACATGCCCGAAGAGCGCGGGCTCTACCCGAAGATGAAGGTGCTGGAGCACATCGTCTATCTCGCGCGGCTGCACGGCTTCTCGAAGACGGATGCCACCGCCCGCGCCACGGCCCTGCTCGAGCGGCTCGGACTCGGCGAGCGCCTGAACGACAACGTCGAGACGCTCTCGCTCGGCAACCAGCAGCGCGCGCAGATCGCCGCGGCGCTGGTGCACGACCCGCAGGTGCTGATCCTCGACGAGCCGTTCTCGGGCCTGGACCCGCTGGCCGTCGACGTCGTCGCCGGGGTGCTGCAGCAGCGCGCCGCGGCGGGCGCCGCCGTGCTGTTCTCGTCGCACCAGCTCGACGTCGTCGAGCGGCTCTGCGACGACCTGGTCATCATCGCCGGCGGCACGATCCGCGCCGCCGGCGCCCGCGACACGCTGCGCGCGCAGCACTCCACGCGCCGCTTCGAGCTGGTGTCGGCGGGCGACGCCGGCTGGCTGCGCACCGAGCCCGGCGTCGAGGTGCTCGACTTCGACGGCGGCTACGCCGTGTTCGACGCCGACACCGCCGAGACCGCGCAGCGGGTGCTGCGGCGCGCGGTCGCCCAAGGGGATGTGGCGAGCTTCGCGCCGCAGCATCCGTCCCTCGCCCAGATCTTCAAGGAGGTCATCCAGTGAGCACCACCGGCACCACCCGCGGCAGCGGCGCGACCCTCGGCAGCGGGCAGGCGATCTGGCTCGTCGCCGAGCGCGAGATCGGGTCGAAGCTGCGCAGCAAGGCGTTCGTGATCTCGACGGCAATCCTGTTCATCGGGGCGCTCGCGCTCGTGATCTGGGCGGGCTTCCAGGCGTCGAACGACAGCGGCACCCCTGTGGCCGTGACGGCCGATGCGCAGCAGTACGTCGCCGCGGCGGAGGGCCTGGACGTCACCGACGTCGACGACCGGGCGGCCGCCGAGGCGCTCGTGGCCGACGGCACCGTGGATGCCGGCGTCGTCGGCGACCCGTCGTCGCCGCTGGGCTTCGCCGTGATCGCCGACTCGTCCCCGCCGACGACGCTGCTGCTGCAGCTCGCGCAGGTGCCGCCTGTCGAGCTGCTGAATCCCGACGAGGGCAACGCCGCGCTCGGCTACATCGCCGCCGTGGGCTTCGGCATCGTGTTCCTGCTGGCCGCGTCGCTGTTCGGCGGCACGATCGCGCAGAGCGTCGTCGAAGAGAAGCAAACCCGCGTGGTGGAGCTGCTGATCTCGGCGATCCCCGTCCGGTCGCTGCTGGCCGGCAAGGTGATCGGCAACACGATCCTCGCGATGGGTCAGATCCTGATCCTCGCCGCCATCGCGGTCATCGGCCTGACCGTCACGGATCAGACGGCGCTGCTGCAGGGACTCGGCGGGCCCATCGCCTGGTTCGCGATCTTCTTCCTGTTCGGCTTCATCCTGCTGGCATCGCTGTTCGCAGCGGCCGCGTCGATGGTGTCGCGCCAGGAGGACATCGGCTCGACCACCATGCCGCTCACGATGCTGGTGATGGCGCCGTACTTCCTGGTGATCTTCTTCAACGACAACCCGGTCGTGCTCGCGATCATGTCGTACGTGCCGTTCTCGGCGCCGGTGGGCATGCCGATGCGCATCTTCCTCGGCCAGGCGCAGTGGTGGGAGCCGCTCGTGTCGATCGCGATCCTCATCGCGACGTGCGTCGCCGCGATCCTCATCGCCGCCCGCATTTACCAGAACTCCCTGCTGCGCATGGGCGGCCGCGTCAAGCTCTCGGAGGCGCTGGCCGGCTGACGGGCGGGGCGCGGATGCCGCGGGGGCGGAGGCGCGTCAGTTGAGGCGCCTTCGCGGGTGAAGTGCGCGAGCGGGGGCCCGTCAGTTGGCGCACCTTCGCGGGCGGAGTGCGCGGGCGGGGTATACGAGCACTTGTCGGTTGCGGGGGTGCGCGACGGCGGCGGTGGGGGTCTGCCCGCCCGCGGAAGGACGGACTGCCGTTCGACGCCGTCGAGCGCCCGCTCAGCCAGAATTCGGCGCGATGAGCGACCGGCTTGCGGACAGTCAGAACGGGTCACGGATGGCGCCTCGGTAACTGAAGGTCCTGTCGTCTCGCTGCCTCACTCAAGTCCGCCAGGCGCTTCCCATACCCGAATCCCCGGAACGGGCCCAGGCGCGACGTCAATCGTGCACGCCCGGATACGGATCGAGATCGCGCGTGCGAAGGTGTGCACGCAACCGACCCCCTGCGAGCAGTGCGTGGATGCGGATGCGGAATAGCCCAATACGACCCGGCTGCTGGGCGAGCTCAACCTCGCTGGGTGACCTGGCGTTGGGTTGGTGCTGGTGTCGTCCATAAGGGTGGGGTGCCAAGGCGGCGTGCGGTGTACCAGGCGAGGTTGACGAGGGCGATGGTGCCGGTGGTGCCGGCGGCGATGATGGTGCCGAGGTCGGCGACGAGGATCGCCCAGGCGAGCCAGAGCATCTGGTTGATCACGGCGAGGATCAGGAACAGCACGGATACGCCGCCGACGTGTGGGGCGCGGATGAGGGCGATGCTCTGTCCGGCGTTCGCGATGACGGCGGGGATGATGGCGACCGCGCCGTAGGGGCCTGAGCCGAAGATCAGGTCGATGCCGACCATGGCCGCGGCGAGCAGGAGTCCGGGCAGCAGGGTGCTGAGCAGGTTGCGTCTCAGCTGTCGTGCCAGCAGGTACAGGATCGGGATGGTGGAGGCGAGCGACAGCGCGCTCGCAACGATCTGCGGCGCTTGCCCGATGATGATGCCGTGGGCGGTCCAACCAATGCCCACGGCCAGGAACGCCTGCCATGCGGGAATCGAGAGTCCCTCGACGTTCTTGGTTCGCGCGAGCCGGACCAGCTGAGGCAGACCGAGCAGGATGGCGGTCAGGGTGCCCGCCCATCCGAGGTACTCCACGGTCGTCACGACGGTCTCCCAGAGCCTCGGTCAGGTGTTCTTGTGGTCGCGCCAGGCGAGCCAGTCGGCCACGACCGCGAGGTCGTAGTCGGGACCGGAGAGCCCGATCGTGAACAGCGTCGTCCCCATCTGGTGGAGTTCGTCGGCGTCTGCGAGGGATCGGTGCGCGATGGAGTCCAGCACACCGGCGGAGATCTCGATCTGGGAGGTGTCGCGGTCGATGGCGCGGCCGTGCTCGGCGAGGATCGCCAGTTTGCGTTCCAGCGTGGGGATGTCGCTGTAGCTGTGCCAGATGTCGGCATGCGCGGCCACGATCCGCAGCGTCTTCTTCTCCCCGGCACCACCGATGAGGACCGGGATCTTGCGGGTGGGCGGCGGGTTGAGCTTCTTCCAGCGGTCCTCGATCACCGGGAGGCTCCGTGCGAGCGCGTCAAGCCGGGACCCGACCGTCCCGAACACGTAACCGTATTCGTCGTAGTCGCGCTCGAACCACCCCGAGCCGGTTCCGAAGATGAACCGGCCCCGGCCGGTGCCGTGGGCGCTGATCCGGTCGATGGTGCGGGCCATGTCGGCCTGCAGATCGGCGTTGCGGTAGCTGTTGCAGTTC
The DNA here is from genome assembly GCF_042790415.1 of Microbacterium sp. NPDC056736. NCBI lineage: Bacteria > Bacillati > Actinomycetota > Actinomycetes > Micrococcales > Microbacteriaceae > Microbacterium > Microbacterium sp. NPDC056736. The sequence goes on from NZ_JBHTZE010000001.1 coordinate 281,889, forward strand.
ACCAGCGCACCCAGTTCCACCCGGCGGGTCTGCTCGGCCAGCGCGGCGAGCATCGTCCACGACTCGAAGTGCGCGCCATCCGGATCACCGTTGAGCGGGAAGAAGTGATCCCAATTGAACAGGATGTCGACGCCGAGGTCCTCGAGCTCCGCCGCCCTGTCGCGGATCGTCTCGTACTGCGCGTGCTGCGGCTGCAGCTGCACGGCGATCCGCACCGGTCGGTTCGTCATCGGGCTTCCCCGATCCTTCTGCGCGTCGGCGCTTCGTCTGCTGTCTGCTCGCGCTCGTCACCCTGCGGCGCGGGTGACGCCCAGCTTCCGAGGAGCTGAAGGGCTTCGTGGTCGGGCGAGCCGGGCTCGGCGGTGAGCACGGTCAGCTGTACTCCCGGCTCGCCGACCAGGTCGAGGCCGTTGAAGTGCAGGGTGAGGTCGCCGACCGCGTGGTGGTGGAACCGCTTCATCCCGGACTGGTGCTCCCACACGTCGTGGCGTCCCCACAGGGCACGGAAGTGGTCGCTGCGGGTGGAGAGCTCGCCGACGAGGTCGTGCAGTGCTTTGCTGTGCGGGTCGCGGCCGGCCTCAGTGCGCAGTTGCGCGACGTTGATCCCCGCGATCGACTCCCAGTCGGGGTAGAACCGGCGGGCGGCAGGCTCGAGGAAGATGAACCGCGCGAAGTTCGGGGGCGTGGTCGTCGCGGTCTTGAGCATCTCGTCCATGAGTGCCCCGCCCAACGGGTTCCAGCCGAGCAGGTCGGTGCGGCCGTTGCCGACCATCGCCACCGCGGACTGCATCGAGTCGAGGAACCACTGAATGCTGGGCGACGGCCGCCACCTCGGTGCCGGCTTGCCCGCCCGGCGACGGGCTCCTGCCGGAGACCCGGCCGCCTGATGGGCGAGTCGGTGCAGGTACTCCCGCTCGGCATCGTCCATCCGCAGTGCTTTCGCGACGCCACCTAGCACCGCTTCAGAGGCGCCGGCGATTCCGCCTCGCTCCAGGCGGGCGTAGTACTCGACGCTGACGCCCGCCAGTGCGGCCGCCTCGCCGCGACGCAGCCCCGGTACACGCCGATCGGCACCGCGTGCGAACCCGACATCCTCGGGTTCCACGCGCGCACGTCGCGACATCAGGAAGTCGCGAACCTCGGAACGATTGTCCATGGACACAGGCTAGGTCGCCCTCCTTCGCCGTGGGATGCCCTGCCAGGGCACGTCAGACCAGGGACTCCCGCCAGCTGCGTCAAGCCCGTTGGCTGGGGACATGCCCCAGCCCTCCGTCCTCCGACTCGCGCCGCAACGGGTTGTCAACAGCGTCGTCGCCGCACTCCTTCTAACCACCCCGACTCTCGCCCACGGCAGCACAACACCGCCCGCGCAGGCATCCGTCACCCTCGCGGAGTCCGCCACGGCCGGGCAGATCGCCGCGCAGCTTCCCCTCACCGTGACCTTCCACGACCGCATGGGGACCGCCGTGTTCGCCCAGCTCGCCACACCCCTCGCCGTCGACGCCGCCGATCCGATGAGCGAGTACCGCGCCGGCGACATCGCGTACTTCGCCGCTGAGCGGAGCCTCGTCGTGTTCCTCAGCGGCGGCGCCGCAGTGCCCGACCCCGGGCTCACCCTCGTCGGTCACTTGGCAGCCGGACTGGACCAGCTCGCCGACTGCCCCCACGGCTGCACCATTGCACTCGCGATCGCCTCGACCAGCTGACACCGGCTCGACCTGACCGCCCCCCAACACCAACCCGCGACAGCGGCTCGGTTGTCGTTCGCGGTGCGCTGGGGAATCCGAACGCGCGCGAGTGAGTACCGCTCACGGGCGCTGCCCGTAAAGGGATCCCAGCGACAATGCGTGTCTCGGCGAGGTCGGAGCATGAGGCACTCTTGTGGAGCCAGTCGGATCACGTGCTCTCACGAACAGCGCTCTTTTTCGCCCCGCTCAGGCGCGGATGGCTCGGAATATGCACCGGGCAGTTGATGACCCGTCGCGCAATGTTCGCGCGCCTAGGATGCTCGCATGAGTAGCAGTTCCTGGGGTCAGGCTCTGACGCATGGAGCAGCAAGAAGAAGGGCGAGAAGCGGGAGCGCGTCTGCTCGCGCCTGTGACCGCGGCACTCGAGGCCGTGCGTGTCTCGAGCGCTGGGATCAGCGAACCCGCCGTGCGTGCCGCGCTGGTCGAGGCGGGCGTGTCTGAGGCTGACATCCAGAGCTATGAGCGCAACGGTGACGTGCCGTTCGGCGTGGCCGTCACCGGTGGCGGATGCCTCTTCGGCGCTGTGACGCCCGAAGGCGTGCAGGTCGAGGTCGGCGGATTCATCATGGACGGCGGGTGCCTGCCGGCTCCGGGCCACTAGCTTCACTGACCTCGACGGGTCTGCCCCTCCCACGAGCCCACCTCGCCGCTGTCGAGGAATGGATTGCCACTCTGTCCTCATTCGTCATGACGCGTTCGGGGCCACGCGTCCTCGAAGATGCGCACCACCGCCCCCTCACCGCGCGAGGCCCGTTTAGGGATCGGCTCAGAGCGCGGTCCAACGCGGATGAGGTTCCCCTTGTCGTCCACCACTGCGCACTCCCGCATCCCGTAGCTGCAAGGAGGCGTCGACGTCGGTGACGAAGCGGTATGAGGAACCGGCCGTTCCTAGCGGTCGACCCGCTGCCTGCCGCAACTCGGCACGTAGCGCAAGTCCTAGCCGAGGTCGACATAGGCGTGGAGGATATTGCGGCGGCAGGGAAGCGCGGTGATCGACGCCGGGCGGACACAGGGGGAGACATGGCGAAGAAAAGCAGGAGTACGACGTCGGTGCGGCGCGTGCCTAAGCGGTTGTACAAGGCCGAGCTGAAGCGTCTTCAGGTCGAGCTGGTCGAGATGCAGCGATGGGTGGCGAAATCAGGCGCGCGCGTCCTGGTGATCTTCGAGGGCCGTGACGCCGCCGGCAAGGGGGGAGCGATCAAACGGGTCACCGAGTACCTCAACCCCCGGCATACGCGCGTGGTCGCGCTCACCAAGCCGTCCAAGCGGGAGCGCGGCCAGTGGTACTTCCAGCGTTACATCGAGCATCTCCCCAGCAAGGGTGAGATCGTGCTGATGGACCGGTCCTGGTACAACCGCGCCGGGGTGGAGCGGGTCATGGGGTACTGCACGGACGAGCAGTATCAGAGGTTCCTGCGTCAGGCGCCTGTTGTGGAGCAGCACCTCATCGAGGACGGCATCCTCCTTATCAAGTACTGGTTCTCGGTCTCGGATGACGAGCAGCAAGCGCGCTTTGTCGCGCGACGCGAAGATCCGATGAAGCTGTGGAAGCTGTCACCGACGGACCTGGAGTCGATTCGCCGGTGGGAGGACTACTCCCGCGCGAAGGACGCCATGTTCGCCGCCACCGACACACCGGGCTCGCCGTGGTGGGTTGTCGAGAGCGACGACAAGCGCAGCGCGCGCCTGAACGCGATCAGCCACCTCCTCGACAGCGTCCCCTACCACCCCCTGGACCGGCCGAAGATAGCGATTCCCGACCGCCCCAAGGCGGACGATTACGAGCGGCCACCGATCGAGCAGTTCCGATACGTTCCCGACGTCGCGGCCCAACTCGGCAAGAAGGCAGCGGAGCGTCCGTAAGAGTCACAACCCGCTGCGGCTGGAGCAGGCAAGCGTAAGTGTCAGCGACGACCGATCGTACGCACGATCGCACCCAGCACCACCACGGCGCCGGCGGCTGCGGCGATCACCACGCCGGGACGCTCGCGATATGTCTGCTTCAGCTTGTCTGTCCACTCCCCCGCGACCGTCTTGGTCTGGGCGACAAGGCTGTCGAAATCGACGTTGTCGGCTACATCCTTGAGACTCGCGGTTGCGGCCTTCGCGGCATCGACGGCGGCATCAGCGGCTTTTCCGGCCGCGGCCCTTGCCTCGGACGCAGCGCTCTTGGCTCCATCGACGACGTCCTCAACCCTCTCGCTCATCGAGTCTGCGATGTCGCTCACGGTTCCGGCGACATTGCTCTTCGTGGCTTGCGCGCCGGCCGAGACCTCGTCAGCGATCTGCTCCGTCGTGGCGCCGGACGATTCTGCCCCGTCGGCGACCGACATGCTCGCCCGCTCGGCGGCTTCTTTCGCCGCCTGTGTGGCTTCGGAGTTTCCCTGGGTGTCGGTCATTCTCGTCTCCCTTTGTCGTGCGGTCGCGCAATCGTATTGGCGCCACCCGTGACCGAGCACGAAATCGAGGTGGGGTTGCCAGCGGCGCGGACGGATGCTAACTCTGACGACGGCATCCTTCCGGCCTCGCCGGTTCTGTCCGCGCGGACCTCCACCGAGCACCCCGCCCCGCGACGCGTGCTGGTCGACTTCACCCTTCAGGCGAGGGAGTCCACAGGGCCGAAGGCAGCGGGCTCATGGGTGGCGAACGATCGGGCTGGCGGCGGCGCGCGGCCGAAGTAGTCGACTGCGGATCCCTGATCGCCATCCTCGAAACGGGCACGGCTATGTCGCGAAGCGCAGCCCGCGCGCGTCGAGCTCCTCCGCGAGGATCCGCACGGCCTTCGGGCCGACACCATGGATCTCGAGCAGGTCGGACGCGGTGAACGAAGTGAGTTGATCGAATCGAGTGATCCCGTGTACGGCGAGCGCACGCCGTGCGACCTTCCCGAGCGACACCGGGAACTCCGATTCCCCTTCCACGCGGACACCCTATCGGCCGCACGCGGGGGTTCAGATTCGATTCCGTTGCGTTCAGGAGCCCAGGCCTGGCGGACTCGCTGCGCCTTGCGGTCGCATCACATGACGGACAGGACACCGATCGCAGCAAGCACCACCCATGCCAGGTAGGCGAGGAGGCAGAATCTGTCGGGCCATCCGATGCGGATCTCTGGCGAGCCGCCCTGCCCGCCCGCGGGGGCGAAGGCGATGAGGAACCACACGAGGCCGGCCAACGGAACAACGGATGCGACCGCCAGCGTCCAGCCGAGCTCCGGCGCCACCCCGACCCCTGCCAGCAGCGCAGCAGGCGGGAAGCCCGCGAGCAACACTGCGCCGAGCACCGTGTGCACCCTGCCCGCGGCTGTTGCACCGGCTCGCGGAGTCATGATCGGATCAGCGTCGATGAACGCGGCACCGAGCGCGCCCAGTGCGACAGCGGCGAGGCCGACGGTCAACACGCCACCGAACGGCCACAAGGCGACGCACGCCGCTGCCAGGCCGATGGCCATCCCGACGAAGGCCAGGCGCATGACCCACCCGTAACGCCCGAGGGAGTACTCGCTGATCATCCGCCAGGACGGGTCGTACTCGGGCTCGAGCACGTGAAGGATCGCGATCAGCCCCACCGTGATCCCGCCGGCGACCATCGCCGTCACGGCGGCGATGTCAGCGGCGCTCACTGGGTTACGGCGAATGCCGTGCCCCAGAGAGGGGCGAGCGAGACCGCAGCCACGATGAGCACTGTCGCCGCCCCGAACGCGACGATGTCGATCAGCGGAAGCACCCGGGCGGCGAGCCGCCGGGTCACGGCGACGAGGAGCACCACGGCTGCACCGGCTGCGCAGGTCACCAGCAGCCAACCGACGAGCCACGCGAGGACGGCGAGGTTCTCGGTCGCGTCCAGCGCGGCCGGAGTTCCGGCATTCCGAACCCACAGCGAGTGGTAGGCCCAGAGCGAGAGCATTGCGCCGGTCGACAGCGCGAGCGCGACAGCGCCGGGCATCGTCAACCGATCACTCGTCGCTGCCTTCTCCACAGGGGGAACCATAGCGCCGCGCTCTCAGTCGTGTCGACGGTGGCGGCCTGATCCGATCGCGAGAGGTGGACGCGGCCTCATGACACAGCGATCAGGGATCGCTGCCAGCCGGAGGATCCGTTGGGCGCGATGGGTGCAGGCTCTTCCAGCTGCAGCTCGCCGCTCTTGTTGATCGCACGCACAGAGACGTAGTGGGTGCCGGGTGCGGCATCCCACTCCATGACCCATTGCACCCAGGTGTCGGTGTTGATCGGTGTCGACAGGGTCGCGCGCTGCCACTCGCCGTCGTCGATGCGCACCTCGACGGCCTCGATGCCGACCGACTGCGCCCATGCCACGCCCGCGATGGGGATGCGGCCTGCCGAGACGGTCTTGCCGATCTTCGGGGTGTCGATGCGCGACGAGAACTTGATGGGCGCCTGAGCGCTGTAGCCGCGTGGCGTCCAGTACGCCTCGTCCCGCTCGAACGTGGTGACCGTGAGCTCGGTCACCCACTTCGTAGCCGACACATAGCCGTACAGGCCCGGCACGACCATGCGGACGGGGAACCCGTGTTCGGGCGGGAGCGGCTCACCGTTCATGCCGACGGCGAGGATGGCGTCCAGTCCGTCGTCGGTGAGCGCGGAGAGCGGGGTGCTGGCGGTGTAGCCGTCGACGCTGCGAGACAGCACCATGTCGGCGTCGGCCTGCGGGCCCGCGAGTCGCAGGACATCGCGGATCGGCACACCGAGCCACATCGCGTTGCCGACGAGGTCGCCGCCGACGACGTTGGACACGCAGGTCAGCGTGATCGCGTACTCGTCGAGCCCCATGGCCAAGAGCTCGTCGAAGGTGAGCTCGATGCGCTGATCCACCATGCCGTCGATCACGAGCCGCCAAGCGGCCGGGTCAACCGTCGGCACCGTGAGCGCGGTGTCCACCCGGTAGAAGTCGGCATTGGGAGTGAACAACGGTGTGATGCCCGGGACGTCGAGTTCCGCTCCGTCGGGGATCGTCACCGACGACCGGGGCGCGGGCAGGCGCAAGCGCTGGCGAATGGCCTCGACGGATGACGTCGCCACGGTCACCGCCCGCGCCGTGACGCCGACCACCACCGCGGACACCCCGGCGATGCCCGCGAGCACGAAGAACCGTCGTCGGTCGATCGCCGGCGCACTGTCATCGCTGGGTTCGGCCGCGACCGCCGGCGTGGCAACCGAGCGCTGCCAGGCTCGGAGTCGGCGGCAGAGGAGTGAGAGCGCCACGGATCCTGCCAGCGCCCCGATCACGGGCGGGACGAACGCGAGGGGTGTGGCTCCGGCGCGCGTCACGATCGCCGCGACCGACAGCGCTCCCGCGACGGCGAGCGCGATGACCCCCAGCGGCGGCCGCAGGAACTGCAGGACGCCCGCTACCGCCGACGCGATCACCACCGCCAGACCGAGCCCGACCAGCAGCGCGATCTTGTCGTACTCCCCGAACGTCGAGATCGCGAGCTCCTTGAGGGGCTGCGGAATGACGTCGATGACGAACGACCCGACCGCCAGCACCGGACTCGCCTCCCGGGCCACCAGCAATGCCACCAGCTCCGCAGCCGCAAGGAACACCAGCCCGCTGATCACTCCCGCGACCGCGGCGAAGACGACGAATGCGCTGCGTCCACCCCGTCTTGCCACCATGCCCCCGATCACCCGCTCGCTGAGTGATTCGGAGGCGGGCGCCGATCGGATCGGAGAAGTGCCGCACCACCTCCTCGAGCTGTCGTTCCGATCCGTCGAGGCGCTCGCTCGACGTCGCCCGGTGGAGGATCCCGCGCCGCTACCCCGCTGTCAGCCGGTACGCCTGGTGGGAATCAGCAGGCCGATGGCGATGAGCAGGTACCCGAACACCGCAACCGTGGGGAAGAACACGCCGACGATGATGACGATGACGTAGAACCCCAGGCTCGGCGTGAGCCGCCTGGTCAGCAGACGGACGTCGCCGGACTTGCGGTCGCTGCCTATCAGTCCATCCCTCAGCGCGTAGCGCCAGAGAGCCGACAGCAGGAGAGCGATGACCCCGAGAACCACGCCATAGAGCGTGACCGCGACCCGTTCGTTCTCCTCCGAGGTGAGATTCTCCGCGAGCAGGCGGGTCGGAAATGGGAGGAGCCCGACGAAGAGAAGCAGCACCAGGTTCAGTCGAAGGAACCCCGGCGAGACCTCGGCGAGGAATTCGGTCATGGTGACGTGCCCGATCCAGATCGCACCGATCGTGGCGAAGCTGACCAGGTAGGCCAGGTACGACGGCCACTCCTCCAGGATCGCCCGCAGAAGCTGCGAGTCGCCCACCATCGGCACCGCGATCTCCAGCACGAGCAGCGTGATGGCGATGGCGAACAGGCCATCGCTGAAGGCCTCCATGCGGCCCGCCTTCAGGCGGAAGCGCCGCACTCTCACCGCATCATCGCGACTCATGGCCCGATCGTATTGATCGGATCGCGCCCACGATAGGCGGTCGTCCGCGGCGTGCGGCAGCGCACTCCGGGCGGTCGTCAGTGGATGGATTCGCCCCGCTTGAGCATCTCGACGTACTCGGCGACGCGTGCGGCTCGCGACGCCGGCCGCTTGAGATTGGCCACGCGGAACGCCATCGCGAACCGGTTCTGCGCCGACTGACTCGCGAACGCCTCGGCGATCCTGGGATCCGCGTCCAAGGCCTCCTGCAACTCCACGGGAAGGTCGCCATCACTCTGCCGATACGCGCTGTCCCAACGCCCGTCCGCCTTCGCGCGGTCGATCTCGTGCTGGCCTTGCGGCCGCATCCGACCCTCCTCGATCAGCCGGGTCACGTGACCGATGTTGACCTTCGACCAGATGCTCCGAGGCCGCCGTGGCGTGAAGGTGTGCAGGTAGTAGTCGGCATCGAGGGATTGCGTCTGGCCATCGATCCACCCGAAGCACAGCGCCACATCGAGCGCCTCGGCATACGTGATGCCGGGCTGGGTCGACGCCTTCTTCCGCAGTCGCAGCCGGACCCCTGTCGGGTTGGGGTCCGAGTCGAGCCACGCCTCCCAATCCGCGACCGTGTCGACGTGCAGCACGGGTTTGGTCACGCGGTCGGCCATGACGGGAGGATAGCTCCGGGCACCGACACGACAACCGGGGCAGGGCGAGCTCTTGCTCGAGTCCGCGAACGGTTCGGCCTCAGTGCTGTGAGAAACGGGCGGTCTGCATCTGCGCGGCGACATCAGCGGGATCCTCGGCGCCATAGGACTTCGGCGTGCTGTTCTCGAGCACCCTGCCCAAGGGCGTCCACCCCGCGGCCGAAAGCGGCTCCCACCCCGCCGCCGGGCTCAGCGCTGCGATGGCGCGGTGGTCATCGATTCGGACGCGATCCCATGCGTGGATCACGAGACCGTTGCCGAGGCTGAGGCCGACGTGACCCCAGTTCCGGCGTGTGCCCATGATGTCTCCGACGCCGTCGTAGAAGACCAGCGCCCCCAGCGGGGGCACACCCGAGTTCTCGGCAGAGCCGTACAGTCGAGCGGACTCCGCGGCGCAGTCTCCGCCGAAGATCTCGATGCCGTTGGAGCGTTCGATCGCGTCTTCGACGAACGCAAGGCAACGAGTGGCGTAGTCCGTGTCGCCAAGGCGGGCTCGCGCCCACACGATCGCGTTGGCTGCAATTTCGCGCGTGTCGGTAGTCATCGTGGCGAGCCTACGGGCCCGCGGATGCCGCGCGAAGCGTCGCAGCGGTCGTGTCATCCGGCGTGTGTCAGCACCCGAACGGTGGTGTTGGGAGCGGCTGACGGATCGGTCTCACCGAGTTCGATCACGATAGGCCGGTGGCGCAGCAGCTCGTCGCGCTCGTACTGGGCGTACGACATCACGATCACGACGTCGCCCGTGTGGACCAGGCGCGCAGCTGCCCCGTTGATCTGCATGACTCCGGAACCGCGCTCCCCCGCGATCGTGTAGGTCTCGAACCGCGCACCGTTGTTCACGTCGACCACGTGAACCTGCTCGTTCTCGAGGATGTCAGCGAGCGCGAGAAGGTCGGCGTCGATCGTGATCGACCCCACGTAGTTGAGATCGCTGCCTGTCACGGTCGCGCGATGCAGCTTGGACTTGAGCATGGTTCGAAGCACGTGCGCGACCCGTTCGGTGGTTTGATGGACTGGATCTAAGAATAGTCGTCGCCGCGGCGTCCGCTCGCCGCGACCGTAACGTGCTGCGTCGCGGAGCCGACCGGTCACGCGCGGTGCTCGGCGTCGTCGCCCTCGAGGATCATGCCCACGGAGGTAGCGCAGGCGTCGCCGCCCCAAGCCTCGACGCCCTCGCGGATGGCGAAGCCGGCGATGACCAGGCCTGCGAGCGCGTCGGCCCACCACCAGCCGAAGAGACTGTTGAGCAGCAACCCGATCAGGACGGCGGCGGACAGGTAGGCGCAGATCAGCGTCTGCTTGGAGTCGGCGACCGCGGTGGCGGAGCCGAGCTCGCGCCCCGCGCGACGTTCAGCGAGAGACAGGAACGGCATGACGACGATGCTGAGAGCGGTGATCATGATCCCGAGCGTGCTGTGCTCCGCTTCGGCCCGACTCAGCAGCGCCAGCAGCGACGTCGCGATGACGTAGGCGGCGAGGGCGAAGAACGCGACGGCGATGACACGGAGCGTGGGCGTCTCCCAGCGCTCCGGATCCCGGCGAGTGAACTGCCACGCGACCGCCGCCGCGGAGAGCACCTCGATCGTCGAGTCCAGCCCGAACGCGATCAGCGCGCCGGACGACGCGAGGCTGCCGGCGGTGATGGCGACGATCGCTTCGACGACGTTGTAGGAGATGGTTGCCGCGACGATCCAGCGAACCCGTCGCTGCAGCACACGTCGACGGTCGGCGCTCAGGGCAGTCGCGCTCATGCGCAGGAGCACCCTTCCCCGTCGCAGCAGTCGGGCTCGACGACCAGGACCACCTGAAGCAGCTCGCTCAACGCCGGCGCCAAGTGCGGGTCGGCGAGCCGGTACTCGCTGCGCCGGCCATCCGGCGAGGCTTCTACGAGGCCGCAACCACGAAGGCAGGCGAGCTGGTTCGACATCACCTGCCGCGACACCCCGAGCGCATCCGCCAGATCCGACGGGTATGCCGGGGAGTCTCGCAACGCCAGCAGGATGCCCACGCGCGTCGGATCGGAGAGCGCCGTTCCCAGCCTGGCGAGCGCGGCGGTGTGGGTGAGCGTGGCGGTCAGAACGGGCACGGCGCCAACGATACAGGCTCTCGTGAATTAAGGCAGGCGTGAATCGTCGGCGTCCGCAGTCGCCGCACCAGCGAGGTCCTCGAGCGGCTCGACACCCTCTGGCCCAGCCCCGGCATCGCCCCGGAGGCGTACGCCTGGTGATCCCGCGGTCAGGGGAGGGTCACGTATTGACCCAGGAAGTCGCGGGCTGACTCGGTGTCCAGCCGGTAGGTCTGGCTGGTGGCCCGACACCAGCGGTCGGTGCGCACCGTGGTCGAGACCACGAGGTTGCTGTCGACGCCGCCCAGGAAATGCGGCCCGCCCGAATCACCGAAACAGGTGCCGCCGTCGCCGGTCGAGGGATTCTGCGACAGCTCGAGGGAGTTCGGCCTCAGCGACTGGAAGCTCTGAAGCGCGTAGCGACGCACGCCGTCGCGGCCTTCTACGGAGTTCGGCCCGCCGGTCTTGTCGGTGCGCACGGCGCCGTAGCCGACGGTGGTGAACGTGCTGTCACGAAGCTCGCCGCTGGCGTTGAGCTGGTCGAGGAGGCCCGCGGTCGGCAGCTCTGCGGGGACGACACCAGGTGGTGCGCTGTCGAGCAGCACCACGGCGATGTCGTGGGTGTCGTCCTGCCGGCCCGAACCCCACAGCGGATGCTGGATCGCGGTTCCCGAGATGAGCCCGGCCGGTGCCGCCGCATCCTCGTCATACGTCGACTCGAACGAGACGTAGTAGGGCTGGCCGACGCTTGCTTGGTGCGGCCCATTAGACACCCGGGCCCACCCCCTGTCCACGGGGGTCCGTGCACGGCTCGTCCGGCGACGACGCGCGACCGCGCTGGCCGGCACCGGCCCCGCCGACATCGACGAAATGTCGCGTCCGGCGTACGCTGGCGCTCGGGAGCCGAGAGTCATGAGATGGCGACACGAGAAACAGCCCGTCCTCAGCGACGATGAGCAGATCGGGCGCTACGCCTACGTGCTCGGGAACGTCCCCGCGAGCGTCGCCGACAAGGCCTACGCGGCCGCCTTCGCCGGGTTCCCGGCCGCGCAGCGTGAGGACATCCTCGGGCAGCTGCTGTCGCAGCTGCCGCCGGGAGCGGAGACGCCGCCATCCGACGATCCGCTCGCGTTCGCCTCCTTCATGCGCGACCTCATGTCGCGCGATGCCCTGGTGCGCATCCCCAGTGCCGCCGTCTTCGCGGCCGCGTTCGTGGCGAGTCCTCCGGTCGCCGCCTACTTCACGACCGGCGCGGGTTCGGTGACCATGGACCATCAGCCGCCCTGGGTGCACGCACTGGGCGGCCACGAGACCGCGCCCGTCGATGCCGGCAGGGTGCATCACCGCCCCCGGCTGGATATGGGCGACTGGCGCGGGGCCGGCTGACGTCCGCTACGACCGCCGCGCACCGTTGCATAGGAGCCGCGCACCCGCCAGCCCCTCCCCCGGCGCAGCGGTCGCTGGCTAACGTGGGCGCATGTCGGCGGAGACCACGCTTCTGATCCTCGGCGCCTCGGGCGACCTCACCTCACGACTGCTGCTGCCGGCGCTCGGCCAGCTGCTCACCCTCGAGCCGCACCGCCGCATCCGGCTGCGCGGCGCCGGCATCGACGACTGGGACGACGCGCACTGGCGCGAGACCGTGCGGCGCTCGTTCGAGTCGGCCGGATTCGCGGCGGCATTCGACGCGATCGCCGAGACGACCTACCAGCGCGCCGACATCACCGACCCCGGCGACCTCGCTCGCCTGCTGTCCGACCGCGACGGCCGGCTCGCCCTCTACTTCGCCGTACCGCCCGCCGTCACGAAGGCGGCGTGCGAGGCGCTCGTCGGCGTCGAGATCCCCGAGGGGACGGTGCTCGCGCTCGAGAAGCCGTTCGGCGTCGACGAGGTGACCGCCCGCGCGCTCAATGCGACGCTGGAGCGCCTGGTGCCCGAGGCGCAGGTGTTCCGCATCGACCACTTCCTCGGCCGGTCGACGACGCTCAACCTGCTCGGCGTGCGCTTCGCCAACCGCATCTTCGCACCGGTGTGGTCGGCGCAGCACATCGAGTCCGTCGTCATCCGCTACGACGAGACGCTCGGGCTCGAGGGACGTGCCGGCTACTACGACCGGGCCGGGGCCCTCGCCGACATGATCCAGAGCCACCTGCTGCAGGTGATGGCGATCCTCGCGATGGAGCCGCCGGCGACGCTGCACGAGCGCGACTTCCGCGACGCCACCTCGGCCGTGCTGCGCGCGACGCACGTGTGGGGCGGCGATCCCGCGACGGCCTCGCGGCGGGCGCGCTACACCGCGGGCACCATCGGCGAGCGGCAGCTGCCGTCCTATGCGGACGAGCCCGGCGTCGACGCCGCACGCCAGACTGAGACGCTCGCGGAGCTCGTGTGCGAGGTGCGCAACGAGCGGTGGCGGGGCGTGCCGTTCACGCTGCGCTCGGGCAAGGCGCTCCCCGAGAAGAAGGGCGAGGTCGTCGTGACGTTCCGCCGCGTCAACCACGTGCCGGAAGGTCTCGTCGGCCAGGCGCCGGGATCCGTCCTGCGCTTCTCGCTGGGACCCGACCACATGGACCTCGAGCTCAACGTCAACGGCGGCGACGACCCGTTCGAGCTCGAGCGCGCGACGATCGGGGCCGACCTCGGCGAGGGCGCGCTCAAGGCCTACGGCGAGGTGCTGTCGGGCATCCTCGACGCCGACGCCACCCTCGCGGTGCGCGGCGACGCCGCCGAGGAGTCCTGGCGCATCGTCGATCCCGTGCTGGCCGCCTGGCGCGCCGGCGAGGTGCCGCTCGAGGAGTACCCCGCCGGGTCGCTGGGCCCCGAAGGCTGGCCGGTGCTGCCGTGACGGATGACGGATGCCGCGGGCCGCGGCATCCGTCTCTCGCAGCCGTCAGCCCGCGCCGCCCAGCATCTGCGGCGCCATCTCGCCCACCGCGATGACGTTGCCCGCCGGGTCGCGGAACCACGCGATGTCGGGACCGCCCTCGAAGCCCCGCGAGATGCCCTTCTCGTCGGTGCCGTAGTCCGGATCGGTGTAGATCTTGGTCACCACGCCTCGCGCGTTGAGGTCGTCGACGGCGGAGTCAACGTCGTCGACCTCGAAGTTGAGGATGGTGAAGACGGCCGGCTCGTGGTCCTCCTTCGGGTAGACGAACACGTGGCCGCCGCCGGGGAGGGCGATCGTGAAGCCGCCGCCCATCTCCTCGTAGACGGTCACGTTCAGCCCGAGCGTGTCGCGATAGAAGGCCGCGGCTGCGCCGATGTCGGGTACGGCGAAGCTCGAGAACGGCCGATCGGGTGTGAACATGCCAACCTCCCAGTGTGTGTCCCACGGCAACGATCCTCTTGCCCCGTGGGCGTGTCCAGAGGGGCGTCGCTCACCGTCGGCCGACAGTCGCGCGGCGTAGACTCCGGGCATCCATACGAACAGTGACACCGCAGTGACAGTCAACGGGCGGCCCCGGCCGCTCGCCGGCACGCCCCCGCACGCCTCCGCGCTGGACTGGCTGCGCGGCCTCGGCCTGACCGGCGCGAAGGAGGGCTGCGCCGAGGGCGAGTGCGGCGCGTGCGCGGTGCTGCTGGCCACCCCGACGCCAGACGGCGGCACGTCCTTGACGCCGGTGAACGCGTGCCTGCTGCCGGCCCTCGCGCTGGACGGCCAAGAGGTCGTCACCGCCGAGGGGCTCGGCTCGCCCGACGACCTGCATCCGGTGCAGGAGGAGCTCGCGGCGGCCGGCGGCTCGCAGTGCGGATACTGCACGCCCGGCTTCGTGTGCAGCATGGCCGCCGAGTTCTACCGGCCGGACCGCGCGCCGCAGGACGCCACCGCCGAGCACGGGCCGAACGGGTTCGACCTGCACGCCATCGGCGGCAACCTCTGCCGCTGCACCGGCTACCGCCCGATCCGCGATGCCGCGTTCGCGCTCGGGATGCCGCAGCCCGGCGACCCGCTCCGGGAGCGGCTCGACGCGCCTGCGCCCGAGGCCGTCGCCACCGATGAAGAGGTGGCGGGCGCGCGCTTCGTGCGGCCGGCGTCCCTCGACGAGGCGCTCGTCCTCCTGCGCGACGAGCCCGCCGCGGTCCCGGTGGCGGGATGCACCGACTGGGGCGTCGAGGTGAACCTGCGCGGCGCCCGCGCGCCGATCGTCGTGGCCATCGACCGGCTGGCCGAGCTGCGCGCCGTCGAGGTGGGCGACGACGTCATCCGCGTCGGCGCCGCCGTTGCGCTGTCCGACGTCGAGCGCTCCCTCGGTGAGCGCGTGCCGCTCCTCGGGCAGCTGCTCCCCCAGTTCGCGTCGCGGCTGATCCGCAACCGGGCCACCCTCGGCGGCAACCTGGGCACCGCGTCGCCCATCGGGGACGCCGCCCCGGCGCTGCTCGCGCTCGGGGCCGAGGTCGTGCTCGTGTCCGCCGACGGCGGCGAGCGCGCCGTCGACCTGGCGGACTACTTCACGGGCTACCGCACCACCGTCCGGCGCCCGGGCGAGCTCATCCGCGAGGTGCGCATCCCCGCGTCCGGCCACTCGATCACGGCGTTCCACAAGGTCTCGAAGCGGCGCTTCGACGACATCTCGTCGGTGGCGGTCGCGGTCGCGCTCGACCTCGAGGACGGAATCATCGCGCGCGCCCGCATCGGACTGGGCGGCGTCGCCGCCACGCCGCTGCGTGCGTACGCCACCGAGCGGGCGCTCATCGGACGCCCGTGGGACGCCGACACGGCACGGGCGGCCTCCGCCGTGCTCGAGGGCGAGGGCACGCCCATGAGCGACCACCGCGCCGGAGCGGCGTACCGCGCGCGGATGCTCGGCACGGCGCTGCTCGCCCTGCACGCGGGCGCCGCATCCGATCCGGCGGAGGTGCCGGCATGAGCGGGCTCGCCGATCGCCCCGAGAACCCCGTGGTCGGCCGGCCGGCCGTGCACGAGAGCGCCGCGCTGCACGTCACCGGCGCCGCCGTGTACACCGACGACCTCGCGGCACGCGCGCACGGCGTGCTCACCGCGTGGCCGGTGGCCTCGACCTCGGCGCACGCCCGGGTGACGCTCGACGTCGGCCCGGCCGCCGCCGTGCCGGGGGTCGTCCGCGTGCTCACCGCCGACGACGTGCCGGGCGTCAACGACGCCGGAGTCAAGCACGACGAGCCGCTCTTCCCGTCCGAGGCGATGTTCCACGGGCACGCACTGGCGTGGGTGCTCGGCGAGACGCCGGAGGCGGCGCGGCTGGGCGCCGCCGCCGTGGTCGTCTCGTACGAGTCGCTGCCGTCGCTCATCACGGTGCCCGAGGCCATCCAGGCCGGGTCGTTCCAGGGCAAGGCGCTGACGATCGAACGCGGGGACGCGGCATCCGCCCTCTCCTCCTCCGCCGTCGTGCTCGAGGGCGTGAGCGAGTGCGGCGGGCAGGAGCACTTCTCGCTCGAGACCCACGCGGCCTTCGCGGTGCGCGAGCCCGACGGGCGGTACTTCGTCGAATCGTCGACGCAGCACCCGTCCGAGACGCAGGAGATCGTGGCGCACGTGCTCGGCGTCGCGTCGAGCGAGGTGACGGTGCAGTGCCTGCGCATGGGCGGGGGGTTCGGCGGCAAGGAGATGCAGCCGCACGGGTTCGCCGCGATCGCCGCGCTCGGGGCGAAGCTCACCGGCCGCCCGGTGCGGCTGCGTCTCACCCGCGCGCAGGACATCACGATGACCGGCAAGCGGCACCCGTTCCACATGTCGTGGCGCGTCGGCTTCGACGCCGACGGCCGCCTGCAGGCGCTGGAGGCGACGCTGACGTCGGACGGCGGGTGGAGCCTGGACCTGTCGGAGCCGGTGCTCGGCCGCGCCCTGTGCCACGTCGACAACGCCTACTGGATCCCGAACGTGCGCGTGCACGGACGCGTGGCGAAGACGAACAAGCCCTCGAACACCGCGTTCCGCGGGTTCGGCGGGCCGCAGGGCTCGTTCCTGATCGAAGACATCCTGGGCCGCGCGGCTCCCGTGCTGGGGCTCGACCCGCTCGAGCTGCGCGAGAAGAACTTCTACCGCCCCGGGCAGTCCACGCACTACGGGCAGCCGGTCAAGGACGCCGAGCGCATCTCGGTCATCTGGAACCAGCTCCGCGCCGAGAGCGACCTCGACGCCCGGCTGCGCGAGGTCGCGCAGTTCAACGCCGCCCACCCCGATCGCAAGCGCGGGCTGGCGATGACCCCCGTGAAGTTCGGCATCTCGTTCACCTTCACGTCCTTCAACCAGGCCGGCGCGCTCGTCATCGTCTACCGCGACGGCTCGGTGCTCATCAACCACGGCGGCACCGAGATGGGGCAGGGACTGCACACGAAGATGCTGCAGGTCGCCGCGACCGCTCTCGGCGTGGAGCTGCACCAGGTTCGGCTGGCACCCACCCGCACCGACAAGGTGCCCAACACCTCCGCCACGGCGGCGTCGTCGAGCGCCGACCTCAACGGCGGCGCGATCAAGATCGCGTGCGAGGAGATCCGCGGCCGGCTCGCCGCCGTCGCCGGGCGCCTGCTCGGCGTCGACGAGCGCGACGTGCGGTTCTCGGGCGGCGAGGTCTTCGCGCTCGGCGGCACCGGGCCGCGTCTGACGTTCGCGGAGGTCGTCGCCGCCGCCTACCTGCAGCGCGTGCAGCTCTTCGCCGCGGGCTACTACCGCACCGAGGGCCTGCACTGGGACGCCGACCGCCAGCAGGGGTCGCCCTTCAAGTACTTCGCCTACGGCTGCGCGGCCACCGAGGTCGAGGTCGACGGGTTCACCGGCGCCTACCGGCTGCGGCGGGTCGACATCGTGCACGACGCCGGCGACTCGCTGTCGCCGCGGCTCGACCTCGGGCAGGTCGAGGGCGGCTTCGTGCAGGGCGTCGGCTGGCTGACGCTCGAGGAGCTGCGGTGGGATGACGGCGACGGCCCCGCCCGCGGCCGCCTGCAGACCCCGTCGGCGAGCACCTACAAGCTGCCGAGCCTGTCCGAGATGCCGGAGGAGTTCCACGTGCGGCTCTTCGACGACGCCCGCGAGGACGGTGCCGTGTACGGCTCGAAGGCCGTCGGTGAGCCGCCGCTCCTGCTCGCCTTCAGCGCCCGCGAGGCCCTCCGGCAGGCGGTCGGGGCGTTCGGCCCGCAGAGACGCAGCGTCGAGCTCGCCTCCCCGGCGACACCCGAGGCGGTGTTCTGGGCGGTCGAGGCCGCGCGCGCCGCCGACGGCCACGGGGCGGAGCCGCGTCAGGCGGAGGCATCGGTCGACGGCAACGGAGGCAAGCCGCGCACGGCCGAGGCATCCGTCGACGACTCCGGCACGAGCGAGACCGGCCTGCTCACGGCGGGCCGCTGAGGCCATGGACTGGCTCGACGCGGTGCAGGCACTGCGTGCCGCACGAACGCCGGCCGTCATCGTGACGCTGGCGATAGTGCGCGGGCACGCCCCGCGCAACGGCGGCGCGAAGATGGTCGTCTCGCCCGCCGAGGTCTTCGGCACGGTCGGCGGCGGCAACCTCGAGGCGACCGCCGTGTCGCGGGCGCGCGCGATGCTCGAAGCCGGCGCGGCCGAGCCCGACCTGCTCACGCTCACGCTCAGCGACAAGGCGACGACGGACTACGGGGTGCAGTGCTGTGGAGGCGAGGTCACGCTGATGCTGGAACCGGTGCGGGTCGTCCCCTCCATCGCCGTGTTCGGACTGGGCCACGTCGGCCTCGAGCTGGCGCGCATCCTCGCCCGCCAGCACGTCGACCTGCACCTGGTCGACTCCCGCGACACCATGCTGGAGCCCGCCCGGCTCGGCGTGGACGGCGCGCCGGGGCCGCTGGGCGACGCCGTCGCGCACGTCTTCGTGCACCACGCCCCTGTGCCCGAGTCCGTGCTGCCCGAGGTGCCGGCCGGAACGCACGTGCTCGTCATGACCCACGATCACGCCGAGGACCTCGCGATCGTCGATCAGGCCCTGCGCGTCGAGGGCATCGGCTCGATCGGGCTCATCGGCTCGCGCTCGAAGTGGGCCCGCTTCCGCGCGCGATTGACGGATGCCGGGCACGACGACGCCGCGCTGGCCCGCGTCGTGACCCCCATCGGCCTTGCCGAGGTCGCCGGCAAGCAGCCCGCCACGATCGCGGTGAGCGTCGCTGCGCGCCTGCTGCAGCTCATCGAGGAGACCGCCCCCGTCGCGGGTTCCTGAGCCGGCTCTCGCGGCGGGGCTCAGTACTCGATGCGGGTGGCGGTGCGGTGCCACTCCGTGAAGGGGGCGACCCTGACCTCGTCGGGGAGGGCGACGGATGCCACCGGCATGGCCTCGCGGTGCTCCGGGCCGCCGTCGAAGTACTGGTAGAAGCGGGCGTCGTCGAACCCGGCGGCGGCCGCGTCCTCGCGGTCGGCGGCGAAGTACACGCGGTCCACCCGCGCCCACAGCGCCGCGCCGAGGCACATCGGGCAGGGCTCGCAGCTCGCGTACAGCGTCGCCCCGCTGAGGTCGAACGTGCCGAGCCCCTGGCAGGCGCGGCGGATCGCGGTGACCTCGGCGTGGGCGGATGGGTCGAGGTCGGCGGTCACCCGGTTGACGCCCTCGAACACACGGCCGTCGGCCGACACGACCACGGCGCCGAACGGCCCACCCGCGTTGCGGACGTTCTCGGTCGCGATCTCGATGGCGCGGGCGAGGTGACGGGCCGGTTCCCGGTCGAAGGAGGACACGCTTCACCCTACGAGCGGGCGACGCCGCGCGCACCGCACCGCGCCGCGACCCCGCCCGTCTCGGCGCTCGGCGTGGCGTCGGGGTCGGTGCCCGGCGTGGCGCCGGGGTCAGCGCTCGACGAGCACGCCGTCCGCGTCGGCCCAGACGTGCCTGCCCGGCGAGAACACCACACCGGCGATCTCCACCGGCACATCCACCTCGCCGGCGCCGGCCTTGGCGCTCTTGCGGGGATTCGACCCGAGCGCCTTGACGCCGAGGTCGAGCGCCGCGAGCGCGGCACGGTCGCGGACCGCGCCGTGCACGATGATGCCGGACCAGCCGTTCTCGACGGCGGAGCCCGCGATGAGGTCGCCGACGAGCGCCGACTCGAGCGAGCCGCCCCCGTCGACGACGAGCACCGCGCCGTCGCCGGGCGTGGCGAGCACCGACTTCACGAGCGCGTTGTCGCGGTGGCAGCGCACGGTGCGGATCGGCCCGTCGAAGGCCACCCGCCCGCCCAGGTCGCACAGCTGCAGCGCGAGCGAGTCCAGCTCGTCGCCGCGATCGTCGTACAGGTCGGCCGTCGCGGTGGTCATGGGCTCAGGCTATGACGCGGCCGCGGGGCGCGGCATCCGTCATCGGCAGAAGTTCCCACACCCTTCTGCCGGCCGCAAGAAGCGCCGCCCCTCAGCCGGCCGCGGGCGGATTCTCGTCGGGGTGCAGCGTGCTGAAGAACGAGTACGTGTCGCCGTCGGGGTCGGGACCACGCTCCTTGAACTCGTTGACGAGCTCGTACAGCCGGTGCTGGAACTCCTCCCGGTGCTCGGCGGTGAGCTTGAGGCCGAGCCAGGTGGTGTCGAGGTCGTCGGGATCGATGCCCTCGATCTGCTGCAGGAACGTCTCGATCAGCACCGGCGAGCCGCCCGGCATCGACGTGCGCCACGACAGCCCGGTCGCGCGGTACGGCACCTCGCGGGCGCCCTGCGCGCCGCTGCGCTCGGGCTCGGCGGCGAGGTATCCGGTCTGCACGAGTGTGCGCACGTGATGCAGCATCGTGCCGGGGTTCATGCCGAGCAGCTCGGCGAGCTCCTTGTTGGTGCGCGACTCGAACGCGCACAGTCGCAGCACGCGCAATCGCAGCGGCGAGCTCAGCGCACGCATGCGGGCCTCGGCCTCGGGATCCCCCGCGCGCAGCTCGATGCGCTCCTCGCCGGCGTCCGCCATGCCCTCAGCGTACAAGAGTGATTGACAGTCCTCAATCAGTCGTTCAGACTGATTGACATGTCCCAATCAGACGAGCCGGCGGTGGCGGACGACATCGACGACGGCGTGCGCGCCGAAGCGTCCACCCCCGTCTCGCGCGCCAGCGCCGAGGGCGCGGTGGAGGCGGATCAGGATGCCGCCGCCCCCGCCGCCGCGCGCGCCGCGGCGCCGAAGGGCTCGCTGTGGCGGGACCGCAACTTCCTCACACTGTGGGGCGGCCAGGCCTTCAGCCAGTTCGGCGCCCAGATCACCGAGCTCGCGGTCCCCGTCCTCGCCGTGCTGGCGCTGAACGCCACCGAGTGGGAGGTCGGCCTGCTGAACGCGGCGCAGGTCGCAGCCTTCCTCGTGGTCGGCCTCCCCGCCGGCGCCTGGATCGACCGCATGCGCAAGCGCCGCGTCATGATCTGGGCCGACCTCTTGCGCGCCGTCGCCCTCGCCTCGCTGCCGGTGCTGGCGATCCTCGGCGTGCTCGAGATCTGGCACATGATCGTCGTCGCCCTCGTCATGGGCGTCGCGACCGTCTTCTTCGACGTCTCGTACCAGAGCATCATCCCGTCGCTGGTGCGCTCGAACCAGATCGCGGAGGCGAACGGCAAGCTGCAGTCGACGTACGAGCTCGCCAACATCGCCGGACCCGGCATCGGCGGCTGGCTCATCGGCGTTCTCACGGCGCCACTGGCGATCCTCGCGACCGTCGCGACCTACCTCGTGTCGTTCGTGGCGCTGCTCTTCACCCGCGACCACGAGCAGCTGCGGGCCCCCGAGGACCGCAAGCCGCTCGTCCACGAGATCGGCGAGGGCCTGCGGTGGGTGTTCGGCAACCCGCTGCTGCGACGCATCGTCGGCACCACCGGCGGGGGGAACTTCTTCGGCACGATCGCCACCACGCTTCTGCCGATCTTCCTGCTGCGGGACCTCGGATTCACGCCCGAGATGCTGGGGCTGGTCTTCTCGGTGGGCGCGATCGGCGGCGTCGTGGGCGCCATCGCCACGCCGCGCATCGTCGCCCGGCTGGGTGAGGCCCGCGCGATCCCGGTCAGCGCCATCGCGTTCTGCGTCGCGCCGTTCTTCCTGCCCGTCGCGTCGCTCTTTCCGGCGCTCGCCTTCCCGTTCCTCGCGGTGCAGGGCTTCATCATGAGCTTCACGGTCCTGCTGTACAACATCACGCAGGTGACGTTCCGCCAGCGCATCACCCCGCCGCGGCTGCTGGGCCGCATGAACGCGTCGATCCGGTTCGTCGTGTGGGGAGTCATGCCCATCGCCGCACTGCTGGCCGGCGCACTCGGCACCTGGATCGGCACGGTGCCGACGCTGTGGATCGCGGCCGCCGGTCAGCTGCTGGCGTGCCTGTTCGTGGCGATCGGCCCGTTCTGGCGCATGCGGGAGCTGCCCGACGCGCACGCCGAGCACACCGCGCCTCTCGAGAAGCGGGCGGACCGCACCGAGGACTGACGGAAGATCCGGATGCCGCGGCCCGTCGTGCAGGGGCGGGTCGCGGCATCCGCCCCTGCCGTCGCCTGCAGGGGCGGGTCGCGGCATCCGTATCCCAGGTCCGAAGATCTGGCAATCCGATGCGTTCCGGCGTCCGGGCATGCTTAGGTTGCTCCATGACGGCCCGCATCGTCTCGATCGGCACGGCGGTTCCTCCGACCCGCATCCAGCAGGACGACGTCCGCGCTCTCTTCGCCGCGCAGGACGGCGTGGACCGGCTGACGCGGCGGCGCATCCAGGCCGTGTTCGACGCGTCGGCCATCGAGCGCCGTCACACCGTCGTCGACGAGCTGGCGGCCCTGCCCGGCGTCCTCGGCGATTCCGCCGAGCGCACCTTCCTCGGCGCGGACGGACTGCTTCGTTCCCCCACGACGGGCACCCGCAACGACCTCTACACGCGCCTCGCACCGGGGCTCACCTCCGCGGCCGCGCGTACCGCGCTCGCCGACAGCGGGATCGAGGCATCCGCCGTCACACACGTCGTCACCGTCTCGTGCACCGGGTTCTTCGCCCCCGGCCCGGACTACCGGCTGGTCCGCGACCTCGGGCTGCCCACGACGGTGGAGCGCTGCCACCTCGGGTTCATCGGGTGCGCGGCGGCGCTCCCGGCGCTGCGGGTCGCGACCGCCCTCGCGCACACGCGGCCCGACGCCGTCGTGCTGGTGGTGTGCGTGGAGCTCTGCTCCCTGCACGTGCGCGCGTCGTCGGACCCGCAGCAGATCGTCGCGGCATCCGTCTTCGCCGACGGCGCGGCCGCTGCTGTCGTCACGGCAGACGCGGAGATCGGGCGTCCGGGCGGGCTGGAGCTCGAGCGATTCGGGACGGCGCTGACCGACGAGGGCGAGACCGACATGGTCTGGACCATCGGCGACAACGGGTTCGAGATGGTGCTCTCGGCGGAGGTGCCCCGCATCATCGGGCGGGAGATCCGCGGCGCGGTGACGCGCTTCGTCGGCGACGGCGAGCCGCCCGCGGCGTGGGCGGTGCACCCCGGCGGTCGCAGCGTGCTCGACCGGGTCGAGGCGGGGCTGGAGCTCGCCCCCGACGCCCTCGCCGCCTCGCGCACCGTGCTGCGCGAGTACGGCAACATGTCGAGCGCCACGATCCTGTTCATCCTGGCGGCGCTGCTGCGCGACGACGCCCTCGCCGACGGGACGCGGGTCGCGGGGCTCGCCTTCGGTCCCGGCCTGACGGTGGAGTCGGCGCTGCTCACGCGACGGCGGCCCGCCGGCCTGGAGGTCGACCGGGGGTCGCTCGCCATGGCGGCCACGGCATGATGGCGGGCGTCGCCGGGGGCTCGGGGGCTGCGGGGAGCGTGGCGTTTGCGGCGAGCGCGGGGGTTCGGGCGTGAGTCTCGCCGTCCGCGACGAGCGGCTCGCCGAGATCATGGACGACCCCGCGTGCGACCCGGAGCGCCTGCGCGCGACGCTGCAGCGCTTCGAGACCGTGAATCGGCTGATCTCGGGATGGGGCACCGTGTACCGCACCATGCTGCGGCCGCACCTCGCCGGACTGGGGCGGCCCGCCCGCGTGCTCGACATCGGGTCGGGTGGCGGCGATCTCGTCGCGCGGCTCGCGTCCGCCGCGCGGAGCGACGGCCTCGACGTGTCGTGGGTCGGCGTCGATCCTGACGCCCGCGCGCACGAGGTCGCGGAGTCGCGCGAGCCGATTCCCGGGGCGACGTTCCGATGCGCGGATGCCGCGACCCTCGTCGACGAGGGCGATCCGTTCGACGCCGTGCTCTCGAACCACGTTCTGCATCATCTCAACGGTGACCTCGAGCGGTTCGCGGCCGAGTCCCGCGCGCTGTCGAGCGGGCTCGTGCTGCACAGCGACATCGCCCGCTCCCGCGTCGCCTACGGGCTGTACGCCGTCGGGATCACGCCCTTCCAGGCGGGCACGTTCCTGCGCACGGACGGGCTGCGCTCCATCCGCCGCAGCTACACCCCCGGCGAGCTCGCGGCGCGCCTCGACGACGCCGACCCCGGCGCATGGACAGTGCGGATCCCGGTGCCCTTCCGACTCGTCGCCGCGGCGCAGGGCGATGGCTGACGTCGTCGTCGTCGGGGCCGGGCCGGTGGGCATGCTGCTCGCCGGCGCGCTGCGGCGGCGAGACATCGACGTCGAGGTGCTCGAACGGCGCCCCGCCGCGGGGGACGGAACGCGGGCCATCGGCATCCATGCACCCGTGCTGTCGACCCTCGAGGCCTCGGGCGTGACGGATCGCCTGCTCACGCACGCGGTCCGGGTGCACCGCGGGGAGGCGCGCTCGAACGGGCGGCTGCTCGGCACGGTGCGGTTCGACCGGCTTGCGACCCGCTTCCCCTTCGTGGCGACCCTGCCCCAGGCCGCGACCGAGGCCGTGCTCGCGGCCGACGCGCCGGAGCCGCTGCGCGGAGCGAACGTCATGGCGGTGCTGCCGCGCGCCGAAGCCGTGGTGGTGCGCGCGGGCATCGGCGGCCGCCCCGTCGAGCTCGAGGCGAAGCTCGTCGTGGTCGCGGCGGGCGCGGGCGGGCGCGACCTCGTCTACCGGCCGGGCGCCGTGCGGCGGCGCGAGTACCCCGACCGCTATCTGATGACGGATGCCACCACCGGCCACCACGCCGACCCCGACGTCGCGGTGGTGCACCTGGACCGGGACGGCGTGCTGGAGTCGTTCCCCCTCCCGGGTGGCTCGCGACGGTTCGTGGCGTGGGACGACCCTCGCGCCGACGACGACCCCGCCGCTCAGGCGCAGCGGCTGCGCGACGCGCTCGCCCGCCGCGGCGAGCACGCCGCGGCGGACGCGGTGCAGACGGCGACGGCCTTCGGCGTGCGCCGGGTCGTGGCGCCCCGGCTGCGCAACGGGCGCATCTTCTCGATCGGCGACGCCGCGCACGAGGTCAGCCCGATCGGGGGCCAGGGCATGAACCTCGGCCTGCTCGACGCCGCGACGCTGGCACCGCTGCTCGCCTCGTGGGTGACGACCGGCTCGGCGCCCGACGTCGAGCTGGCGCGCTGGGAGACGCGGCGCCTGCGCTCGGCCCGCCTGGCCGCGGCGCTCGCGTCGATGAACACGGCGCTCGGCCGGCCGCTCCGTGCCGCCGACGCCGCGCGGCGGGCTGGGGTGCGGGCGATGCTCGCGCCGCCGTCGGCGCCGCTCTTCGCCCGCGCGTACGCCATGGGCTTCGACGCGGACGCCGAACGAGGGTGGAGCCGCGGATGAGCGCTGCCCACGCGGCATCCCGTCGCATCGAGCTGACGCTGCACAAGCCCTGGTTCGCGCTCTACGCCGGCGTCAAGCCGACGCTCGTCATCGACGGGCGCGGTCAGCCGACGCAGTGGGGCCTCGGCACGTGGCAGGTCCCCGCCGACCGGACCGTGACGCTCGGCGTCTTCCTCTTCAACCGGCTCTGGCGCTTCGGCCAGGCCGAGTTCACGCTCGAGCCGGACGACCCGCCGGCCGTGGTGTACCGGGCGCCGGTGCTGCCCTTCACCGCCGGCCGGATGCGCACGCCGACGAACAGACCCGCCTAGTCCCGGCGCGGGCCGTCCCCGGGCACCGTCAGCGAGCGCGCACGCCGCTACTCGGTGACGCGCACGCCGCTGGCCGCGCTCTCGTTCCAGACCCGGTCGAGGGCGGTGACCGCGTACGTGTACACCGCGCCGGGCTCTGCGGTCGCATCGACGAAACGCTGCACCACCCCGGGCTGCGCGCGCCGTGTGGCCACGAGGTGGGCGGCATCCTCGGTGTCGATCGCGGCGACCTGGCCGTCAGCACGATAGACGGCGAAGGACGTCGCGCGGGCGCTCGGGGGTGCGGCATCCGACCACTGCACCGTGACTCCGCCCGCGCCGTGCACGGCGTTCGCGAGCACGGGCGTGCGAAGGTCGCCGGCCGGCAGCCACGGCATCGCCGGCACGATCGCCGGACGCGAGTAGTGGTCGGCGCGCACGATCGACATCGACCCCTTCGGGTCGGCGGGCACGTGCTTGGCAGAGAAGTACACGTTGCCGTGCACAGGGGCGCGCGTCGCGTCGATCTCGCGGTCGAACGTCAGATGATTCGAGAGCTCGGCCGGATCGGTGAAGACGCCCGAGGTCACCTTGTAGAGCGCCTCGCCGATGTAGAGGTGCGTGCCCGATGTCGCCGCCACGTCGGCCCACCACGGCACCAGCTTCGCGTAGTCTGCGACCGCGAGCCCGAACTGCCAGTAGATCTGAGGGTTGATGTAGTCGAGCCATCCCTCGAGCACCCACTTGCGGGTGTCTGCGAACTGCATGTCGTAGGACTGCGAGCCGCCGGTCTCGGAGCCGAGCGGGTCGGTCGTGCGGTTGCGCCAGATGCCGAACGGGCTGATCCCGAACTTCACCCACGGCTTCAGCGCCTTGATGCGCTGAGAGACCGAGTGCACGAAGGTGTTCACGTTGTGGCGCCGCCAGTCGGCGATGTCCTCGAAGCCCGCGCCGTGCGCGGCGTAGGTGGCGGCATCCGGAATCGTCTGCCCGGCCACCGGGTAGGGGTAGAAGTAGTCGTCGAAGTGCACGCCGTCGATGTCGTAGTTCTCGACCGAGTGCAGGATCGCCTGCTGGATGTGCTCCTGCGCCTCGGGCAGGCCCGGGTCGAAGTAGAGCTTGCCGCCGTACGCCCAGATCCAGTCCGGATGCACGCGGGCGGGGTGGTCGGGCACGAGTGCCGAGGGGTCGGCACCCATCGACACCCGGTAGGGGTTGTACCAGGTGTGCAGCTCGAGGTTGCGGCGGTGGGCCTCCTCGACGATGAACGCGAGCGGGTCGTAGCCCGGGTCGCGACCCTGCACGCCGGTGAGGTACTGCGACCACGGCTCGAGCGGGCTCGGCCAGAACGCGTCGGCGGTGGGGCGCACCTGCACGAACACCGCGTTCAGGTG
The DNA here is from genome assembly GCF_042790415.1 of Microbacterium sp. NPDC056736. Lineage (NCBI taxonomy): Bacteria > Bacillati > Actinomycetota > Actinomycetes > Micrococcales > Microbacteriaceae > Microbacterium > Microbacterium sp. NPDC056736. Next base: position 309,095 of record NZ_JBHTZE010000001.1, read on the forward strand.
GAACTGCTCGGCGACATCGAGCCAGTGGAGGAACTCGGCCTGCTGATCGGCGGCGCTGAGCCCGGTGCGCGACGGCCAGTCGATGTTGACGACCGACGAGATCCACATCGCCCGCAGCTCGCGCTTGCGCGGTGCGAGGGCGGATGCCTCGGCTCCCGCGGTCGCGGCGAGCGCCGGGGTCGGGCTCAGCGTGCCGATCGTGACGGTGAAGGCGGATGCCGCGGCGCCCGCGACAGCGAGGGTGAGGAAGCCGCGCCGGTCGAGGCCGGGCGAGAGCTGGGGTTCGTGGGGCGTGCGGTCGAGGGGCATCGTCGATCCTCCTGGTCGGTTCGTTCTGGAAGATACTTCCAGAACTTGTCCGATATGTGAAGGGTTGCTTCCGGACGGGCCCTCAGGCGGCGAGCGCCTCTCCGGAGGCGACGAGCTGCACCGCGAGCAGCAGGGCGGCGAGCATGACGAGCCGGAACAGCAGCCGGCTCGGCGGACGCGTGGCCGCGAGCCACGCGGTCGCGCCGGCGAGGACGACGACCGCGGTGAAGAACACCCACGACACCGGCCGCACGGCGGCGAGGTCTCCTCCCGCGGCGCCGAGCAGCACCGCGACTGCGCCGCCCACGACGCCGATCGCCGCGACGATGGCCGAGACGCGGGGGCCGAGCCGGTGCGGCAGGCCGCGCACGCCCGTGCGCGCGTCGTCGTCGAGGTCGGGCAGCACGTTGGTGAGGTGCACGGCCGCCCCGAGGGCGGCGCCCGCGATCCACGCCCACCCCGGCGCGAACGCCGGGTCGGGCGCCGCCAGTGTCGCCAGCGACGGGAACAGCCCGAAGCTGACGAGGAACGGCACGATCGACCAGGGCGTTGACTTCAGCCCCCCGTTGTACGCCCACGCCGAGCCGAGGGTGAGGGCGTGCGCCGCCAGCATCCGCCATCCGAGCGGTGCCGACAGCACGAGGGCCGCGGCGAGCAGTCCCCCGGCCGCGCCCCACGCCACGCCGAGCCGGACGTCGCCCCGCGCGAGCGGCTTGTCGGCGCGGCCGACCTCCCGGTCACGCGCGGCGTCGAGCGCGTCGTTGGAGATGCCGATCGACAGCTGGCCGGCGAACACCGCGAGCGTCAGCAGCACCAGCCGCCAGGGCTCGAGGCCGGTCGCGATCCCCAGCGCCAGGGCGAGCGCCGTCACGACGAGGGTGGGCCCGGGATGCGACGAGCCCCACAGGGCGCGGACGGAGCGCATCCTCGATGCTCTCACGCCCCGCCCCTCGGGCGCGGCGGCGGGCCCAGCTGGCTACGGCGAGCGCCTCGGGCTGCGGCATCCGTCCCCCTCCACGCAGGCGAAACACCACGAACGCGACGGGACACCACGGGATCGGGCGGTGTCTCGTCGCGTCTGCGGTGTCTCGTCGCGTCTGCGGTGTCTACTCCGGGAGACGCCGGGCGAGAGGCGTGGCATGGGGACTGGCGCCACGGGCTGCGGCATCCGTCCCTCTCCACGCAGGCGAAACACCACGAACGCGACGGGACACCACCGGATCGGGCGGTGTCTCGTCGCATCTGCGGTGTTTACCCCCGCGCCGCCGCACACCGCGCCCCGCGCCGCGAGGCGCCCGGCGTCAGTCGTCCAGCAGCTCGGCCTCGATCACGTCGTCGTCCTCGGCCACCGGCGGGGCGGATGCCACGGGGCCGTCGCTCGTCAGCACGAGCTGCGAGCCGTCGGCCGCCACGTCGACCCGGACGATGTCGCCGTCGCGCACGCCGCCCGACAGCAGCGCCATCGCGAGGCGGTCCTGGATCTCGGACTGGATGAGGCGGCGCAGCGGCCGGGCACCGAACACGGGGTCGTAGCCGCGCTCGGCGAGCCACGCGCGCGCGTCGGGCGTGACGGCGAGGGTCAGGCGGCGGTCCTTCAGCCGCCGCTGCAGGGCGTCGACCGTGAGCTCGACGATCTGGGCCAGATCGTCCTCGCTGAGCGCCGAGAACATCACGACGTCGTCGAGGCGGTTGAGGAACTCCGGCTTGAACGCCTGCCGCACGATCGCCATGACCGACTCGCGCTTCTGCTCGAACGACAGCGTCGGGTCGATGAGGATCGGCGAGCCGAGGTTCGAGGTGAGGATCAGGATCACGTTCGCGAAGTCGACCGTGCGGCCCTGGCCGTCGGTGAGACGCCCGTCGTCCATGACCTGCAGCAGCACGTCGAACACCTCGGGGTGGGCCTTCTCGACTTCGTCGAGCAGCACCACCGAGTAGGGGCGCCGCCGCACGGCCTCGGTGAGCTGACCGCCCTGCTCGTAGCCGATGTAGCCGGGAGGGGCGCCGACCAGGCGCGAGACGGTGTGCTTCTCGCCGTACTCCGACATGTCGATGCGCACCATGGCGTGCTCGTCGTCGAAGAGGAAGTCGGCGAGCGCCTTCGCCAGCTCGGTCTTGCCGACGCCGGTGGGACCGAGGAACAGGAAGGACCCCGTCGGACGACCCGGGTCGCTGATGCCGGCCCGGCTGCGGCGCACCGCGTCGGCGACGGCCTTCACCGCCGACTTCTGGCCGATGAGGCGCTTGCCGAGCTCGCTCTCGAGATGCAGCAGCTTCTCGCTCTCGCCCTGCAGCAGGCGCCCGACCGGGATGCCGGTCCACGCCGCGATGACGGCAGCGATGTCCTCGTCGGTGACCTGCTCGTTGACCATGCGGTCCTCCGACGACGCGGCCTCGGCCTGCTCGGCCTGCGCGATCTCGACCTGGAGGCGCTTGATCGTCTCGTACTCGAGCTTGGAGGCGCGCGTGTAGTCCGCCTCGCGCAGCGCGCGGTCGCGGTCGATGATCGCCTGGTCGAGCTGCTTCTTCAGCTCGCCGACCCGGTTCAGGCTCGCGCGCTCGCGCTCCCACCGCTTCTCGAGCTCGGAGAGCTCCGCCTCGGCGGTGCCCATCTGCTCGCGCAGCTTCGCCAGCCGCTCCTTCGACGCGGGGTCCTTCTCCTTCTTGAGCGCCAGCTCCTCGAGCCGCATGCGGTCGAGCTGACGGCGCAGCTGGTCGATCTCGAGCGGGCTCGAGTCGATCTCCATCTTGAGGCGGCTCATCGCCTCGTCGATCAGGTCGATGGCCTTGTCGGGAAGCTGACGGGAGGGGATGTAGCGATTGGAGAGGGATGCCGCGGCCACGAGCGCGCCGTCGCTGATGGTCACCCCGTGGTGGGCCTCGTACCGACCCTTGAGCCCGCGCAGGATCGCCACGGTGTCCTCAACCGATGGCTCGCCGACGTACACCTGCTGGAAGCGACGCTCGAGGGCGGCATCCTTCTCGATGAACTCGCGATACTCGTTGAGGGTGGTGGCGCCGATGAGGCGCAGCTCGCCGCGCGCGAGCATCGGCTTGAGCATGTTGGATGCCGCGACCGACCCCTCGCCGCCGCCCGCGCCCATCAGCACGTGCAGCTCGTCGATGAACGTGATGATGCGTCCGTCGGACTCGGTGATCTCCTTGAGGACGGCCTTCAGCCGCTCCTCGAACTGGCCGCGGTACATCGCGCCCGCGACGAGCGCGGAGATGTCGAGCGTCACGAGCTCCTTGTTCTTGAGGGACTCCGCGACGTCGCCCGCCACGATCCGCTGGGCGAGGCCCTCGACGACGGCGGTCTTGCCGACGCCGGGCTCGCCGATGAGGACGGGGTTGTTCTTCGTGCGGCGGGTCAGCACCTGGCTGACGCGCCGGATCTCGCTGTCGCGCCCGATGACGGGGTCGAGCTTGCCCTGGCGGGCGCGGTCGGTGAGGTTGATCCCGAACTGCTCGAGGGCGCTCTGCGCGTCCTCCTGCCCGGGCTGCTGCGTGGCGTTCATCTGTCTCCTGAGATCTTGGGACCCGACTTCGCAAAGTTGAGTCGTTGTGACTCAAGTTTACCAGCGCATGCCGCTGAGCGCCAGCACCGCTCGGCGCTCAGCGTTCCCGCAGCTCGTCGCGCGCGTCGTCGTACGCCGCGCGGAGGGTCTCGCCGACCCACTCGGAGCCGCGGTACACGTTGCGCTCGCCGATGATCGCGGTGAGACCGCCGGCGTCCAGCTGCGAGATGACCCGATCCGCGGTCGCGACGATCTTGAGCGTCGAGCCGGCATCGCGCAGCTGCGCGGCGAACCGCCGCAGCACCTCGACATGCGACAGCCCGATCTCGTCCGTTCCCCGCAGCCGCACGACGACCACCGAGCCGCTGGACTCCCGACTGACGTCCGGCAGCTGACGCTCGAACACCGGCGCGCTGGCGAAGAAGAGGCTGCCGTACGGCTGGAGCACGAGCACCTCCCCCGCCGGGACGACCGGGGGCGGGTCGCTCTCGCGCATGCGCCCGTCGGGAGACAGGTGCACCGCGCGCACCCGCACGCTGTTGGACTGCTCGGCGACGTAGAGGATCACGCCGAGCCCGACCCCCACCAGCACCGCGAACTGCAGCGGGATGATCAGGGTGAGGCCGAAGGTGACGGCCATGACAGTGGTGGGCAGCGCGCCCGATTTCATCACCGAGTACACGCGGCTCGGCTTGATGGCCCGCCAGCCGACCACGATCAGCAGGCCGGCGAGGGCGGGCATGGCCACGAACGCGACGACATCGGCCGCGAGGAAGACGACGAGCGCCATGACGATGCCCGCGATGAAGAGCGCCATCCGCGACTTCGCGCCGGCCTGCACGATGAGCGACGAGCCCGACATCGACCCGCCCACGGGCATGCCCTGGAACAGCCCCGACACCACGTTGCCCAGCCCCTGCCCGAGGAAGTCGCGGTTGGCGTCGGCGCGCTTCCCGCTGGGCGTGGGGATCCCCGCCGAGACCGCCGCGCCCTGCACGAGCCCGATGAAGGTCAGCGAGAGCGCGGGGATGAGCAGCGACGGCACGTCGGCGATGCTGGGCAGCACCGGCGCCGGCAGGCCCCGCGGCACGTCGACGATGTCGCGCAGCAGCACGACCTCGCCGCGCACCCAGAGGTTCAGCAGCACCGCGCAGACCGATCCGACGACGACGGCGATGACGAGCCCCATGCTGCCCACCCGCGTCGGCAGCAGCACCACGATCACGAGCACCGAGATCGCGCCGACGACGAGCGAGGGGATGTTCCACTGCCCGATGTGCACCAGCACGTCGAGGGTCTTGAGCAGACGGTTGGCGCCCTCCGCCTGGTAGCCGGTGAAGTTCGACAGCTGGCCGAGGACGATGTTGACGCCGATGGCCGTGACGAAGCCCGTCATCACCGCGGTCGGCACGAAGCTGATCAGGCGCCCGCCGCGGAGGAGCCCCGCGATCGCCATGATGATGCCGGTGAGGATCGCGAGGGTGAAGAGGCCACGGCCGGGGTCGGGCAGCCGGTCGAGCTCGGCGTCCGAGACCACGAGCGCCATGGCGCTGGTGGTCTGGACCGCCATGAAGGCGCTGCTGGTCAGCGCGGCCGCACCCACCATCCCGAACAGGTAGCCGTAGAGCCCGGCCAGCGGGTTCACGCCGGCGAGCAGACCCGCGGCGAGCCCGTCGGGCACCGCCTCGACGCCGAGGATCACCCCGGCGACGGCATCCTTGCGGAGAGTCGCGCGCGAGAACCACGTGCGCGGGTCGAGCGCCATGCGTTTCACGGTAGCGAAGGCCACCGCCCTGCGGTCGGGCCGACCCCTGGCCGGGGCACCGCGGGACGAATTTCACGCGACCTGTGTGACGAGGTCTCTTCCCAGGGTTCTCCCAGGCTCGCTAGCGTGTCGATCGACGCAGGCCTCCGGCTCGCGCCGCAGTCCGGCACCCTCGCCGCCACGAAAGGACGCTCACATGACCGACAACGACACCACCGTCACGGGATGGGTGGGCTGGGGCGTCTTCGCCGCCGTGGTCCTCATCATCGCCGGCACCATCGACGCCTTCCACGGCCTCCAGGCCCTGATCGGCCCCGACACCGCGTTCTTCGTCGGCGAGTCGGCGCTGTTCTCCCTCGACATCCAGTCGTGGGGCTGGTGGCACCTCATCATCGGCCTGCTGCTGATCCTGACCGGCATCGCGCTGCTCACCGGCGCGACGTGGGCGCGGGTCGTGGCCATCATCCTCGTCTCACTCAACGCGATCGGTCAGCTGACCCTCATCGCCGCGCAGCCATGGCTGTCGCTCGCGGTCCTCGCGCTCGACGTCCTGGTGATCTACGCGCTCACGGTCCACGGTCGCGAGCTGAAGGGCTACGCCCGCTGAGCCGCGCCCGGCACGCCTGACGCCCTGCGCGTCAGGCCACCGGCTCGAGAACGGATGCCTCGGCCACCGCTTCGGCGGCGGCCGGGGCATCCGTCATCGCGGCGTCGCCGCACTCCTCGTCGAGGTTGCAGGCGAAGCGTGCGCGGTACGCGGTCGGCGTGATGCCGAGCACGCGCGCGAAGTTCTGCCGCAGCACGGCGGCCGAGCCGAAGCCGGACTCGTACGCGATGCGGTCGAGCCCGAGGTCGGTCTTCTCGAGGAGGCGCTGCGCGTGGATGATGCGCTGACGCGCGAGCCACGCGGCCGGCGTCGCACCGTGGTCGGCCTTGAAGCGGCGGGCGAACGTGCGCGGCGACATGTGCGCCTTGGCGGCGAGCTGGTCGACGGTGAGCTCGAGACGCAGGTTGTCGAGCATCCAATCGGTCACCGGCGCGAGCGAAAGCGACGTCGTGGCGGGCAGCGGGTTGGCGATGAACTGCGCCTGTCCGCCGTCGCGCTGCGGCGGCACCACCATGCGGCGGGCGATGATGTTCGTCAGCTCGGCGCCGAGCTCCTGGCGCAGCAGGTGCAGGCACGCGTCGAGGCCGGCGGCTGTGCCGGCGCTGGTGATGATGCGGCCGTCCTGCACGTAGAGGACGTCGGGGTCGACGTCGATGGACGGGTACATCTCCTTCATCTTCTGCGCGTACATCCAGTGGGTGGTCGCGCGTCGCCCGTCGAGCACCCCTGAGGCGGCGAGCACGAACGACCCGCTGCAGACGCTGAGCACCCACGCGCCGCGGGCGACCGCCGCGCGGATCACGTCGAGCACGCGCTCGTCGATGCGGCCCCAGTACTGATGCGGAACCGGCGACACGACGACGAGGTCCGCCTCGTAGGCGAAGGACAGGTCCTCATGGACGTTGATCGAGAAGCCCATCTTGGACTCCACGACCCCGGGATCGGGAGTCACGACGCGGAAGTCGAAGCTGGGGATGCCGTCCTCGGAGCGGTCGAGGCCGAAGGCCTCGCACGCGACGCCGAACTCGAACGGGGCGAACCCGTCCGTCACGATGCAGGCGACCGTCTTCATCTCGATCCCTCGTCTCATCTCGTTCGCCGCGCCGATCAGGCGTGGCAGTTTTCGTTCGTTGTATGTCTATCCTGCCACTCGTGGCAGTTACAACGCAAGCGTAGCGTTTCTGCCATGTTCATGGTGATTCTCATCTCAGCCCTGTCCGTGGCGGCCATCGGGTCGACGATCGCCGCCCTTCGCACCGACGGCTACCGTCGGATTCCCACCGACCGCACCCGCCTTCCCTGACACCGCCGCACGGCTCCCGCTCCCCGTCTCTGAGGGGCGGGCACCGCGCGCGGACCGTCAGGCGGTGACGCGCTCGTAGACGGCGATCATCGCCGCGGTCCGCGACGACTGGCGGAAGCGCTCGCGCATCGTCGGGTCGGGGATGCGCGCGGTTCCGGCGGCGATGTCGGATGCCGCCTGCCGCAGCGCGGCCGCGAGCGCGGCCGTCGACGGGTCCGCCGTGACGCCGTCCCCCACCGTCCAGTGGCCCGACTCGAGCTCGGCGGCCAGATCGGGGTCGCTCACGACGGCGGGCGTGCCGAGCGAGGCCGCCTCGAAGATCGTCATCCCCTGCGTCTCGAAGCCGATGGAGGTCTGCACGACCGCGTCGGCGGCGGCGATCCGCCGCAGTGTCTGCGGGTACGGCATCCGTCCCGCGAACGTCACGGACGCGCGAGGCCGCAGCTTCTCGACGAGCCGCCGCGCCGCGCGGAGCTGGCCGCCGCCGCCGATGATCTCGATGTCGGCATCGATGCCCGACGCGGCCACCGCCTCGAGGAAGGGCAGCAGGCGCTTCTCGGGGCTCATCCGGCCCAGCCAGACCAGCCGCGGCCGGCCGGGGGCGCGCTCCGTCTCGCCGGCGAGGACCTCGTCGAGGACGTCGTCGTCGATGCCGTTCCAGATCACGTCGACCATGGGCGGAGTCGGCGCCGCCTCCAGGTGAGGCAGGACGCCGCGGCGCCCGGCGGGAACCGCCCCGTGCGCCTCGAGCCGCCGGGCGAAGTGCGACGAGGGTGCGGTGACGGCATCCGACCGGAGCGCGAACCGGCGCAGGTACGACCAGCCGTCCCGGCCGGCCGGCTTCGCCTCGCCGGCGACGCCGAGGGCGCGGCGCTGCCAGGCGTTGAGCACGCGCAGCACGGTTTTCGGGAAGGGCGCGGTCGCCTCGATGCCGACGTCGACGCGGTTGTGCATGGTGTGCACCACCGGCAGCCCGTGGCGCTGCGCATACCGGTGCCCGATGAGGGCGCCCCAGAAGTCGGCCTGCACGTGGACGACGTCCACCGGCGGGCGCCCGGTCGCCTCGACGAGGCGGCGGAGGGCGGCATCCAGCCATCGATCGGTGCGCCGGCCCGGCCACGACATCGAGTACTCGCGATCGACCGTGATCGGGATCGACGGCAGGTCCACGTACGAGGGATCGGATGCCTCCGCCCGAGCCCGCGGCCCGTGCATCGCCGGCGCGATCAGCGTGACGGTGTGGCCGGCCCTCTCGAGGAAGCGGCGCTGCAGCCGCATGGACACCTGTGCCCCGCCGAGCGACTCGACGTGCTGGTCGCCGAACATCAGGACGTGCACGGTGCGCTACTCCGGCAGCGGCTCGTCGCGGTACAGCGCCTCGAACGTGTCGAGCGTGCGGCGCATGTCATGCACCTTGACCCCCTCCAGCGAGGCCCGCTGCATGCGCAGGCGCTCCTCGGGCGACTGGGTGAGCACGGTCGTGAGCTTGGCCGCGAGGTCGTCCACGTCGCCGGGGCGGAAGAGGTAGCCGTTCTCGCCGTCATGGACGAGGTGCGGGAGCGCGACGGCGTCGGCCGCGACGACGGGCAGTCCCGATGCCATCGCCTCCATCGTGGCGATGGACTGCAGCTCGGCGATCGAGGCGATCGCGAACACGCTCGCGTTCGACAGCAGCGACCGCAGCTCCTCGTCGCTGGTGTGCCCGTGGAAGTGCACGCGCTCCGTCAGGCCGAGCTCCTCGGTGAGCTGCTCGAGGTTGCGGCGCTGATCGCCGCTGCCGACGATGTCGAAGCGCACGTCGAGGGCGGGGTCCAGGGCGGCGATCGCGCGCAGGATGACGTCGATCTGCTTCTCGGTGGTGAGCCGTCCGACGAAGACGATGCGGTGGCCGTCGCGGGGCGTGAAGTCGGCGGTGTAGTTCGACGCGTCGATGCCGCAGCTGATGGGGATGACGCCCTTGATGTCGATGGTCGACTCGAGGAAGTCCGCCGCCTTGCGCGTCGGAGTGGTGACCGCGCGCGTCAGGTCGAACGTGCGCTTCGCGTCAGCCCACGCAAGTTTGACGAAGCGCTTGTTCAGCACGTCGGGCAGCGTCGTGAAGTCGAGGATGTTCTCGGCCATCACGTGGTTGGTCGCCACGATCGGGATGCCGCGCTTGGTCGCCTCGCGCGACAGGCCGCGGCCGATGACGATGTGGGACTGGATGTGCACGACATCGGGCTTCACCTGGTCGAGCACGCGCCGGGCGTAGTGCTTCGACCGGAACGGCATGACGAAGGTGAGCCAGTCGTGGGGGTACCAGCGCCACGACGGCAGCCGGTGCATCGTCATCGGCTGGCCCTCGATCACCTCGGTGAAGGTGCCGTGCTCGCGGTGCGTCTTGCTGGGGGCCATCACGTGCACCTCGTGGCCGCGGGACACCAGGCCGGCGGCGAGGCGCTCGGCGAACCGCGCCGCGCCGTTCACGTGCGGGAGGAAGGTGTCGGCGCCGATGAGGATCTTCAGCGCGCGAGGGGGCGCGGCATCGGCGGACGTGTCGTCGGGCGTCGCAGGATCGGTCACGGGATTGGGCCTGTCTGTGCGGCGGGGGGCGCGGTGGCGGGGGTGGGACACACGCGGGCTCCACTGTACCCGAGGGGTTTCCCCGACCTCCCCAGGAACGCGCCAGACGGCCCCCGTACGCTGGGGGGCATGCCCCGACTGCAGGCCGATGCCGACCCCAGCCTCTGGGTTCCCGTGACCGAATCCTTCGGCTTCCGCGGCCGCCGCCATCGCAAGGCGGCCATCCGGATGCTGCTCGGCCAGGCGCAGACCGCGCTCGGCGGCGCCGCGGGGACCGCCCTCCCCGGTCCCGCGGGCGACGCGCGCACCGGCGCGCGGCCGGGGAGCGGCATGGCGGCGTGGGCGATGAGCCAGGCCGCGCCGTTCCTCATGCGCAGGGCCGCCGGCAGGGTGCTCGTCTGGGTGTGGAAGGCCGACGCCGAGCTGGTCGTCGTGATGGCCCAGATCCAGCAGGCGACCAACGACCTGCGGGCCGCGCGCGCGATGATGCCGATGGAGTACGACGACACCGAATCGTTCCGCAACCCGTACCTCGGCGTCGGGGAGAAGCTCGAGATGTCGCTGCCGTCCGATCCGCGCACGCCCCCGTTCGCCACCTACACGTGGGACACCGGCACGCACTTCGTCACCGTCAACGCCGTGTGCTCCGACCGGGCGCGGTTCGGTACCGTGATCGGCAGCGTCGACGACCTCGCCCGCACCGTCCGCGTCGTCGACGACCTCGCGGTGGGCGAGTCGCCCGACGTGCTGCGCATCGAGCCCAGGAACTGACCCGACGAGGCCGAACCCGAGGAGCGCACGTGACCCCCGAGCCGAGGCATCCCGCATCCCATCGACCGCTGCGCATCGGCGTGCAGCTGGCGCCCCAGCACGGCTCCTACACGGCCTACCGCGACGCGGTGCTGCGCGCGGAGGAGATGGGCGTGGACGCCATCTTCAACTGGGACCACTTTTTCCCGCTCACCGCGCCGATGGACGCGGAGCACTTCGAGGCCTGGACAGTGCTCGCCGCGATGGCGGAGCAGACCGAGCGGGTCGAGTTCGGCCCACTGGTGAACTGCAGCTCGTACCGCAATCCCGACCTGCAGGCCGACATGGCCCGCACCGTGGATCACATCAGCGCGAGGGCGACCGGGACCGGCCGGCTGATCTTCGGCACCGGCTCGGGGTGGGCCCAGCACGACTACGACGAGTACGGCTACGAGTACGGCACGGTCGGGTCGCGCCTGGATGCCCTCGCCGAGGACCTGCCCCGCATCCGCGCCCGGTGGGACCGGCTGAATCCGGCGCCGACCCGCCGCATCCCGGTGCTCATCGGCGGGCAGGGAGAGCGCAAGACACTGCGCCTGGTCGCGCAGCACGCCGATATCTGGCACACCTTCACGAAGCTCGACGACCTGCCGCGCAAGATCGCCGTGCTCCACGAGTGGTGCGCGCGGGAAGAGCGCGACCCCGCCGATATCGAGCTGTCGACCGGCTACACGATCCGCGGATTCGGGCCGCTGCTGGAGACGGATGCCCCGGCCCGCCTGTACGAGCTCGGGTTCCGGCTCATCATCCCGGCCATCGACGGACCCGAGTACGACCTGTCGCCGCTCGTCCCCCTCCTGGAGTGGAGGAACCTCGTCAACGGCTTCCGTCCCTGAGAATCACGCGTGGTGCACGACGCGCGCCGGGGCGGGCGGGTGCCACACTGAGCCCGTGGACTCGACTTTCCTCGCCAACCTGTCGTGGTCGCTCGCCGCGCTCGTGCACGCCGCGATCGTCATCACCGCCCTCATCGTCATCCCGCGCGGGCGCAAGCCGACGGCGGCGATGGCGTGGATCCTGCTCATCGTGGTGCTCCCCGGGCTGGGGGTGGTGCTGTACCTCGTGATCGGCAACTTCCGGCTCCCGCAGCGCCGGCGCGCGGAGCAGGCGCGCATCGACGAGATCATCCGCAGCCGGGTGGACGCAGGCGCACTGGATGAGACGGATGCCGCGTGGCCGCGCTGGTTCCAGCGCGTGGTGCAGCAGAACCAGGCGCTCACCGCCCTCCCCGCCTCGTCGGGCAACGAAGCGACGCTCCTGCCGCACTACCAGGAGTCGATCGACGCGATGACCGCCGAGGTCGACACCGCGGTGGACTTCGTGCACATCGAGTTCTTCATCGTCGGGTGGGACGACACCACCCGCGGATTCTTCGCCGCGATGGAGCGCGCCGTCGCGCGCGGCGTCACGGTGCGCCTCCTGGCCGACTACGTCGCGACCAAGAAGGTGGCCGACAGCGAGAAGATGCTGGCCGAGCTCGACCGCATCGGCGTGAAGTGGGCGTGGATGCTCCCCGTCGAGCCGTTCAAGGGCAAGTACCAGCGCCCCGACCTGCGCAACCACCGCAAGATCGTCGTGGTGGACGGACGCGTCGCGTTCATGGGTTCGCAGAACCTCATCGCCCGGCACTACGACTCCCCGAAGAACATCAAGCGCGGCCTCAAGTGGCAGGAGCTGATGACCCGGCTCTCCGGGCCGGTCGTGGCATCCGTCAACACCGTCTTCCTGTCGGACTGGCTCATCGAGACCGGCGAGGACCTCTCGCAGACGGCCCAGGTGCCGCCGGCCCGGCTTCCGGTGTCGGCCGCGCCCGACGCGCTGCAGTGCCAGGTGGTGCCGAGCGGTCCCGGCTACGACACCGAGAACAATCTGCGCCTGTTCCTCTCGCTCATCTACGGAGCCACCGAGAAGGTCATCCTCACGAGTCCCTACTTCGTCCCCGACGAGGCCATGGTCTACGCCATCACGACCGCGTGCCAGCGCGGCCTCGAGGTGCAGCTGTTCGTCTCCGAGATCGGCGACCAGTTCATGGTGTGGCACGCGCAGCGGTCGTACTACACCGCCCTGCTCGAGGCGGGCGTGCGCATCTTCCTCTACCCCGCGCCGTTCATCCTGCACTCGAAGCACTTCTCGATCGACGACGACATCGCCGTGATCGGGTCGAGCAACATGGACATCCGCTCGTTCAGCCTCAACAGCGAGGTGTCGCTCATGGTGCGCGGCGCGTCGTTCGTCGCCGCGATGCGCGAGGTGGAGCAGGCGTACCGCGACGCGGGCCGCGAGCTCACCCTGGAGGAATGGCGTCGCGAGCCCGCCCGGGCCACGTTCCTCGACGGCCTGATGCGCCTCACGTCCGCGCTGAACTGACCGCGGGCCGTCCGGTCTTCGCGCGCGTCAGACCTTGAGGTCCTGGCGGGGCACGACGACCTCGCGGATGATGAGCAGGATCGAGGCCATCACGGGCAGGGCGACCAGCACGCCGACAATCCCCGCGAGCGCGCCGCCGGCCAGGGCGCCGATCAGCACGAGGGCGGCGGGGATCTCGATCGCCTTGTTCATGACCCGCGGGCTGATGACGTACGACTCGAGCTGGATGTAGACGAGGTACGCGACGAAGAAGATCAGCGCCTGCGTGGGGCTCGTGAACAGCGCGATGACCGACGCGAAGATCCAGAAGATGACCGAGCCGAACAGCGGGATGAGGGTGACGACGAACGCGATCACCGCCATGAGCGCGGGGAACGGCAGCTGGATGACCAGGTGCAGCACGAAGACGGCGGCAGCGTTGAGCGACGACAGGATGACCGAGCCGATGAGAGCGCTTCCGACCGAGCCGGTGATGCGCTCGGTGAGGTCCTCCAGCCGCGGGCGATTGCGCGCCGGCGCCAGCGAGTAGAGGGCGCGCTTGGCCGCCGTCAGCGACGCGAGGAAGTAGAGGGTGAGGGCGATGACGATGAAGCTCGCCGAGATCGCGGCGACGAAGCCGACCCCGACCGCCAGCACTCCGCCACCCAGCATCGCGAGGGTCGACGGCGCGGAGATCCAGGATGCCACCTGCTCGAGCGCGCCCAGCACCGCGACCTGGGCGTCCGGGGCCAGCCGCGCGAACCACTCGGACTCGGGGATGTTCTCGACGAGCTCGGGGATCGCCTGCACGAGCTGCACGACCTGGGCGATGACGGGCGGCAGCACGAACACGAAGACCGCGACCATCACGAGGGCGAAACCGCAGAAGACGATCGCGATGCCGATGCTGCGCTTGACGCGGTGACGTTCCAGCATGCGCACCAGCGGGTCCAGCCCGACCGCCAGGAACATCGCGAGGATGATGTAGACGAGGATCGTCGAGATCGAGCCGATCGCCGACCCCAGTACGAGCGCCGCGAGCACGCCGATCGTCACGAGGAAGCCGGTCGCCAGCGGGTGGTCGAGCGCCGCGCTGATGCGGGCCAAGCCTCGCGGCCGCTCATCGACCGGCGCACCGGCGACACCCGAGTCGGCGAGGACTGGTTCATCGGTCATGGGGACATGATGCCCCCAAGACGCCCGCAAATCGTCTAAATCGCGTCATGTGATCCGCGTGGAATCGGAGGTAGTCTCACCGCCAAGGGCCCCCGCCGCCGAGGCGGGCGCTCATCTCACAGCGACGGGCGCTGCCCGTCCCGACGATTGGACCCCTGGCATGGGTGGCAGTATCTGGGACCTGATTCTCTGGTTCTTCTGGATCTTCGTGTTCGTGGCCTACCTGATGGTCGTGTTCTCGATCATCGCCGACATCTTCCGCGACGACTCGCTGAACGGCTGGCTGAAGGCCGTCTGGATCATCTTCCTGATCTTCCTGCCCTTCCTCACCGCGCTGATCTACCTGATCGCACGCGGGAACGGCATGCAGAAGCGGTCGATCGAGCAGGCCCAGGCCATGCGCTCCGCGCAGGACGCCTACATCCGGCAGACCGCGGGTTCCGGCGGAAGCGCGGCCGACGACATCGCCAAGGCCAAGACCCTGCTGGATTCCGGCGCGATCACGCAGGCCGAGTTCGACGCCCTCAAGGCGAAGGCGCTGGCGGCCTAGCCGCCACGGATCAGGAGGACTGACATGACGACATTCGACTACGGGCCCATCGAGTTCTATGCGATCGCGTTCGACGGCGACCGGCCGGGCCCTGCCGTGCTGCAGGCGATCGACGACCTCGTGGAGTCCGGCACGGTCAACCTGCTCGACCTCGTGTTCGCGCGGCGTTCACCCGAGGGCGAGATCGAGGTGCTGGAGCTCTCCGACACGGTCGATGACGGCGCCCCCGCTCTCGACCTCGCGGGCCTCGCCGGCCAGGACGACATCCTCTACCTCGCCGAGAGCCTCGAGCCCGGCAAGTCGGCGGCGATCCTCGTCGTCGAGCTGCTGTGGGCGAAGTCCTTCGCGGCCGCGCTGTACGACGCCGGCGGCGCCGTCATCGCCCGCGAGGGCATCCCCGCACCCGTCGTCAACGCGTTCCTCTCCGAGCACGCGGACTGAAGGAGGAGAAAGACATGCCACTGGGAAGAATGGGCCGCCCCGGCCTCATCGGAATGGCCGCCCGCACGGCGGTGGTCGCCGGCACTGCGACCGCCGTCTCGGGGCGCGTCCAGCACCGCCAGCAGGAGAAGTACTACGAGCAGTCGCAGCAGGAGGCCTATGAGGCCGCCCAGCAGCAGGCCGCCATGGACCAGGCCGCAGCCCAGGCCGTCGCCAACGCCCAGGCCGCTCAGGCGCCTGCGCCGGCGGCGCCGGCCGCGGGCGACGACATGATGGCCAAGCTCGGCCAGCTCGCCCAGCTGCACGCGCAGGGGATCCTCTCGGACGAGGAGTTCACCGCCGCGAAGGCCAAGCTGCTCGGCTGACCGCCGCACGCCGGAGGGCCGCTTCCCTGGGGGGCGGCCCTCTCGCCGTTCCGGCGCGGCGCGCAGCCGCTCAGCCGCCCGGCCGGTCGTCCCCGCCGTCGCCGATCCCGTCCGGATGATGGTGTCCGCCTCCCCCACCGCCGGTCGGAGGGTTTCCGGACGGCCGTCCGCCGGGTCCGGCATCACCGCCCGGAGGTCGCGCGGACAGCTCCTCGATCCGCGCCATGAGCGCACGCACCTGGGCGCGGGTCGCGGGCTCCTGGTCGTCGCGATCGCGGGCGGCCCGCTCGAGCACCCACGACGCCAGCGTCGCGGTGATGACGCCGGCCAGCGCCACTCCGCCCAGCATCAGTCCCACGCCCACCCATCGCCCGGCATCCGTCACCGGCACGTAGTCGCCGAAACCCGTCGTCGTCACCGTGACGCACGACCACCAGAGGGCGATCGCGAACGACGTGATGTCGGCATCCGGCGCATGGCGCTCGGCCTCGAGCACCGCCAGCGACGCGATGTAGACGAGGATGGCCGAGGCGCCGGCGCCGTAGACGAGGATGCGGGTGCGCAGCACCCCGCCGGCCGTGGTTCTCAGGCCCGGCATCAGCGTGATCACCCGCAGCAGACGCACCAGGCGCAGCACGGGGATGAGGGCGAACGTCAGCGCGGCGAGGTGGGTGCGGAACCAGGTGCGACGGTCCTCCGCCAGCATGAGCCGGACGAGATAGTCGACGATGAACATCGCCCACGTGACGAACACGACCGTCGTCGCGATCGTGCGGGCCGTCCCGTCGAGGTCGGCGATCACCCGCCACGAGTACGCCACCAGGTAGGCGAGCCCGGCGATGACGAGCACCGTCTCGGTGCGTGCATGCCAGGTTCGCTCGTCCACAGCCGAATCATGGCGCATGGGGCCGCGCGACGGCCCGCAGGCGCGCCCGCGCGCCGGGATCGCACCGCGCATCGCTCGCGATGCGCGCGTCCCGGCCGCTAGGGTGTGGCCATGTCGGGCCCCACCGCGCCCTCGCCGGAGCCGGCCGCAGCACCGGCGCCGCGGCTCACCGTCCGCCGCCTCGTGCTGCTGTCCATCCCCGCGATCCTCATCGGCGTGCTGTCGGCGCTCACGCTCCGGGTGCTCGAGGAGATCGCCGACCGGCTCGAGGATGTGCTGTGGACGAGCATCCCGGGCTCCCTCGGCATCGACCCGGACTCGGGGTGGTGGATCTTCGCCGTCCTCACCGCCACCGGCGTCGCGGTGGGGATGGTGGTGTGGCTCGTGCCCGGGCATGCGGGGCCCGACTCAGCCACCACCGAGCTGGCCGCGACACCGATTCCGCTGTCCGCCCTCCCCGGGCTCGCGGTGGTGCTCATCCTGAGCCTCGCCGGAGGGGTGAGCCTCGGGCCCGAGAACCCGATCATCGCGGTGAACGTCTCGCTGGCGGTGGCCCTCGTCGCCCGCATCGCGCGCGCGGTGCCGGCGCCGCTCGTGGGGGCGCTGGCGATCTCGGCGACGATCGGCGCCCTGTTCGGCACGCCGGTGGCCGCCGCCCTCGTGTTCACCGGCATGGTGGGCGGGTTCGAGTTGGGCGGGTCGCTGTGGGACAAGCTGTTCCTGCCGCTCGTCGCCGCAGGAGCGGGTTCGGTCACCACCTTCGTGCTCGGCGGCGGCTTCGGCGCGGCGGCGCCGTTCGCGCCCTACGGCACACCGCAGCCGCTCGATCTGCTCCGCGGCGCGCTCATCGCGTGCGCGGCCGCCGCGTTCGCGCTGGTCGGCGTCTACCTCTTCCCCCTCGTGCACCGCGCCTTCCACGCCCTGCGGCATCCGCTCCTCTTCACCGTCGCCGGGGGCATCGTACTGGGCGCCCTCGGCGCGATCGGCGGACCCCTCACCCTGTTCAAGGGGCTGGATCAGAGCGCCGAGCTTCTCGCCGACCCGGGCGACCACCCACCGGCACAGCTCGTGCTGATCCTGCTCGTGAAGCTGGCGGCGCTCGTCGTCGCGGCATCCGCCGGCTTCCGCGGCGGGCGGATCTTCCCCGCGGTCTTCCTCGGAGTGGCGGCGGGACTCCTCGGCAGCGCACTCGTGCCGGGCATGTCCCCCTCGCTCGCAGTGGCCTGCGGCGTGCTGGGCGTGGTGATCGCCATCGCCCGCGACGGCTGGGTCGCGCTGTTCGTGGCGGTGGCGATGGTGGACGACATCACGGTGCTGCCGATGCTCTGCATCATCGTGCTGCCGGCGTGGCTGGCGGTCACGTGGGCGCGGCCGATGCTGATCACGCCCGAGGACCTCGCCCGCGAGCGGTCGCCCGCCGCCCTGCCGTGGGAACGCCGATCGGCGGGGCACGGTACGTCGGCCACCCGGGACTGATCAGCCGGCTGCGGGCGCGCGCGAGTCCTGCTCGAGGGCCGCGGCGTTGCGGATGAACAGCACGATCCACGTGAAGACCAGGATGCCGGCGACCAGCTCCACCGCCGTGAGCGTGTAGTAGCCGGCGAAGAAGAACCCCGCCAGCACGAGCGTGACCCCGAGGAACAGCCAGCCGAGCACCACGAACGCGCGCGGGATGCCGGTGATCCATCGGGGCAGCCCGATGACGAGCACGCCGTACGCGACGACCATGCCGGAGGCGACACCGGTGTGCAGGGCGAAGAAATCGTCGACGGGGAACAACCCGACCAGCCCGAGGAACACTCCGACCACGATCAGGCTGACCCGAACCCGCCCGACGCCCTTCGGGTTGTCGGTGGGGATGCCGCGCGTGGAGTACCGCGCGAGCGTCGTCACCAGGAAGCCGGCGACGATGATCGTGATGTTGAAGGCGAAGGCCGACACGTTCGACGACATGCCGAGGGCGCTCAGGTTGTCCTTCCACCAGTCCGGATCGCTGGCGGTGAGCATGCTGGCGAGGACTCCGAACACCAGGAACACGGCGAGGACGGCGGCGAGCAGCTGCAGGTCCATGTGGCTCGCCGAGTAGAAGGCGACGTACCCGCTCGCCGCCGCCGCCGCACCGCTGAGGAGGATCGCCGCCACGGGGAACACCTGGGCGCCGATGAACGCCTGCTCCAGGATGACCGCCAGCAGTGTCCAGCCCAGGAGCGCGATGACGCCGTGCGCGAAGGCGAGGGCCGCGACGTCGAGGTAGTCCAGCACGCCGAACCGGCTGCGGCCGTCGCGCACGTGGACCGCGAACCGGCCGGCGATCACCGCGGCGAGCGCCGTGACGCCCGAGGCGATCGCGGCGAACTGTCCAGCAGACCCGGGCCCGGCGATCGGCGCGGGCTGGAGCCCGAACGCCGCGAGGGCGGCCAGCCCGACGACGACGAACGCGAGCGCGCCGACGCCGAGGGCGAGGGATTCCAGCGAGCGCTCGCTGGAGGCGTCGAGCAACCGCGTCGCGGTGAGGCTGCGCCGCGTCGCGGGCTCGTCGGGGACCTTCGAGTCGAGTGAGGTCTGGGTCATGACTGCCTCCGGGTGCGAGGTGGGCGAGCGGTCGGGTCAGGAAGGAGAAGCGGCGTCTCGCGCCGCGGCGGCGGGGGTCGCGGTGCGGTCGCCGGAGAGCCAGCGCAACCATAGCGAGCCGGGGTCGCCCTCGAGGACGAGCGCCCGGACGAAGAGCGTGAGCGGGATGGACAGGATCGCGCCGAGCGGGCCGATGACGAAGGTCCAGAAGATCACCGAGAAGAAGCTCAGCGTGAGGCTGAGGTCCACGGCGTCGCTGACGAACTTCGGCTGCACGAGCACCTGGAGCACGACGTTGACGACGCTGTAGACCGCGATCACCGCGAGCAGCAGCGGCCAGCCGCCCACGACGAACGCGAGCACCGCGGGCGGGATCAGGCCCAGGACGAAGCCGATGTTCGGGATGAAGTTCGTCACGAACGCCAGCACCGCCCACACGATCGGCGCCGGCACGCCCAAGGCCCACAGGGCAAGTCCGTCGATGATCGCCACGACGGCGCCGAACGACGCGTTCACGACGTAGTAGCGACGGATGCCGCGGTTCAGGCGCCGGACCCGCGCGAGCACCGGTCGGCGCTCGGCGCCGAACACGCGCTCCGCGTCGCGATACCGTGCCGCGTCGGCCCCCGTGAAGATGATGTACGAGACGACGAAGAAGAGCGCCGTCAGGACGGCGAGCACCGTCCCCCCGAAACTCGAGAAGAGCTGCACGAGCGCCTGCGGATCGAGGACGGAGGCCGCGGCATCCGTCGCCTCCTGGGCGAGCCCTGCCGACGCGAGCCAGGCGCGGAAGTCGTCGACGCCGCCACGCAGCTGATCGAGGTAGTCCCTGACGAGCTGCGCGAACTCCGCGCCGGCCACCCACAGCAGCAGTCCCATCAGCGCCAGCACCAGGTAGGCGACGAGGATGACCGCGGTGGTGCCCGCCCACCGCGGCCAGCCGCGGCGATCGAGCGGGCGGCGGACGGGCTCGCAGATCACGACGAGCACGATGCCCAGAGCGAGCGGCCCGACCAGCTCGCGCGCGAAGTACACGCCCGCGAGCACGATCACGGACGCCGCCAGCACGATCAGCACCCTCGCACCCGGCGACAGCACGGGTGCCGGCGGGGCGGGCGGCGCAGCGCGGGTCACGGCGTCAGGGTACCGAGGTCTTCGCACCGCGGCGGGAACGGCGCGCTCGCATCGTGGGCGCCGGGCCGCGCTCCCTGTCGCGCATGCGTCCGGTGATGCCACACTGAGCGCATGTCACTGACCGAGACGAGCCCGATCGCCCAGAGCTGGGCGGCCCCGCGATCGCTGCAGCAGCACCTCGACGACGGCCGTGCGGCGCGCGAGCGGACGCCGCGCGAGTCCCTGGCCGTCCTGCCGACCGGCGAGCGCGATCCGATGGGGATCCTCGACGCGCAGGACGAGACGCGCGTCCCCGAGCTGGTCCCGATCCGCACGGAGCGCATGGCGGCGAACCCGTTCGCGTTCTATCGCGGCACCGCGGCGCTCATGGCGGCAGACCTCGGCCGCTCACCGAGCACCGATCTGCTCGTCGGGTCGTGCGGCGACGCGCACGTGGCCAACTTCGGCCTGTACGGGTCGCCGCAGCGCACCCTCGTGTTCGACCTGAACGACTTCGACGAGGCCGCGTGGGCGCCCTGGGAGTGGGACCTCAAGCGCCTCGTCACGAGCATCGTCATCGCCGGCCAGTCGACGTCGCGCGACGACCGGGTGATCCGCGACGCGGCGCTCGAGGCGGTGCGCACCTACGCACGGTCGCTCCGCGCCGGCGCCAAGCGCAGCCCGCTGAAGCGCTACTACGACCGGTTCGATGCGCTCGCGGCCGAGGAGGCCGCGGACGCCGAGACCCGCGACGTCATCGCCGGCGCCGTCCGCGACGCCGAGCGGCGCACCGGCAAGCGCGCCGCCCGCAAGCTCACCACGGTCGACGAGGCCGGGCGCGTCGTGTTCGTCGAGTCACCGCCCACCATGACGCACGTCGGCGCGCTCATGGAGGGTCGCGTGCTGAGCGTGCTCGACCAGTTCCGCGAATCGGTGAGCGTCGACATCCGCGCGCTCCTCCAGAAGTACTCGCTCTCGGACGTGTCGCTGCGGGTGGTGGGTGTCGGCAGCGTCGGCACGCGCTGCTTCCTGCTGTCGATGCAGGACGGCGACGACGGGGTGCTGCTCCTCCAGGGCAAGGAGGCCGGTCGCAGCGTCCTCATCGAGCACGGCGGCATCGAGCAGCCGCCCGGGGTGGCCCGCTACATCGAGCAGCACGGCGAGGGCGGCCGCGTCGTGGCGATGCAGCGCATCCTGCAGGCCGTCTCAGACCCCTTCCTCGGCCACGTGCGGCGGTCGCCCGAGGGAGCCCAGCGTGACTTCTACGTGCGGCAGTTCCACGACATGAAGGGCGGCTTCGACATCGACACGCTCGACGACGTCCCCTTCCGGTGGTACGCCGACGCGTGCGCGGCGACACTCGCCCGTGCGCACGGCCAGTCCCCCGACGCGGCCACGGTCTCGGGATACGTCGGCCGCGGCAAGGTCGTCGGCGAGGCGATCCTGGAGTGGGCGTACGCGTACGCCGCGCTCTCGCACGCCGACTGGGAGCTCTTCCGCCGGCACCGCAACGTCGACGCGGTCTGACCGCGGCCCTGGCTGCGGCGTGCGGACACAGCGTCGGAGGTCTGTGCAGACACGCCGGAGCACGGATGCCTCGGCCCGGCGTGTCGCCGAGAACCTCCGATTCCCTGCCCGGCGTCAGGCGGACGGCGGGTGGGACTCGAGCCACTCCCGTCCGACGCGCTTGGTGACCTTGAGCAGCCAGGCGTCGGTGATCACCTCGCGCAGGTGATCGGCGGCGACGGCGTCGAGCCGCACGAGCACCGCGGGAAAGCCGTCGAAGTGCGGGATGGTGAAGAACGCGTCGGGATACGTCTCGAGCAGCGCCTCTTTCACCTGGAGTCCGTCGGTGCGCACGCCCACGATGTCGCCCGCCGGCCAGCTGCGGCCGAGCGCGTCGAGCTGCTCGAGGTCGCGCCGGCTCGGGCCGCGCTGCCAGACGAAGGCGCCGGCCTGTGTGCGCCAGGTCGCTCCGCCGCGGTGCCCGTCGACGCGCTCGACGACGTCCGGCAGGTCGAGCGCGATGGCGCGCACGTCGTCGAGGGTCGCCATGCCCCCATGGTGTCGCACCCGTGGCTTCCGCGTAACCGGCTGCACCGGCGCACGGACACCACGGGACCTTCGGCTCACCCGGGCGTGCCCGCACGCTCGTAGCGTGTGCGGTGGAGCCCTCGCGGGCTCGATCCGGAAGTGAGGCACATCATGAAGCGCCTGCCCGTGCAGATCACCCTCGGCGCGGTCGTCCTCGTCGCCGGCGTGCTGCTGTTCATCCAGACCGCCGGGTGGGCGACGATCCCCGGCCCCGTCTGGGCCGCTGTGCTGGCCGTGGTGAGCGGCGCGTTCTGGTACGTGTTCTTCGCCGACGCCGACGCGTGGTGGGCCGCCATCCCCGGTGCGGCGCTCGCCGGCGCCGCCGTCACACCGCTGATGGAACTCGACCCCGACGGACTCGGCCAGTGGACCGAGGTGCCGATGCTGGCCCTGCTCGGCGTCGGCTTTGCGGCGATCTACCTGCGAGACCACCGCCGCTGGTGGGCGATCATCCCGGCCGGGGTGCTGCTGACGCTCTCGATCGTCACCGCCATCGCGGCGGCGGCGAGCGGTCCCGTCGTCGGGGCCGTCTTCCTGACCGGCGCGGCCGTGACGTTCGCACTGGTCGCGCTGCTGCCGGGCGGCCAGACGCGCCGGTGGTGGGCGCTGATCCCTGCCGGGGCGCTCGCGATCGCCGCGCTCGTCGTGCTGGCGGGAGCGTCGGAGTGGCTTCTCGTGCTGAACCTGGCCTGGCCGCTGGCGATCGTGGCCGCCGGCACGTTCATCATCTGGCGCGCGCTGCGCCCCAGCCGCCGCTGAGGCGTCCGCTCAGGATGCCGGACCGCCGGGCCGATCGGCATCGCCGGTCGCCGGCGCGATCGGTGTGCGCGGGCGCCACACGACGATCTCGGTCGCCCGGCGCACGCGGGTGCCGTGCCGCAGCGTCACCACCGAGCCCGTCGAGCCGGCCGCGAAGACGCGCGCACCCGGACGCTTCTCGAGCTCGGCGCGCATGCGGTCCTCGAGGTCGCGCACGCGGCCGTGGAGCTCCTGCACGCGGTTCTCGAGCTCGAGGATGCGCATGATCGCCGGAAGGCCGATGCCGTCGGACGACATGCGCGCGACCTCGCGAAGCTGCTCCACGTGGCGCAGTGAGTACCGCCGGGAGCCGCCCAGCGTGCGGGCGGGCACGACCAGACCCAGCCGGTCGTACTGACGGAGCGTCTGCGGGTGCATGCCCGACAGCTCGGCGGCGACGGCGATCGCGAAGATCGGGGCATCCTCGTCGATCTCGTTCTCGGTCATCATCGTCACCTCCTCACGTCCCGAAACGAGGATGTCAGCCCCGCGCCTTCGTCATGAGGTCGGCGCGCGGGTTCTCCTTCGGCTCCAGGCTCTGGAACCGCTCGAGCGCCTCGCGGGCGGCGTCGTCGAGGTGCGACGGCACGGCCACCTGCACCTCGGCGAGCAGATCGCCGGTGCCCTTGCTCGTCTGCACTCCGCGACCCTTCACCCGCAGCACGCGGCCGGAGGGGGTGCCCGGCGCGACGCGCAGCCGCACCGGGTCGCCGCCGAGGGTCGGCACCTCGATGGTCGCACCCAGCGTCGCCTCGGTGAACGTCACCGGCACGACCACCCGGAGGTTCAGGCCCTCCCGCGTGAAGACCGGATGCGGCCGCACGGCCACCTGCACCACGACGTCGCCGTGCTCGCCGCCGTCGGGCGACGGGCGGCCGCGGCCGCGGAGCCGGATCTTCTGCCCGTCGGACACGCCGGCCGGGATCTTCACCTTGAAGGGCTTGCCGTCGTCGCCCTGGAGCGTGATCGTCTCGCCCTTGGTCGCCGTGATGAAGTCGATCGTCGTGCGCGCCGTGACGTCGGCGCCCCGGGTCGGGCCGCCGTAGCCGCGGAAGCCCCCGCTCGGCTGCCCGAACCGGCCCGTGCCGAACCCGGTGCCGCGCTGCTGCTGATTGAACATCG
This sequence comes from Microbacterium sp. NPDC056736, assembly GCF_042790415.1. Classification (NCBI taxonomy): domain Bacteria; kingdom Bacillati; phylum Actinomycetota; class Actinomycetes; order Micrococcales; family Microbacteriaceae; genus Microbacterium; species Microbacterium sp. NPDC056736. Next base: position 333,431 of record NZ_JBHTZE010000001.1, read on the forward strand.
CGAAGATGTCGTCGAAGTCCTCGGCTGACTGGTACCGGGCACCGCGGCCCTGGTTGAACATCGAGAAGACATCCTCGAAGCCCCCGGCGCCGCCCTGGCCGCCCGCGGTGAAGCGGGCACCCGAGCCCATTGCGCGGATCTGGTCGTACTCCTTGCGCTGCTCGGGGTCGGAGAGCACCGAGTACGCCTCGCTGACCTCCTTGAACTTCGCCTCGGCGGCCGCGTCACCCTGGTTGGAGTCGGGGTGGTACCGGCGGGCGAGCTTGCGGTACGTCTTCTTCAGGTCCGCCTCGCTGACGTCCTTGGCGACGCCGAGCACCGAGTAGAAGTCCTTGTCGAACCAGTCCTGACTGGCCATGGATGCCCCTCTCCGGTGCTACTCGGCCGGCACAGCGACGACGACCTTCGCCGGACGCAGTTCCACCGAGCCGAGCCGATAGCCGATCTCGACGACCTCGAGGATCGTCGTCTCGGTCACACCCGGGGTCGGCGCCTGGAAGATCGCCTCGTGCTGCTGCGGGTCGAACACCTCGCCGGACGCACCGTAGGTGCTGAGCCCGATCCGCTCGGCGACGCCGCGGAGCTTCTCGGCGATCGCCGCGAACGGCGAGCCCTCCTCGAGGTCGCCGTGCTTCTCGGCACGGTCGAGGTCGTCGAGCACGGGCAGCAGGCCCTTCGCGACCGCTCCCTTGGCGCGCTCGATCTCGACCTCGCGCTGCTCCTCGGTGCGGCGGCGGTAGTTGGCGTACTCCGCCTGCAAACGCTTCAGGTCGTTCAGCAGCTGCGACTCGAGGTCGGCGATCACGGCGTCCTCGGCCGCGGCATCCGCGTTCTGCTGCGCACCCAGGATGTCGTCCACGGTCAGCTCTTCGCCGTCGGCGTCGCCCGCGTCCTGCGGCGCGAGGCCGGAGGCGTTCGCCTCCGGCCCCTCACCCTCAGGCCGGACCTCGCCGCCGTCTTCCGGCTCTTCGACCGGGTCGGGATTGTGGTCCTTGTTCGCCATGATTACTTCTTCTCGTCCTCGTCTTCGACGACCTCGGCGTCGACGACATCCTCATCGGAGGTCGCCTGGTCCTGCTGGTCGCCGGCCGGCGCGTCGGTCGGGGCATCGGTCGGCTGCGAGGCCTGGCTCGAGGCGTAGATGGCCTCGCCCAGCTTCGTCTGCGACTGCGAGAGCTTGTCGAACGCGGTCTTCACGGCGTCGTCGTCCTCGCCCGCCAGAGCGGTCTTCAGCGCGTCGACGTCGCCCTGCACCTCGGTCTTCACCTCGGCCGGGAGCTTTTCCTCGTTCTCCTTGATGAGCTTCTCGATCGAGTACGACAGCGTCTCGGCCTGGTTGCGGATCTCGGCGGCCTCACGACGCTTCTTGTCCTCGGCCGCGTGCTCCTCGGCCTCGCGCACCATCCGCTCGATGTCGTCCTTCGGCAGCGACGAGCCGCCGGTGATCGTCATCGACTGCTCCTTGCCGGTGCCCTTGTCCTTCGCCGACACGTGGACGATGCCGTTCGCATCGATGTCGAAGGTGACCTCGATCTGCGGGACGCCGCGCGGCGCCGGCGCGATGCCGGTCAGCTCGAACGTGCCCAGCGGCTTGTTGTCGCGGGTGAACTCGCGCTCGCCCTGGAAGACCTGGATCGCGACAGACGGCTGGTTGTCGTCGGCGGTCGTGAAGGTCTCCGAGCGCTTGGTCGGAATGGCGGTGTTGCGCTCGATGAGCTTGGTCATGATGCCGCCCTTGGTCTCGATGCCGAGGCTCAGGGGGGTGACGTCGATGAGCAGGACGTCCTTGCGCTCGCCCTTGAGGACGCCGGCCTGGAGGGCAGCGCCCACGGCGACGACCTCGTCCGGGTTCACGCCCTTGTTGGGCTCCTGGCCGCCGGTCTCCTTCTTGACCAGCTCCGACACGGCGGGCATACGGGTCGAGCCGCCGACGAGCACGACGTGGTCGATGTCGCCGACCTTGATGCCGGCCTCGCGGATGACGTCCTCGAACGGCTTCTTGGTGCGGTCGAGCAGGTCCTTGGTGAGGTCCTCGAACTTCGCGCGCGTGATCGTCTCGCTGAGCGACACCGGGCCGGAGTCCGTGAGCGAGAGGTACGGCAGGTTCACGGAGGTGCTCGTCGACGAGGAGAGCTCCTTCTTCGCCTGCTCGGCGGCCTCCTTGAGACGCTGCAGCGCGATCTTGTCGCCCGAGACGTCGACGCCGGTGGTGTCCTTGAACTGCTTGATCAGGTAGTCGACGACACGCTGGTCCCAGTCGTCGCCGCCGAGGCGGTTGTCACCGGCGGTCGCGCGCACCTGGATGGTCGAGAAGTCGTCGTCCTTGCCCACCTCGAGGAGCGAGACGTCGAAGGTACCGCCACCGAGGTCGAAGACGAGGATGAGCTCGTCCTCCTTGCCCTTGTCGAGGCCGTACGCGAGAGCCGCGGCGGTGGGCTCGTTGATGATGCGCAGGACGTTGAGGCCCGCGATCTCACCGGCCTCCTTGGTGGCCTGGCGCTCGGCGTCGTTGAAGTACGCGGGGACCGTGATGACGGCATCCGTCACCGTGTCGCCCAGGTACTGCTCGGCGTCGCGCTTGAGCTTCTGGAGGATGCGCGCGGAGATCTCCTGCGGCGTCCACTTCTTGCCGTCGACGTCGAACGTCCAGTCGGTGCCCATGTGGCGCTTGACCGACGAGACGGTGCGGTCGACGTTGGTGACGGCCTGGCGCTTCGCGGTCTCGCCGACGAGCACCTCGCCATCCTTGGTGAACGCGACGACCGACGGGGTCGTGCGGAAGCCCTCGGCGTTCGCGATGACCTTGGGCTCGCCGCCCTCCAGGACGCTCACGACCGAGTTGGTCGTACCGAGGTCGATTCCAACAGCACGTGCCATGTGTTTCTCTCCTTCGTGTGGGCGGAGACGGATGCCGCCACCCGGGGTTTACGGGAAGCCTTCTCGCACCCTCGACCCATCGAACGTGAGGGTTGAGTCGCGATGGCTCAACCATACGCCGGGTGCCGGCATCCGTCAAATCAAACTTGATACGGATGGACTCAAGTTCACTCGCCGACACCCGCGGCATCGGGGTGTGCGCGGGTCAGGATGCCCTCGCCCCGGACGCCCGGCGGTTCGTCTGCACGCGCCCCGTCCACGCCGCGAACCACCCGGCGTCGGGGAGCCGCGCCAGGAGCGGGCCCGCGATCATCGTGATCAGCACGTAGGCCGTCGCGAACGCAGCGAGCGACCTGTCGACTCCGGCGCCGACGGCGAGCCCCGCGATGACGATCGAGAACTCCCCGCGCGGGGTCAGCGCGAAACCCGCCCGCCATCGGCCGGCCTCGGCGATGCCCACCGCCCGCGCCGCCCGGTATCCGGTCAGCACCTTCGTCGCCATCGTCACGACCGCGAGCAGGGCCGCAGGGATGAGGACGGCGACGAGGTCGGCCGGGTCGGTGGACAGGCCGAAGAACAGGAAGAACACCGAGGCGAACAGGTCCCGCAGCGGCGACAGCAGCCGGTGGGCGTGGGCGGCGACGGGCCCGGAGATCGCGATGCCGACGAGGAAGGCCCCGACCGCGGCCGACACGTTCGCCTGGGCCGCGAGCCCCGCGACGATGAGCGTGAGCCCGAGCACCGAGAGCAGCAGCACCTCGGCGTTGCGGGACCACACCAGGCGCGAGACGACCTTGCCGTGGCGCAGCGCGATGTACAGGATCAGGGTCACCGTGGCGAGGGAGACGACGACGGTCACGACCGCCGCCCCCGGGTCCAGGCCGATGAGCACCGCCGTGAGGATCGGCAGGTAGAACGCCATCGCGAGATCCTCGATGACGAGGATCGACAGCACGACGGGGGTCTCGCGGTTCGCGAGGCGACCCAGGTCCTGCAGCATCCGCGCGATCACCCCCGACGACGAGACCCACGTGATGCCCGCCAGTGCGAGCGCGGCTACCGGCCCCCAGCCGAGGATCAGCGCGGCGAGGGCCCCGGGCGCCGCGCCCAGCACCGCGTCCAGGACGCCGGCATGGCGGGAGCGGCGGAGATTGCCGAACAGCTCGTCGGCGGTGTACTCCAGCCCGAGCAGCAGGAGCAGGAGGATGACGCCGATCTCGGCGCCGATCTCGATGAACTCCTCGCCCGCGCTGAACGGGAGGAGGCCTCCCTCTCCGAACGCGAGTCCCGCCAGGAGGATGAGCGGGATCGGAGAGATGCCGATCCTGCCCGCGAGCCGGCCGAGCAGGGCGATGCCGAGGAGGAGCGCGCCGATCTCGATGAGAACGAGCGCTCCGTCGTCCATGTCACACCCCGTCGATGATGCGCGCGAGATGCTCGAGGCCGTCGGGCGTGCCGACGGCGACGACCGTGTCGCCCACCAGAAGGAGGTCGGCCGGACCGGGCGCCGGAAGCACGCCGCCGCCCCGGACGATCGCCACGATCGAGCACCGGGTCACGGTGCGCGCCCGGGTGTCGCCGAGCCGGCGGCCGGCGAAGGGGCTATCGGCCCGCAGCGTGATGTTGGCCGTCGAGAGCCCGTCGATCTGCTCCCTCAGCCCAGCGAGCTGGGTGAGGATCACCGAACCGCCGAGGACCTCCGACAGGGCGGTGGCCTCCTCGTCGGTCATCGCGACGCGCTGCGCAGTACGGTCGGGATCTCGCTCGTCGGCGATGGCGAGCTCGCGCCCGCCGTCGCGGAAGGTGACGACCGAAAGCCGGCGACCGGCGTTCGTCTCGAGGTCGTGCCGCACGCCGATTCCGGGCAGCTCTGCACGTTCCACATGCACGGACATGCCCTCATGATTCCACTGCGGCCGGGGTCGCGGGGAACGATCCCGCACGGCGGAGGCCGGGCGCAGGACCGCGTCAGGCCAGGAGCGTCTCGGCGCCCGTCGGCTTCGGGTCCGGCAGGCGTCGCATGCGGAGCGCGTTGACCACGCCCAGCACGGTCGCGAGGATCGGGATGAGCAGCGCGACCTGGAGCGCGATGTGGCGAGCCTCCGTGTTGATGCGGATCACCTCGTCGGCGGCCTCCGGCGGCTCGTCGGCCAGGAGCTCTTCCAGGCCGGAGTTGGACATGAGCTGCGCGTCCTCCTCCAGCACGGTCGCCACCTGCTCCTGCTGCTGCGCGTCGAGCACGGTGCTGGAGTACGCCATCGACGTGAAGGTCGACGCGAGCGTGGCGAGCATGATCGCGCCGGCGAACGCGAGGCCGAACGAGAGCCCGAACGACCCCGCGGCCGAGTTGACGCCGGCCGCCTCGCTCACCCGCTCGTCGGAGACCGGCGAGAGCGTGTAGTTGTTGAGCTGCGAGACCAGCAGGCCGAGCCCCGAACCGGCGATGACGAGCGGAACGGCGAGGTACCACCCCGAGTCGGCGATCGGGACGAGCGGCACGATCGCGACGAGCCCGACCAGGGCCAGCGAGAACCCGAGGAGGATGAGGTTGGCTGGCCGCCCCTTGCCGCGGCGGCCGACCCATATCGCGACGACGAACATGCTGAGCGACAGCGGCGCGATCGACAGGCCCGCCTGCAGCGCGTCGTACTCGAGCACCATCTGCAGATAGAGCGGCAGCACGATCATCGTGCCGCCGAGGGCGATCTGCTGCAGCAGCTGACCGCTCACCCCGGTGCGGAACGGCTTCGACGAGAACAGCGCCGGATCGAGCAGCACCGGCTTGCCCTTCTTCTTGCGCGCGTTCAGCCACCACGCCAGTCCCCCGAGCGCCACCACGCCGAGCCCGATGAGCAGGCCGACGTAGCCGCCGCCCTCCTGCCACACCAGGATGCCGAGCACGACGCCGCCCATGCCGACGACCGACAGCCCGGCGCCGACGAGGTCGATGGACCGGTCGCCGGTGTACTTCACGTCCTTCACGAGGCCGATGCCGAGCAGGACGACGCCGATGATGACGGCCTCGAGCGCGAACGCGACCCGGTAGGACCAGAACGTCGTGATGAATCCGCCGAGCAGCGGGCCGACCGCCGCCGCGATCGCCGCCGACGCCCCGACGAGCGCGTAGACCCGCTTCTGGTGGCCGCCGGCGAAGTTGCCGTGGATGAGCGACTGCATGGAGGGCAGGAGGAGGGATGCCCCGATCCCGCCGATCACCGCCCAGAAGATGATGACGGCGGTGAGACTCTGGGCGAAGGTCATCGCCACGGCGCCCACGGCGTACCCGAGGAGGCCCAGGATGTAGGCGAGCTTGCGGCCGATGAGGTCGCCGGTCTTCCCGCCGATGAGGATGAAGGCGGCCGACACGAGCGCCTCGAGTGCGATGGCGCCCTGGACGCCGCTCGCCGTCGTGTCGAGTTCGGCCACGACGGCGGAGATGGAGACGTTCATGATCGACGTGTCCACCACCAGCACGAACATCGCCATCGCGAGCAGGAGGGCGAGGCGCCTGTTGAACGGCGGCGCGGCGGCGGATTCCCCGGTCATGGACGAAGCAAACCATCATCGGCCTCCCGGGCGCTACGGTGAATGCGCACCAGCCGTTCATCGAAGGGGTCCAGCGTGACCGACATGAGCTCCCCCGCCCCCGGACCCGACGAACCCGGTCCCGCCGACGAGCACGCACTGTCGACCGCTGCGCTGAGCACCGACGGCCTCGACGACACCCCGGTGCCGCGGCGCCAGGTGTTCGCCTGGGCGCTGTGGGACTGGGCGACGCAGCCGTTCAACTCGGTCATCCTGACCTTCGTCTTCGTCTCGCTCTACCTGGTGTCCGACAGCTTCCTGCCGGAGGGCGTGGCCGGTCAGAACGCCGACGGCGAGCTGGTGTGCTCGCGGGCGGCGGATGCGGCGACCGAGTACTGCTCGGGCCTGGCGGACCTGTCGGAGTGGTACGGGTGGGTGACCTTCGCCGCCGGCATCCTGATCCTGCTCCTGGCCCCGGTGCTCGGTCAGCGCGCCGATGCGGCCGGGACGAAGAAGCGCTGGGTCGTCGGCGCGACCGCCGCACTGGCGCTGCTGCAGTTCGCCCTGTTCTTCGTCTACAGCGACACGATGTTCTTCTGGCTCGGCGCGATCCTCGTCGCGCTCGGCTCGGTGGCGTCCGAGATCGCCGGCGTCAACTACAACGCGATGCTGGTGCAGGTCTCCACGCCCAGGACGATCGGCCGGGTCAGCGGCCTGGGCTGGGGTCTCGGTTACATCGGCGGCATCCTCGCCCTCGCGATCGTGGTCGTGCTCAACACGGTCGGCTGGTTCGGCCTGGACGTGTCGGACGGCCTGGCGTACCGGCTCATCGCCGTCGGCGCCGCCGTGTGGACGGTCGTGTTCGCGCTGCCGTTCGTCTTCCTCGTGCCGGAGTCGGCTCCTCGCCCCGACCGCAGGCGCGTGGGGTTCTTCGAGAGCTACGCGGTCCTCGTGCGGGACGTGATCGCGCTGTTCCGCGAGCACCGCAGCACGTTCTGGTTCCTCATCGCCAGCGCGGTGTACCGGGACGGCCTCGCCGGCGTCTTCGCCTTCGGCGGGGTGCTCGCCGCGGTGTCGTTCGGCTTCGGCGCCACCGAGGTCATCGCCTTCGGCATCGCGCTGAACCTCGTCGCCGGCGTCTCGACGATCGTCGCCGGCCGCCTGGACGACCGGTTCGGAGCCCGCGCCGTCATCATCGCGGCGCTGTCGATCCTCATCGTGAGCGCTCTGTTCGTCTTCTTCCTCCGCGAGGGCGGCAAGCCGGTGTTCTGGATCGGCGGCATCATCCTCTCGGCCGCCGTGGGGCCCGCGCAGGCGTCGAGCCGGTCGCTGCTGGCCCGCGTCACACCGCGCGACATGCAGGGCGAGGTGTTCGGCCTCTATGCCACGACCGGCCGCGTGATGAGCTTCCTCTCGCCGCTGCTGTGGTCGGCGTTCATCGCGGGATTCGGCGCGACCCACTACGGGATCCTCGGGATCGTCATCGTGCTGGTGGCGGGCCTGCTGCTGCTCATCCCGGTGAAGCTCAGGCCGGGCGACATCGGGCGATGAGTCCGACGGGCCGGTCGGGGACGACCGGGGGCGCGAGGATCGGATACCCTCGCTTGCGGTGACCTGGTCACCGGTGCGACCCGGGGGGCGTCGCGACTCGCAGCGCAGCCCTACCCGGAAGGCACCGTGACGATCCCCCTCACCGAGCGACGACGAGCCGCGCGCCACCGGCGGGCGGTGGCGTACTGGTGCGTCATCATCGCGCTGCTGTTCTCCCTCTGGGTGGGCACCACCGTCGCGCCGCCGGTCTGGGTGCGCACGCCGGCGCTCTTCGGCCACCTTGCGGCGGTGATCGTGGGGCTCGGAGCCGCGGTGCTGCTCGAGATGAGCGGATTGCTCTGGATGCTGCGCCGCGCGGTCCTCACCGACCTCCGGCGGGTCGAGCGCACCGTGACGGGCCTCGCGTGGCTCGGTATCGGCGGGCTGCTCGCGACCGGGGCCTTCCTGCAGCCGGATCTGTCCGATCCCCTCACCACCGTCAAGATGGTCGCCGTGCTCGTCGCGGCGATGAACGGCGTCGCGATGACGCGGCTGACCGCCGAGCTCGCACGTCTCCCGGAGGGGGCGCGGTTCCGCGCGATCCCGAGGCGGCTCCAGCTGTGGTGCGTGTGGAGCGCGGTCGTCTCGCAGGCCGCGTGGTGGACGGCGGTGCTCATCGGCATGCTCAACACCGCTTCGCGGTGATCTCCCGGCATTCTCGCCCTCGCCCCCCATGCGGGCTCGGGTTAGGCTCTAGCCTGACCGGACTATCCGGCCGGTGACCCCCCGCCCGGCCGCACGTCCGCATCACCTCCGAGGATGCCCATGCGCGATCGCATGCGCGGCACTGAGGACGCGCCCGGGCCACGCCGCGGCCAGTCCTCCAGTCCGTCGACGACCCCGGCGCCCGCCAGGTCCACGCCCGCACCCGCCGCCCCCTCCGTCGGCGCGTCGACGAAGCCGTCGGCGATCGACGACCGCCGCGACCGGCGCCGGCGCCGCCGCCGCCGGTTGCTGATGTGGACGACGGTCGTGGGCATCGTGGTGCTGGTCGGCTCGATCAGCACCGTGTCCTACGCGATCGTCAGCAATCTCACTCAGCCGGGTCCCGCCGCGGAGGAGCCGGCGCCCGCCGCACCCGCGGACGCCGCCGTCGAGCTGATCGAGTTCCCGCAGGACGAGCCGGCCGCCGCGGCCGGCGCCGAGCCCTGCACGACGGTGAACGTGCTGTCGTCGTTCGAGAACGCCCAGATGGTCGAGAGTCTCGCCGCCGCGTACAACAGCAGTCCGCGCAACGTGGCGGGCTCGTGCGTCACCGTGACCACCAGCAGGGACAAGTCCGGCGTCGCAGCCGCCGTGGTGGCCGCGGGCTTCCCGAACCTCTCCGACGACCAGAAGCCCGCCGTGTGGCTGCCCGATTCGTCGACGTGGGTCGAAGTCGCCCAGGCGGAGGGAGCGACCTCGCTGCGCGCGGAGGGCAGCAGCGTGGCGATCTCCGACATCGTCCTGGCGATGCCCGAGGGCCTGGCCGAGGCGATCGGGTGGGATGCCGAGGCTCCGACGTGGTCCGCCGTGTTCGAGTCCGCCGGCGACGCGGATCTGTGGAGCGGCCTCGGACACCCCGAGTGGGGCGCGTTCAAGCTGGGCAAGACGAGCCCGCTGGTGGCGACGTCGGGCGAGGCGGCCATGTTCGCTTCGTACGGCACCGCGGCCGGCTCCCTCGACGCGCTGACGGCGACCCAAGTCGAGGACCCCGACGTGCAGGCAGCCGTGCACCAGAACGAGCTGACGACGAGCCACTACATGGCCACGCCCGAGCACTTCCTCTGGCATGCGCGCCAGGCGGAGGCATCCGGTTCCGCCGCCGACTTCCTGTCCGCCGTGATCGTCGACGAGAAGTCGGTGTGGGACTACAACCGCGGCATCACCAGCCGCGACGGCGTCACCCGGACGCAGGCCGAGCCGCCGGCCGAGCAGCTGGTGCCGATCTATCCGGCGGACGGCTTCTACTCGGCCGACAATCCCGCCGTGCGACTCACGGGCGCGTGGATCGACCCGGTGGAGTCCGAGGCCGCGGCGGACTTCATCCGCTTCGCGCACACCGCGCAGGGCCAGGCCGCCGCCCGCGCCGCGGGCTACCGCGACCTCAACCGCATGCTCGACGAGAGCGTCGCGCAGGTCGGCCGGCTCGACGTCGCGCAGCGGGGCACGCTCGCGTTCCCCGGCGCCGACGTCGTGACGGCCGTGCAGGCGTCGTTCTCCGAGGTGCGCAAGCGCGCGAACGTCCTGTTCCTCCTGGACGTGTCGGGGTCGATGGACGAGGCGATCTCGCCGTCCGACACGAAGCTGACCCAGGCGCGGAAGGCGATCGACGCGGCGCTCGGACACTTCACCAGCGGCGACGACGTCGGGCTGGCCGCTTTCGCGCAGGCGCCCGACGGCGCGATGGTGCCCGGCCTGGTGTCACCGGTCGCCGACATCGGCGGATCGCGCGATGCCTTCCTCGGCGCGCTCGGCGGCCTCTCGTCGATGGGCGACACCCCCCTCTACCAGGCGGTGGACGCCTTCGCGGCGCAGCAGGCCGCGTCGTGGTCGAGCGATCGCATCAATGCGATCGTCCTGCTCAGCGACGGCGAGAACGACGCGCCGAACGCGCCGACGATCGGCGCCGACCAGATGCTCGCGAACCTGGCCGACATGCACCACGAGACGCCGGTGCTGATCTTCACGCTCGCGTACGGAGCGGACGCCGACGTGGCGACGCTGCAGTCGATCTCCGGCGCCACCGGAGCCCACTACTACGACGCGACCGACCCGTCCAAGCTCGAAGCCGTGCTCGGCGACCTGGTGACGAGCTTCTGACCCCGGCGGCCGCCGGGTCAGTCCCGGCGTGGGAGGAGCCGCGGAACCTCCGGCGTCGTCGGTCACCCTCTTCACGGTGGCGATGAGAGGGCGCGATCGGCAGGGGCGGCGACGGTGCGCCGCCCTCCCCGGCCGGTCAGCTCTGAGGACGAGGCCAGGAGTCGGCGAGCTTGGTCAGCAGGCGCGCGAGCTCGGCGCGCTCCTCGTCGGTGAAGGCCGCCAGCGCGGCATCCATCGCCTCCCGGCGCTCGCCCCGGAAGCCGCGCACCAACCGGGCGCCGGCGTCTGTGAGCGCCACCCGGGTGCGGCGTGCGTCGTCGGGGTCGGCCTCGCGCCGCACCAGATCCAGTTGCACGGCCTGCTGCACCAGCCGCGACGCCCGCGGCTGGTCCACGCCGACGGCGTCGCCGATCTCGCCGACCGAGAGAGGGTGGGATGCCGCGGCCAGCGTCTCCAGCATCCGCATGCGCGCCGGTCCGCCGATGCGACCGGGGCCGAGCCAGGGCGGTGCGCCGTGGCCGCCCGGCCCTCCGCGCCCCCACGGGCCGCGACCCGGGAAGCCGTTCGGGCCGTCGCCGGGAGCTGCGCCTTCCCTGTGGCCGCGCGCGCCGTGCGGTGCGTCGTGCCCGTGGGCGCCGTGCGGTGCGTCGTGCCCGTGGGCGTGCGGACCGCCGTGCGGTCCCTCCGCCCACGGCGGTCGTGGCATCCGTCGACCGCGCAGTCGCGCCAGTGCGGCGGCGATCGCGTCGGACGGGTCGTCGGGGGTGGACGGCATGCCCTCAATTTACATGCGTCTTGACATGTATCCCAAATGCATGTCACACTGCATGTACATGCGTTTCGACATGTAACGTGCGGCGGCCGCGATCCGCCCCGAAAGGACTTCTCATGAACGACCAGAATGAACAGAACGACCCCGAAGACCACAGCGACTCCCCCGGTTCGACGGACCGTCGCCCCCTCGGCTATTGGCTGCGGGTGGTCGATGGGCTGCTCGACCGCGAGTTCGCCTCGGCGCTCGATGCCGAGGGCATCTCGCGCCGCGACTGGATGGCGCTCAACGTGCTGTCGGGCGACGTCGACGCTCCCGAGGTGCGTGAGCGCCTGATCCGCCGGGGCAAGCGCCTGCGCGGGCTCGAGGAGCGCGGCTGGGTGCAGGAGCACGGCGACGGCACCTGGAGCCTGACCGACCTCGGCCGGGCGGAGCGGGAGCGCGTCGGCGCGATCGTCGACGGCATCCGCTCCCGCGTCACCGGCGCGGTCGGCGACGACGCGTACGCGGCGATGACGGCCTCGCTCGAGGCGATCGCCCGCGAGCTGGGCTGGGACGAGGGCGCGGCGCACCGCGAGCGCGGCTTCGGCCGCCCGGGGTTCGAGCGGCCCGGCTTCGGGCGTTTCGGCGGCCCTGGCTTCGGGGGCGGATTCGGCCCCGGTTTCGGCGGGCGTCCCCGCCCCTTCGAGCCCGGCATCCACGACGGCTACGGTCCCAACCTCCACCGCGGGTTCGCGCCCGGGCATCCCGGCCACCCCGCCGAGCGCTTCGACGAGCCGATGCGCGGCGAGCCCCACGCCACGTTCGACGACGGATGCCACGGCCACCACCCGCACGCCCGTCAGGGTCACGCGGGACACGGCGGCCACGGCCACGGCGGTCACGGCGGCCACGGCGGTCACGGCGGTCATCGCCACAGCGGCGGTCGCGCGCAGCGCGCGTACGAGCGCGGGTTCGACGCCGGGTTCGCGCGGGGCCGGGCGGCCGACGCCGCGTGAGGCGCGGCATCCGTTCCACCACCCACTGACCCCCGAAACACCGCAATCGCGTCGAGACACCATGCCAGCGCGTGGTGTCTCGACGCGTTCGTGGTGTTTCACCTCAAGTTCCACCGCCCGGAGACCCCAGACACCGCAGCCGTACGCCGGGCACGCGACGCCGAGCGCCGGGCACGCGACGCCGAGCGCCGGGCACCGCCCACGCCCGTCACACGCGCGTCACGCGGGGAGGGCACAATGGGGCGCGTGACACCCACGCCCGCACTGCTCGCCATCTCGCACGGAACGTCGTCGCCCGCCGGGCAGGCGGCCGTCGAGTCGCTCGTGGCGGCGGTCGCCCGGCGGCTGCCCGACGTCACGGTGCGGCTCGGCCATGTGGACGTGCAGCAGCCGGATGTCGCGGCATCCCTCGACGGGATCCCCGCGGGCACCCCCGTCGTGATCGTGCCGCTGCTGCTGTCGGCGGGGTACCACGTGCGCGTCGACCTGAAGCAGCAGACCGCCGGGCGGGAAGGCGTCGTGATCGCCCCGGCGCTCGGGCCCGACGCGCGACTGGTCGACGCACTCCTCGCGCGTCTCGAGCCGCTGGCTCCCGGCCCGGCCGACCAGCTGGTGCTCGCCGTCGCCGGCTCCAGCGACGACCGCGCGAACGAGGACTGCCGCGTCACCGCCCGCATGCTCGGCGAGCGGCTCGGACGCGAGGTGACCACCGGCTTCCTCGCCGCCGCCGACCCCCGGCTCGACGCCGCCGTGGCGACGGCGCACGCCGCGGGCGACGGGCCGGGCGCGGTCGTCGTCGCCGACTACCTCATCGCGCCCGGATACTTCCACGATCTCGCGGTCCGGCTGGCGGGCTCCGCCCGGGTGGCGCCTCCGCTGCTCGGCGACGACGAGCCGCCGTCGGCCATCGTCGACCTGGTGATCGACCGCTACACCGACGCCGCCGGACTGCCGCACTGAATCACGGCACCCGCAACTGTGTGACGCCCCGTTACGCCGGTTAACGCCCCTTGACACTCGGGTAGGCCCGCGGGCCGCTCGCTTCTAGCCTCACGGAATGGGCTCGATAGAGTCCTGCCCGGGCACGACCCGGGATCGACCCCGGAGGCCACCGTGACCATCAGCGACACCGAAGCGCGTGCAGAGGCGGAGCGCCCGCGCGCAGCCGTGCGCCCCCCGCGCGCGTCGTCGAAGCCCAACGGTCAGTGGAAGATCGACGGCACGACCCCCCTCAACGGCAACGAGGAGTGGAAGCAGGTCGACAACGGACTGAGCGTGCGCGAGCGCATCGAGAACGTCTACTCGAAGGGCGGCTTCGCCTCGATCGACCCGACCGATCTGCACGGCCGGTTCCGCGTGTGGGGCCTCTACACGCAGCGCAAGCCCGGCATCGACGGCGGCCGCACCGCGACCCTCACGCCCGAGGAGCTCGAAGACGAGTACTTCATGCTCCGCGTCCGCATCGACGGCGGCCAGCTCACCACCGAGCAGCTGCGCGTCATCGCCGGGATCTCCACCGAGTTCGCGCGCGACACCGCCGACATCACCGACCGTCAGAACATCCAGCTGCACTGGATCCGCGTCGAGGACATCCCCGAGATCTGGCGCCGCCTGGAGGCCGTGGGCCTGTCGACCACGGAGGCGTGCGGCGACGTCCCCCGCGTGATCCTCGGCTCGCCCGTGGCCGGCATCGCCGCCGACGAGCTCATCGACCCGACGCCGCAGATCCACGAGATCACCGCGCGCTTCCTCGGCGACCAGACGCTGGCCAACCTGCCGCGCAAGTTCAAGTCCGCGATCACCGGCCACCCGAGCCAGGACGTCGTGCATGAGATCAACGACGTGGCGTTCGTCGCCGTCGAGCACCGCGAGCTGGGCGTCGGCTACGACCTGTGGGTCGGCGGCGCGCTCTCGACGACGCCGCGCCTGGGCGAGCGCCTCGGCACGTTCGTGCGGCCGGACCAGGTGGCGGATGCCTGGCACGGCGTCACCCAGATCTTCCGCGACTACGGCTACCGGCGCCTGCGCAACAAGGCGCGTCTGAAGTTCCTGCTCGCCGAGTGGGGAACCGAGAAGTTCCGCCAGGTGCTGCAGGACGAGTACCTCGGCTACGAGCTTCCCGACGGCCCCGCCCCTGCGCGGCCGCAGACGATCGGCGACCACGTCGGCGTGCACGAGCAGAAGGACGGCCGCTTCTACATCGGCGTCACTCCGATCGTCGGGCGGGTCTCGGGTCCGGCCCTCGCGAAGCTCGCCGACGTCATCGAGGCGCACGGCTCGACGCGCCTGCGCACCACGCCGCACCAGAAGCTCGTGATCCTCGACGTGCCCGCCGAGAACGTCGAGCCGCTCGTCGGCGAGCTCGACGCCCTCGGGCTGCAGGCGCGTCCCAGCCTCATCCGCCGCGGCACGATCGCGTGCACCGGCATCGAGTTCTGCAAGCTCGCGATCGTCGAGACGAAGGTCAACGCGACCGCCGCCGTGCTCGACCTCGAGAAGCGTCTCGACCGGTTCGAGCTGCCGCATCCGATCTCGCTCCACGTCAACGGCTGCCCCAACTCCTGCGCGCGCATCCAGACCGCCGACATCGGCCTGAAGGGCCAGCTCGTCACGATCGACGGCGAGCAGGTTCCCGGGTACCAGGTGCACCTCGGCGGCGGCCTGGCCTCGCAGGACCGCGACGAGCCCGGCCTCGGCCGCACCGTCCGCGGCCTGAAGGTGGCCGCCGACGGCATCGCCGACTACGTCGAGCGCGTCGTGACCCGCTTCCTCGCCGACCGCGAGGCCGGCGAGACGTTCGCCCAGTGGGCGCACCGCGCCGAGGAGGAGGCCCTGCAGTGACCGTCTCCCTCGCACCCCGCATCGCCGTCAAGCGCACGCGCGAAGAGCTCGAGGCCCTCGCCGAGCAGGGCAACCTCGAACTCGGCAGCCTGACCGACCACGAGGCATCCGCCGCGGAGGTCGTCGCGTGGGTCGCGCGGAATTTCGGGACGGATGCCGCCGCCGTCGCCTGCTCGATGGCCGACGCCGCCCTGCCGCACCTCGTGGCGGAGCAGCTCCCGGGCGTGGACGTGCTGTTCCTCGACACCGGGTACCACTTCACCGAGACCTACGCGACGCGCGATGAGGTGCAGCGCGCGCTCGACGTGCGGATCGTGGACATCACGCCCGACCAGACCGTCGCCGAGCAGGACGCCGAGTTCGGCGCGAAGCTCTTCGAGCGGGACCCGGGCCTGTGCTGCGCCCGCCGCAAGGTCGCACCCCTCCAGCAGGCGCTCGGCGGGTACGAGGTGTGGTTCACGGGCGTCCGTCGCGACGAGGCCCCCACCCGCACCAACAGTCCCCTCGTGACGTGGGACGAGCGCAACGGGCTCGTGAAGGTGAACCCGGTCGCGGCCTGGAGCTTCGACGACGTGCTCTCGTACGCCGCGGCGCACAAGGCGCCGGTGAACCTGCTCGTCGGGTTCGGCTACCCCTCGATCGGCTGCGAGCCGTGCACGAAGCCGGTCGCCCCCGGCGAAGACCCCCGGTCCGGCCGCTGGGCCGGCTCCGCCAAGACCGAATGCGGGCTCCACGAATGACTGATCTCGATACGGCTCCCACCTCGCCCGCTCGATCGGCGGCGGAAGCGTCCGCCGCCCTGTCCACGCTCGACCTGCTCGAGGCGGAGGCCATCCACGTCATCCGCGAGGTCGTCGCCGAGTTCGAGCGCCCGGTGCTGCTGTTCTCCGGCGGCAAGGACTCCGTCGTCGTGCTGCACCTGGCGACCAAGGCGTTCGCGCCCGGCCGCGTGCCGTTCCCGGTGCTGCACGTCGACACCGGCCACAACTTCCCCGAGGTCATCGCCTTCCGCGACGAGACCGTCGAGCGTCTCGGCATCCGTCTCGAGGTCGCGAGCGTGCAGGACTACATCGACGACGGACGCCTCCAGGAGCGCGCCGACGGCACCCGCAACCCCCTGCAGACGCTGCCGCTGCTCGACGCGATCGCCGCCGGACGCCACGACGCCGTCTTCGGCGGGGCGCGCCGCGACGAGGACAAGGCCCGCGCCAAGGAGCGCATCATCTCGCTGCGCGACGAGTTCGGCCAGTGGGATCCGCGCAACCAGCGCCCGGAGCTGTGGAGCCTGTACAACGGCCGGCACACGCCCGGTCAGCATGTGCGCGCCTTCCCGATCTCGAACTGGAACGAGCTCGACGTCTGGCGCTACATCGAGCGCGAGGGGATCGCGCTGCCGCCGCTGTACTTCGCGCACGAGCGCGACGTGTACGCCCGCGACGGCATGTGGCGCCCCGTCGGCCCGTTCTCGCCGCCCCGCGAGGACGAGACCGTCGAGCGCCGCACGGTGCGCTACCGCACGGTCGGCGACATGAGCTGCACCGGAGCGGTGGAATCGGATGCCGCGGACCTCGCCGCCATCGTCGCCGAGGTCGCCGTCTCCACCCTCACCGAACGCGGCGCCACGCGCGCCGACGACCGCCTCAGCGAGGCGGCCATGGAGGACCGCAAGAAGGACGGGTACTTCTGATGCTGGATCTCGACACGCCTCACTCCCCGGCTCTCGACGCCGCGGGGACCGGCACGCCCACGCTGTTCCGGTTCGCGACGGCCGGCTCGGTCGATGACGGCAAGTCGACGCTCGTCGGCCGGCTGCTGCACGACTCGAAGGCGATCCTCGCCGATCAGCTCGAGCAGGTCGCCCGCACGTCGGCGGACCGCGGCTTCGCCCACGGCGACTTCGACTTCGCGCTCCTCACCGACGGCCTGCGCGCCGAGCGCGAGCAGGGCATCACGATCGACGTCGCCTACCGCTACTTCTCGACCGGCGCGCGGTCGTTCATCCTCGCCGACTGCCCGGGCCACGTGCAGTACACGCGCAACATGGTGACCGGCGCGACGACCGCCGACGCGGTCGTGGTGCTCGTCGATGCGCGCAAGGGCGTCGTCGAGCAGACCAAGCGCCACCTCGCCGTCGTCGCCCTCCTGCGCGTGCCGCACGTGATCGTCGCGGTCAACAAGATCGACCTCGTGGCCTTCTCGCCGGAGATCTTCGCCGACGTGTCCGCTCAGGCCGAGGCGGTGGCGACCGAGCTCGGCATCGAGGATCTGCACGTCATCCCGGTGTCGGCGCTCGAAGGCGACAACATCGTCGAGCGGTCCGAGCGCACGCCCTGGTACGAGGGGCCGGCTCTCCTCGGGCTGCTCGAGACGCTTCCGACCGCCGACGTCGAGCGCGACCTCGAGCCGCTGCGGCTGCCCGTCCAGCTCGTGCTGCGCCCACAGGGCGGGCTCGCCCCCGGCATCGCTCCCGACGAGGCGGAGCGCCTGCGCGACTACCGTGCCGTCGCGGGTCGGATCTCGAGCGGCGTCGTGCGCGTCGGCGATCGCGTGGAGGTCTTCCCGGCGGGCAGCGCCACCACCGTCACCGGCATCCGCTCGGCCGGCGTCGAGGTCGACGAGGCGACGGCCCCGCAATCCGTCTCGCTCGAGTTCGAGGACGACATCGACACCGCGCGCGGCGCCCTCGTCGTCGCCGCCGGCTCACTGCCCCAGGCTCGTCGCGAGTTCGACGCGGAGCTCTTCCAGCTCGACGCGCGGGCGCTGGTCCCCGGCATCCGCGTGCTCATCAAGCACGGCACCGCGACCGTGCAGGCGATCGTCGCGCAGATCGAGTCCCGCTACGACCTCGACGCGCTGGTGCACGAGCCGGCGCAGACGCTCGAGACCAACGACATCGGCCGCGTGCGGCTGCGGCTGGCGGCCGACCTGCCGCTCGAGCCGTACCGCGACAGCCGCCACGGGGGCTCGTTCCTCGTCATCCATCCGTCCGACGGCGCGACCCTCGCCGCCGGCATCGTGCGCGACTGACCGAGTCCGGCATCCGCGCGCACCCGCACCACCCACCCCTGACCCGAACCACCGAACCGAAGGAGGCGACACCGTGAACACAATCCGCACCATGACGACGATCACAACCCTGGGACTCGTGGCGGCGATGATGTCGGGCTGCGCCTCCGCCGCGGCAGAGGCCGGCGACGGCGGCGCCCCGGTGACGGAGCTGCGCCTCGGGTACTTCGCGAACGTCACGCATGCCCCCGCGCTCGTCGGGCTCGAGGAGGGGCTGTTCGCCGACGCGCTCGGCGACGTCGAGGTGACCACGCAGGTCTTCAACGCGGGGCCCGCCGCCATCGAGGCGCTGTCGGCAGGCGCCATCGACGCCACCTACATCGGCCCCAACCCGTCGATCAACACGTTCATCCAGTCCGGCGGCGAATCCGCCCGCATCGTCGCCGGCGCGGCGACCGGTGGCGCAGCCCTCGTGGTCCGCGACGGCATCGACGAGCCGGCCGACCTCGACGGCACGACGATCGCGACGCCGCAGCTCGGCAACACGCAGGACGTCTCGGCGCGGGTCTGGCTGGCCGACGAGGGGTTCGAGACCGACACCTCCGGCGGCGGCGACGTGCAGATCACGCCGACCGACAACGCCCAGACACTGACGCTGTTCCAGGACGGTCAGGTCGACGGCGCCTGGGTGCCGGAGCCCTGGGTGTCGCGCCTGGTGATCGACGCCGGCGCGCACGTGCTGCAGGACGAGGCCGACCTGTGGCAGGACGGCGAGTTCCCGACCACCGTGCTGCTGGTGCGCAAGGACTTCCTCGATCAGCATCCCGACGTGGTGGCAGACCTCCTGACCGGCCACGCGGCCGCCGTGCAGTGGATCGCCGACAACCCCGGCGACGCGCCGGCGGTCATCAACGGCGCCATCGAGGACGAGACCGGCAAGCCGCTGGCGGATGCGGTGATCGAGCGCGCTCTCGAGCACGTGACGTTCTCGGTCGACCCGCACGCCGACGCCTTCGAGACGCTCGTCGAGAACGGCATCGAGGCAGGCACGCAGAAGGCGGGTTCGATCGAGGGCCTGTTCGACCTGACCCTGCTCAACGACCAGCTGACGGCGGCCGGCGGCGAGCCCGTCTCGGCCGCAGGACTCGGCGAGGACTGACATGAGCACCGCACCCGCTTCCGCCTCTGGCGCCGCGCAGGGCTCGAAGGCCCGCGTGCCGGCCGCTCCGGAGACGGGCGCGCCCGCCTCCGCGGGCACGCCTTTCACGCCGAGCTTCGACAGCGTCGCGCCGGTCCCCGTGCCCGCTCCGGCCGTCCCGCCCGCCGTGCGGATCGACGCGGTGTCCAAGCGGTTCGGCTCCGGCCCGGTCGTGCTCGACGACGTGTCGCTCGACATCGCCCCCGGGGAGTTCGTGTGCCTGCTGGGGGCGTCCGGGTGCGGCAAGTCCACGCTCCTGAACCTCATCGCCGGGCTCGATCGCCCGAGCGCCGGCCGCATCGAGACCCCTGACGAGGGCTCGGCCGTCATGTTCCAGGAGTCGGCTCTCATGCCGTGGCTGACCGCCCGCAAGAACGTCGAACTGGCGCTCCGCCTGCGAGGCGTGCCGCGCGGCGAGCGTCGCGAGAAGGCGCTCGCGCTCCTGGACACCGTGAACCTCGCGGATGCCGCCGACAAGCGCCCGCACGAGCTCTCCGGCGGCATGCGCCAGCGCGTCGCGCTCGCACGCGCCCTCGCGCAGGACCGGCCCGTGCTGCTGATGGACGAGCCGTTCGCGGCACTCGACGCCATCACCCGCGACCTCCTCCACGAGGAGCTCGAGCGCGTGTGGCGCGCCACCGGTCGCACCATCGTGTTCGTCACGCACAACGTGCGGGAGGCTGCCCGCCTCGGCCAGCGCGTCGTGCTGATGGGCAGCCGTCCCGGCCGCATCGTGCAGCAGTGGCAGATCGCGAAGACCACCGGGCGCCGCATCGAGTCGGCCGAGGTGGCCGCACTCTCGGTGGAGATCACCGACCAGCTGCGGAAGGAGATCCGCCGCAATGCCGCATGACAGCCTGACCGTTCCGAAGACGGATGCCGCGGCATCCGTCACCTCCGACGATCTGCGCTCGCTCGAGGCGGGCCTGGACCGGCTGCAGACCGACGCGGCCTCGGGCACCGGGCGCTGGCGCCGCGTCGCCCAGAGCGTCGTGCCGCCGATCGTCTTCCTCGTGCTGCTGATCGTCGCCTGGCAGCTGTACGTCGTCATCGCCGACCCGCGGCCCGACAAGGTTCCGAGTCCCGTGGACGTGTGGAACGCGCTGGGCCTGGCGTGGGAGACCGGTCGCCTGCAGGAGGCCGTCGCGACCAGCCTCGAGCGCGGGGTCGCCGGCTTCCTCATCGCGATCGTCGTCGGCACACCCATCGGGCTGCTTCTCGCCGAGGTGCGCCCGATCCGCCGCGCGGTCGGACCGATCATCTCGGGCCTGCAGGTGCTGCCGTCGGTGGCCTGGGTGCCCGCTGCGATCATCTGGTTCGGCCTGTCCGACGCGACCGTCTACTTCGTCATCCTCATGGGCGCCATCCCGTCGATCGTGAACGGCCTCATCGCCGGCATCGACCAGGTGCCCCCGCAGCTGCGGCGCGTCGGTACGGTGCTCGGCGCCTCGCGCTGGCAGCTGGCCACCGCCGTCATCCTGCCCGCCGCGCTGCCCGGCTACCTCGCCGGACTCAAGCAGGGATGGGCGTTCTCGTGGCGCTCGCTGATGGCGGCCGAGATCATCGCGACGGGCGGCTCCATCGGCTTCGGCCTGGGCTCGATGCTCGACCAGTCGCGGGAGCTCGCCGACATGGCCGGGGTCCTCGCCACCATCATCCTCATCCTGGCCATCGGCATCCTCATCGAGCTCGTCTTCTTCGGGCCGCTGGAGCGCCGCATGCTGAAGCGCCGTGGCCTGCTCATCACGGGAGGTACCCGATGACCGGCCGCCCCGAGCCCCTCGAGTCACTCGAGTCCCTCGACCCCTCCTTCCCCGGATCCGGAAATCGGACATCCGCACGTTTTCCGGAGCATCCGGCCGGGGAGGTCCGGAAACACGCCGAATCTCCGAACTCCGGAGCGACGGATGCGACAGATGCCGCGGATGCGACGGATGCCACGGATGCCACGGATGCCACGGATGCCACGGGGGCTACGGATGCCACGGCCGACGCCACCACGACCGGGACGGTCTGGCTGGTCGGGGCCGGGCCGGGCGACGCCGGACTGCTCACCGTCAAGGGCCTGCGCGCCCTCGAAGCGGCCGACGTGATCGTCGCTGACCGGCTCGGCGCGCGCGCCGTGCTCGAGGGGCTCGCCGCCGACGGCGTCGAGCTGCGGGCGGAGGTCGTCGACGTCGGCAAGGCGCCGGGCCACCACGCCGTGCCGCAGGACGCCATCAACGCCCTGCTGGTGCAGCTCGCCCTCGACGGCAAGACGGTCGTCCGCCTCAAGGGCGGAGACCCGTACGTCTTCGGGCGCGGCGGCGAGGAGCTCTTCGCCTGCCAGGAGGCGGGCGTCCCCGTCCAGGTCGTGCCGGGGATCACCAGCGCGATCTCGGTGCCCGCGATCGCCGGCATCCCGCTCACCCACCGCGGCGTGGCCACCGCGTTCACGGTCGCCACCGCGCACGACCAGATCGAGTCCCTCGGCGGCGGCCGCGACCACACCGTCGTGCTGCTCATGGGGATCGGCACCCTGGCGAACTCCGCGATCATCCTCGCCCGCGGCGAGCGCGGCGCGGACTGCCCGGTGGCGGTCGTCGAGGACGGCTACGGAGCACGCCAGCGCGTCACCGTCGGCACCCTCGCCACGATCGCCCACCAGGCCGCGGAGCGAGGCATCCGCTCCCCCGCCGTCGTGGTCGTGGGCGACGTCGTGCGGCTCAGCCCGTACGCCCCCGCGGAACTCGCCACCCTCGAACTCACCCACTTCGACCCCCTCGCCGTCCCCGGCACCTCCCGAAAGGCCCCCACGCAGTGACCTCTTCGAGCCTCCAGAACCTCCGCGTCGCGATCGTCGGCGCCGGTCCCGCCGGCATCTACGCGGGCAACATCCTCACCAACGCGGTGAACGACGCCGGCGGCTCGGTCGCGATCGATCTGTTCGAGTCGCTTCCCGCGCCTTACGGCCTCATCCGCTACGGCGTCGCACCCGACCACCCGCGCATCAAGGGCATCGTCAACTCGCTCCACGAGATGCTCGACGCCGGAACCACCCGGTTCATCGGCAACGTCGAGGTCGGCCGCGACATCGCGCTGGAGGAGCTGCACGAGCGGTACGACGCCGTGATCCTCGCCACCGGGGCCATCCGCGACGCGGCCCTCGACATCCCCGGCATCGACCTGCCCGGATCGTTCGGCGCCGCGGACTTCGTCGCCTGGTTCGACGGCCACCCCGACGTGCCCACCGAGTGGACGCTCGACCAGCGCGAGGTCGCCGTCATCGGCAACGGCAACGTCGCGCTCGACGTCGCCCGCATCCTCGCCAAGCACGCCGTGGACCTCCGCTCGACCGAGATCGCCGACAACGTACTCGCGGGCCTGGAGGCATCCGCCGTCACCGACGTGCACGTGTTCGGCCGCCGCGGTCCCGCCGACATCAAGTTCACGCCGATCGAGCTGCGCGAGCTCGGCGAGGTGCCGGACGTCGACATCGTCGTGCACGACGAGGACTTCGCCTACCTCGAAGGCCTCACGCCGGCCAACAACCAGCTGAAGGTCATGCTCCGCATCCTCGAGAGCTGGCGCACGCGCGAGTCCACGGGGGCCAGCCGCCGCCTGCACCTGCACTTCTACCACTCGCCCGTCGAGGTGCTCGGCGACGGCAAGGTCGAGGGGCTGCGCTTCGAGCGCACCGAGCCGACGGGGGACGGGCGCGTGCGCGGCACGGGCGAGTTCCGCGAGTACCCGGTTCAGCAGGTGTACCGCGCCGTCGGCTACTACGGCACCCCGGTGATCGACGCGCCGTTCGACGAGAAGGCCGGCGTCGTCTCGAATGTCGAGGGACGGGTGACGGATGCCGCGACCACCGGCGACGCCGACGCTCCGGTGGTCCCGGGCCTCTACGCGACCGGCTGGATCAAGCGCGGACCGGTCGGGCTCATCGGCCACACCAAGTCCGACGCCATGGAGACCATCGCGCACCTCGTCGCCGACATCGAGGCGGGGCGGCTCTCGGCCCCCGCGGTGGCCGGCGACGTGCTGAACCTGCTCGACGAGCGCGAGGTCGCGTACACGACGTGGGACGGCTGGCTGGCTCTGGACGCGCACGAGCGGGAGCTCGGAGCGAACCACCTCCACACGCGGGAGCGCGTGAAGGTCGTTCCGCGCGACGAGCAGGTCGGCATCTCGCGGGGAGCGCTCGTCCGGTGACGTACGTGATCGCACTGCCGTGCGTCGATGTGAAGGACCGCGCCTGCATCGACGAGTGCCCGGTCGACTGCATCTACGAGGGCGAGCGGTCGCTGTACATCCACCCCGACGAGTGCGTCGACTGCGGGGCCTGCGAGCCGGTCTGCCCGGTCGAGGCCATCTACTACGAGGACGACCTGCCCGACCAGTGGCAGGACTACTACACCGCGAACGTGGAGTTCTTCGACGACATCGGCTCGCCGGGCGGCGCCGCGAAGACCGGCGTGATCGCGAAGGACCACCCGATCATCGCCGCCCTCCCTCCCCAAGGAGACGGTCATGACTGACCCCGCACCCGCAAGCGACGCCCCGCCGGCCGAGGTCGACGTCGTCATCGTCGGCGGGGGCCCGGCGGGGCTCTCCGCCGCGCTCAACCTCGGGCGTGCCCGCGCCTCCGTGGCGGTCATCGACGCCGGCAGGCCCCGCAACGCGGCGACGCTGCGCTCGCACGGCTTCCTCACGCGCGACGGCATCCCCCCGCTCGAGCTGCGCAAGCTCGCGCGGGCGGAGCTCGCCGCCTACCCCGACGTGCGGGTGTACGACCGCACGGTCGTGACGGCGCTGCTGGAGAAGGACTGCGGCGACGGGCGCCGCTTCATCGCCGCGCTGAGCGGCCGCGGCTCGGGCATCCCTCCCGCCGTCTCGGCCCGCTCGGTGCTCGTGGCCACCGGCCTCCGCGAGACACTGCCCGACATCCCGAGCCTCCGCGCGTTCTACGGGATGACCGTGTTCAGCTGCGCCGCGTGCGACGCGTGGGAGCTGCAGGACCGCCCGCTCGCGCTCATCGGCGAAACGCCCGATCTGGCCGCCCGGGCGCGGCTGATCGCCCGCTGGACCGACCGGCTCACCGTCTTCACCAACGGGTCGGACGCCGTCGACACGGTCGAGGAGGCCGAGCTCGCGGCATCCGGGATCATCGTCGAGCGTCGCGTCATCGACGACCTCGAGGGCGAGAAGGGCGCCGTGTCGGCGGTGCGCCTGCAGGGCGGCGACCGGGTCGAGATCGACGGCGGGTTCGTGCGCCCGCAGTGGCACCCGGCGCTGGACTTCGTCGCCGGCATCGACCTCGAGCGCGACGGGTTCGGCAACCTGGTCACCGACCGCTCCGGGCGCACGTCCGTGGCGGGCCTGTATGCGGCGGGGGATGCCGCGTCCCCCGGTCCGCAGCAGCTCATCGTCGCCGCGGGGCAGGGCGCGCGCGCGGCGGCCGTGCTCGTCCACGACCTCGTCGGGGTGCGCACCGCCCACTGACCCACGGGCACCCGCGCGGCGCCACCGCTCGCGGGATTCCCGCCCCGCGGCGGCGCGTCACGGGATGTTCACGGTCCGGCCACGTGCGCGTTCTCGAACGCGACGCCTCGGTCGGACATGCTGTCGCAGATGTCCGACGACGTGGCCGAGGAGCTCAGAAGGCTGCGTGCGCGAGCCTACGGACCCGACGCCGACATCCACGACGACCCGGACGCCCTCCAGCGGCTGCGCGAGCTCGAAGGCCACGCCCTCGACGCGGCGGCGCCGGGCGCGCAGGCCCGCGACGACCGGGCGGCTCCCGCCGGAGAGCCGGCTGTCGCGGCATCCCGCATCCGGCGCCCGTGGTGGGAGCGGCACCGGGCCCTCCTCTGGGGCGCGTCGCTGCTGCTCGCCATGCTCCTCGGCGCGGCACTGGTCTCGGCGCAGCAGTCGCCGGGTCGGGAGCGTGTCGCCGTGCTCGGCGTGGACGCCGACGGGCAGTGGCCGGAGCAGATGTGGGGGCCGCGCCCGCCGGACGGCGTCACGTTCGAGGAGTACCGCGGTCTCACCGCGATCGCGTCCGCGCGCGACTTCGGCAACAGGACCAGCAGCACCTGCCTGTGGGTGTACGACTCGACCTCGGTGAACTTCGGCCTCTCGGCCGGCTCGTGCACCGCGGGCTCGGTCCCCGCCTCGGCGACGATCCTCGTCACCGCGCAGGCGCCGCGGCCGCTGCTCGACGAGTTCGGCGAGGGCACGGCGCTGGAGTTCGTCCTCGATCGCGACCGGGTGCTCGTCTCTGCGCAGCGCCCGTAGCCCCGGCCGGTCACACGCCGTCTGCGTGACCGGACTCCCAGGCCGCGCGGCCCGGGGCGAGCATGTCGCTCACCTGATCGCCGTGCGTCGCCGGCGTCACCGTGTCGGGCCAGTCCGCGATCTGCTGCTCGGCCCAGTCGGCCCACGCGAGGATGTGGTCGTAATGGCCGATCATGAACGTGTTGGCCAGTGCGAACAGGTGCTTGCGCTCGGGGAACGTGCCGCCGGTCGCGCTGATGAACGCCGCGTAGCGGGCGAACAGGTCGCGTTGGGCGAGGGCCCGCTCTCGCGTCTGCGCGAGGGTCGAGCGGAGGTCGTCGAGCGATCCCTGATCCGAGAGCAGCACGCGCACCATGCCCTCGAACTCGAACGACGGCGGACGCACCGGCGTCGTCAGCCACCGGGCGAGGGCCTCGCGCCCCTCGGGGGTGATCGAGTAGATCGTGCGCGCGCGCTTGCCGGTGTGCTCCTGGCGGGTGTCGACGAAGCCGGCATCGCGGAGGCGATTGAGCACCGCGTACCGGCCGCGATCGGCCGACGGCCACAGCTCGGCGACGCCGCGGCCGAGCTGCTCGGCCAGCTGGTACGCCGACCAGTCGCGCGCGGCGAGGAGACCGAGGGTCAGGTACGCCGTCGTCGAGAGCTCGCGCTCGGGCACCGGCATCCTCTCCTCCTCCCCTGCGTCGCTGCGGATCCGGCACAGGATCGGATCGGCTCGGGACGTGAAAGGGTATCCCGCTCGCGACAGATCGACCCTATACTGCAGAGTGCAGTAAGCGCGGATAGGCGCTGTGGGAGCGCATCTGCGCATTCGGCGGGCCGACGTGGGGACGAGGACCGCCGCAGCGGCGGGCGATCGTGGGGATCGCCCGCCGCCATCTGCCCGTGTGCGCGCGGCGGGAGCGCCGGGATCACCGGGATCAGCGCCGGGTCCGCCCCGGGTGGGGCAGGATGGCATCGATGTCAACGCCGACCGACTCTTCGCAGGACGAGCTCCGCGCACTGCGTGAGCGCGCCTACGGTCCGGATGCCGACATCCACGACGATCCCGTCGCCCTCGCGCGACTGCAGGAGCTGCAGATCCAGGACCAGGCGGCCCGCGCGGCCGCTCGGGCCGCTGTGCCGTCGTCTCGCGCGGCAGGAGCCGGACCGGCCGATGACGCCTCCGACGCGAGAGCGACGGATGCCGCGTCGCCTGGGGAGTCCCTCGATCGAGGCTTCGGCGCCGCGACGTCGACGAGCACGCTGGTCGCTCCTGGCGCGCTGCGCATGCCCGGAACGGACGCAGACCCGCTCACGACATCCGACCCGGAGGACGGGCCGGCGGGCACGCCGTCCGGGGCTTCGGATCCTGCCGCACCGTCGGACGGCGAGGACGCCCTCGATCCCGACGAGAGCGGTCAGGCGCCTCCGCGACCGTGGTGGCGACGACGCATCCCCGTGCTGTGGGCGGCGTCCGTGGTCGCGGGAGTGCTGGTCGGCGTCGGCCTCACGCTCGGGACGCAGGCGATCGAGGCCGGCCGGATCGCCGTGCTGCAGGAGGATACCGCCGCCGAGTGGCCGGAGGAGTGGTTCGGGTCCCAGCAAGGCGGGCGGGTGTTCGACGAGTTCCACGGGCTCACCGTGCTGGTGTTCCCGCAGTCCTTCGGCCCCGACGGCACGCAGACCTGCCTGTACGTCGTCACCGACCAGGGCGGCGGTTTCGGCGCGGGCAGCTGCGGAGCCGGCTCCTACCCGGCGATCGCGTCGATGGAGGTCGGCCGCCTCTCCCCCGACGAGCTGCGAGACGCCTTCCCCGACGGCACCGCCCTGCAGTTCGTGCACGAGGGCTCCACGGTGAACGTGTACGCGAAGGCCCCCAGCCTGGTCGAGCCGACGCCGTGAGACGACGGATGCCGCGGGCCGCGGCATCCGTTCATCGAGGCGCCGCTGGCCGCCGACCCGGCACGGGGAGTACGGTGGCGGCAGCGCCTCGGCTCGGGGGTCGCCGTGACCGATCGCGGCGGAGGGCGGGCGGCGCAAGCTGGATCGCCATGGCCGCCGGTCCGGTGTGGGGAGGGCGCGCTCATGTCGACATCCGAGCAGCCGGTGACGGGCGACGAGCTGCGTCTGCTCCGCGCCCGCGCCTACGGGCCGGACGCGGACATCCTGGACGACCCGGAGGCGATGCGCCGACTGCGCGAGCTCGAGGAGCAGGCGCGGCTTGCCGGGGAGGCATCCGATCCCGCGGCGTCCGGGGCTGTGGCATCCGGTTCGGAGGCGGCCGGTTCTGCGGCGGCCGGTTCTGCGGCGGCCGACCCCGGCGCTGAAGACCCCAGGGCGATCGCTGCGGCGACGTCCGCCGGAGCGGCGGCCGACCCGACCGCGAACGCCCGGCGCGAACCCGAGGACGCGGTGCACAGCGGCGTCGCCGAGGCACGGAGCGGTCGGGCCGATGACGCTGACACCGATGCAAGCCGCACCCAAGACGGGGTTCCGCCCGCGGACGCCGCGCAGGGGCCGTCGCCGACCCCCGTTCCGGCGGGCGGACCGTGGTGGCGGCGGACACGGACACTGTGGATCGCCTCCGTCGTGCTCGCAGCTGTCGTCGCCTCGGCGGTGACGCTGGCGGCTTCGACGCTGAGCACCGGCCGGGTCGCCGTGCTCGCGATCGATCCCGACGCCGAACCGCCCGACGGATTCTTCGATCAGGCGGGTGAGGGCGTGGTGTTCGAGGAGTTCTTCGGCCTGACCGCCGTCCTCGCGCAGCAGGTGTGGACGCGCGGCGAGGTGCTCGACTGCGTCTTCGTCCGCTCAGCGGCGGGCGACGCGCAGATGGCCACCGGCGGCTGCGCCGGCGGCGGCTTCCCTCCGACGGCGGCCATGGTGGTCACGCCGTCGTTCCCGCGGGAGCTGCGCGAGCGGTTCCCGGACGGCACCGCGCTGCAGTTCGTCGTCGAGGGCTCCGAGGTGCACGTCTACGCGAAGGAGCCGGTGGTCGATCCCACCCCGTGAGGGCTCAGGCGCCGCGGCTCCCGGCATCCGTCGCCCCGACATCGGTGCGGTGGAAGTTCTGGAACGATCGGGATGCCGTCGGCCCGCGCTGACCCTGATACCTGTTGCCGTACGGGCCCGAGCCGTAGGGGTTCTCGGCCGGAGAGGTGAGGCGGAAGTAACAGACCTGGCCGATCTTCATGCCGGGCCAGAGCTTGATCGGGAGCGTCGCGACGTTGGAGAGCTCCAGCGTGACGTGCCCGGTGAAGCCCGGGTCGATGAAGCCGGCGGTGGAGTGGGTCAGCAGGCCCAGCCGTCCGAGCGAGGACTTGCCCTCGAGGCGGGCGGCGATGTCGTCGGGGAGGGAGATCTGCTCGAAGGTCGACCCCAGCGCGAACTCCCCCGGGTGCAGGATGAACGGCTCGTCGGGCTCCACCTCGATGAGGCGCGTGAGGTCGGGCTGGTCCTCGGCCGGATCGATGAACGGGTACTTGTGGTTGTCGAACAGCCGGAAGTACCGATCGAGCCGCACATCGACGCTCGAGGGCTGCACCATCGCGGGCTCCCACGGGTCGAGCGCGATGCGCCCCGCGTCGATCTCGAGCCGGATGTCGCGGTCACTGAGCAGCACGGAGTCAGCCTAGCGGGGCGGTCCTGTTATGCTGGCCGGGCGCCGTAACAGGCGCTCGGGGCTGTAGTTCAATGGCAGAACTTCTGCTTCCCAAGCAGACAGCGCGGGTTCGATTCCCGTCAGCCCCTCCATGTCAGTCCGACGACGACTGCCGCTTCCTGTTCGTCCGCCCTCGCGACCGCTACCTCACGCTCCGGCCGGAGCGCGACGTGATGCCGCGACCGAGCTGATCGCCGTCAAGTCGACGACCCGCGAGCTCGGCGCCGGCCAGGCGCCCGCGCTGCTGCAGCGCTTCGTCGACGAGGAGCTCGCGCGCGCCGAGGGCGTACGAGACGCTTCCGCTCCCGCACGATCCCGCTGAGGCGCGGGCACGCGCCGATGTGGTGTTCCGACGGGTCGTGGGCTGATCGGGCCTGTTGCGGCGTCGCCCATCGGCCTGCTCGATGTCGGAGGTCCGTCGTACATTTGTTCTATGAAATCCTCGGCGCCCGCCTCCCCCGCGATGCGGTTGACGGATGCCGCGACCCGGCTCGCAGAGCGGCTCCCGGCGGCTCCCCTCGAGCTCGCGGCGCTCGGTGACGAGGACCTTCTCGCCGTGCTGGCGGACGCCACCGATGCCCGCAAGGCTCTCGAGCTGATCGTCGCGCGCGCCTCGGCCGAGGTGTCGCGCCGGTCGGCACGGGATCTCGGCTACGAAGGGCTCGCGCAGCGGAAGGGAGCCCGCACCGGGACCGCGCTCGTGCAGCAGATCACCGGGTTGGGACGGTCCGACGTCGCGCGGGCGGTCGAAGCCGGCACGGAGCTCTCCGGCGCGGAGCCCTCCGGCGCGGCGGGGTCGGGGACTCCCGTGTGCGGCACGGAAGAGGCGGCGCACGGCGCGACCCGGGCGGACGTGCCGGAGTGGCATGAACTCCTGTGCGATGCGCTCTCCGGTGGTGGCATCTCGCAGGCGCAGTTCCACGCCATCCGGACGGGTCTCGGCGAGCCGCCGGTCGATCGCTACCCCGACCTCGCACCCGACTTCCTCCCGCAGGCCTGGACCCGTGCGGTTCGGCTGCTGCTCGAGGAGGTCTCGGCGTTCCCTGTGGAGGAGCTGCGGCAGCAGGCGCGCATCGCCCGTGACCGGCTCGACCCGGTAGGCGTCACCCTGCGATTCGAGGAGCGCTTCGCGGCCCGCTCGTTCCGCCGGTGGATCGACGAGAGCGGGCAGCGGCACGCGCACATCCTGTTCGACGACGACGCCGGCGCGTGGGTCGACGCGCTCCTGCAGGCCGCGCTGCGCCCGCGTCGGGGCCCCCGGTTCGTGGGGTCTGACGCGGTCGACAAGGCACGCGCGGCCGAGTCGGACGACCGGACCAACGAGCAGCTGCAGTACGACACGATCATGGCGGTGCTGCGCACCGGTGCGCACGCGGACCCGGAGCAGGCTTTCGGCGACCGTCAGCCCGGCGTGCGCATCGTCGTCGAGGCGGCCGCCATCGCGGCGGCCTCGGGCCGGGCGGAGATGCAGGTCGCCGGAGTCGGCCATCTCGAAGACGGTGGACACGCGGTCCCCGGCGGAGTGATCGAGGCGCGGCTGTGCGACGCCGGAGCCGTCGCCGTGATGTGGGGCTCGGACGGGCGTCCGCTCGACGTCGGTCGCGAACTGCGACTGTTCACCCGAAGGCAGCGCATCGCCATCGCCGCTCGCGACGGCGGCTGTGTGTGGCCATCGTGCAGCGCCCCGGTCTCGCAGTGCGAATACCATCACATCGATCACTGGTGGGAGGATCACGGCCGCACCGACGTCGACGACGGCGTCGCCCTGTGCCGCAACTGCCACCTGCGACTGCACAATCAGCGATGGCGCATCTCGCGAGAGCGCGACGCCGCCACGGGCGCCGACACCTACTGGCTGCATCCACCGCCCGACCCCCTGACCGGAGAGCTCGGCGAGCGCGTCGGGCTCACATCGAAGTCGCCCCGCCGCTTCGCGATCGCCTGACCCCTGCGCTCGGGCGACGCGTCGCAGCCGGCCGCGTGAGGCTGCGGCCTGCCGCGGGGCCGGTAGGTGGGGCCTGTAGGTGGGCGGCGGTTGGGTGGGCTGGCCGGGGGTGGGCTGGCCGGTGGGTGGGCTGGTCGGTCGGCGTCCGGTGAGCGGGCCGCAGGGCCAGTGGGTGGCTGGCCGGCGGGTCGCGGTATCCGTCGTCCGGGCCTCTGCAGAATCCCCGCACGGCTGTCGTACTGTGAGCGGGTGAGCTTCGATCCCGGGGACGTGTCGGCATTCACGGCCTTCGTGCGCGCTCGAGGCCAGGGCGTCGTGGCGACCGTCTCTCCTTCGGGCGCGCCCGAAGCGGCGCTGGTCGGACTGGCGACACTCGACGACGGAACGCTCGTGTTCGACACGCACGCCGCGTCACGAAAGGCCGAGAACCTCCGCCACGACCACC
The DNA here is from genome assembly GCF_042790415.1 of Microbacterium sp. NPDC056736. NCBI lineage: Bacteria > Bacillati > Actinomycetota > Actinomycetes > Micrococcales > Microbacteriaceae > Microbacterium > Microbacterium sp. NPDC056736. The sequence goes on from NZ_JBHTZE010000001.1 coordinate 365,352, forward strand.
GGATCGCCGTGGTCGTCGGCACGGTCGACGAGCTCTCGGTGCAGATCGAGGGCTTCGCCGCCATCGCGCACGGCGCGCATCGCGAGCGCTACGGCGCCGCGTACGCCGCGCAGTTCCCCGGATCACACGCGCTCGATCCGGACTTCGCGGTGGTCGCCATCCGCCCCTCGTGGGTGCGCGTCTACGACGCCTCGGTCACCCCCGCGCGTGTGTCGGAAGCGCGCTGGTGATCCTCCGCTAGATTCATCGTCGTGCTGCCACGCCTCGCCCCGCTCCTCATCGCCTCCGCACTCCTGCTCACCGGCTGCACCTCCTCCGGCTCCACCGCCGAGGCCGTCGCCACGACACCGGCGACCGACACATCGCAGACCCCGACGCCGACCCCGACGGCGACCGAAGCCCGCGCGCTGGTCCTCGGCGTCGAGAGCATCGACCTCGTCGACGGCGCAAGTGCGGAGAGGTTCCCCCTCTACGACGACGCAGAACCGCTGCTCGCCCTCGTCGAGGAGCTCACCGGCCAGCCGCGCAGCGGCCAGCCGCGCAGCGGCGAGGACTTCGAGGACCCATGGGGCAACGGCGAGGTGATGGGCACCGTCTACCGCTGGGACGACGTGTGGGTGTCGGTCCTCGAGGGCGGCGGACCGACGAGCGTCACCGTGCTCTCCGCGTCGGTCGGAGATACGCCCGCGCGGACCGCCGACGGCATCACCGTGGGCAGCGCTCGCGACGACGTGCTCGCCGCCGGCGGGTGGGACGACTGGGATGAGGACGGGGACGGCATCGCGGACCACCTGGGCATCGACGAGCAGGAAGCCGAAGGAACGCAATCCCTCACCCGTCCCGGCGAGACCGGATGGAACTTCGTCGGCATGACGCTCGACGGGGACGCCGTCACCGAGTTGCGCACACCGGCGAACGACTACTCCGACCTCTGAACACCATCACCCGACCGGGCGATCACCGCTCGCGGACCGGCCAGGGCGCCCAGACACGACCTGCCTTCAGAGCACGCCTCGCTGACCGCCAGCGGTCGCGCGGGTAGTCCTGGCGGCGGCTCGATCCGCCGCGCCAGCCCCCTGCGGACTCGAGGCGGAACGTCACAGGGAGCCGGCCCCGCCCACTGATGCTCTCGGACAGCCCGCCGCTCACCACACTGACCACGGTCTCCTCCAGCTCGTCGGCGCAGCGCTCCCACGTCTCATCGCAGGCGTCGCAGCCGCACGACGGGAAGACCGCATCGTGCAGCAGCCCGAGATGCAGATGGATGCCGGGGAAAGAGGTGAACACGAAGGTCAGCGGCGACGCCGCCTCATCTGCGGGCCGGACCCGCACTGCGCGTAGCGGCTGCGGCGGCGGCCGGAGCAGGTCCGCGGCGACGCCGAGGGAGTCCTCGACCGTGACGTCGTACGACGTGGCGAGCCAGTCGATCAGCGCGTCCGCGACCTCGTGCAGCGGCGCGAACCGCTCCAGGTTGCTCGTCACCGAGTACGAATCGCCCGGCGGCGAGTCCCCGCCCCACCGCTCGCCGTAGCGGACCACGACGCCGTCCGCGTCCACGAACGCGCGCGGCGCGGGCGAAGGACGTACGTAGTCCGGCATCCCGACACCGTACCGCGGGCGGCTCGTCGCAGGCCGGCCGGCCTCTCGCCCCACGGAGATGCCACGCACCGCCGGCTGCTCGTCGCGTCGCGGGCTACTCGTCGCGCTGGCCGAGATCCGGCTCCGCCACGAATCGGGCGATCGGGTCGGCGACGCGGTCGAGCTCGATCACCACGATGGTGTTCTCCCCCGCGACGAGCGCCGCCGCCGGCACGAAGAGCGTCCGCTGCGGACCGCTCGACCAGTACCTGCCGAGCAGGAACCCGTTGACCAGCGCGAAGCCCTTGCCCCAGCCGGCGGTGTCGAGGAACAGATCGGCAGGCTCGTCGAGCGAGAAGGTCCCCCGCATGCCGAACGGCGCCACACCGGCCGGCCGAACCGCGTCCACCATCGGCGCGGCCGCGACGCGACGCGCGGCGTCCTCGAGGTCGATCGCCGTCGACGACCACCCCGAGACGGCCGCACCGTCGAGGGTGACGGGCCCGATGAGCCCCTTCGCCTCGCCGAGGTGCGGCCCGTAGTTCACGCGCCCCTGCTCCTCGACCAGCACCCGCACGTGCCGGCCTGCCGGCACGACGAGGGCATCCTCATGGCGGGTGCGCGAGAGCGTGCCGACGGATACGCCGCCGACCGACACCCATGCGTGGTCGCGGACCTCGCCGACCCGCAGCACGCCGCCCCGGCCTCCCGGCAGATCAGCCTCGTATACCACCAGGGCCCCGAGGTGCCCGAGCTCCTCGAACGTCGGCGGGTCACCCGCCGCAACTCCCGCCGCAGTCCCGGCCGCAGCGCCGAACTCGACGACGTCGAGCGCGACCGTCAGCTCCGGCGCGGGGCCGCTCGCCGGCGGCACCTCGTCGGGCACGGGCGCGTAGCGCGCGATCACCTCGCGGAAGGCGAAGTACTTCTCCGTCGGGTCGCCGCGCTCGTCCAGCGGCGCGTCGTAGTCGTACGACGTCACGATGGGGAGGAAGCGCCCCTTGTGATTCGCCCCGTTGGTCAGCCCGAAGTTCGTTCCGCCGTGGAACATGTAGAAGTTGACGGATGCGCCGGACGCGAGGAGCGCCTCGAGCTCGGCCGCGGACTCGTCCGCCGACGTGGTGTGGTGGTACGCCCCCCACCAGTCGAACCAGCCGTCCCAGAACTCCGCGCACATCAGCGGACCCGTCGGTTGATGACGGCGGAGCGTCTCGAGGCGCTCGGTCGCCCGCGAGCCGAAGGAGCCCGTGAGGTGAACGCCCGCGACGCTCCCGTCGCGCAGCATCTGGTCGGTCGGCTGGTCGATCGTGGTCAGCGGCACGGTGATGCCGGCATCCTTCGTCACGCGCACCAGGTGCTCGAGGTACGCCGTGTCGTCACCGTACGCGCCGTACTCGTTCTCGATCTGGACGAGGATCACCGGTCCCCCGCGATCGATCTGCCGGGGCGCGACGATGTCGTACACACGCTCGAGGTACGCCGACACCTCGGCGAGGTACGCCGGCTCGGAGCGGCGCAGCCCGATGCCCGGCATCCCCGTCAGCCATGTCGGCAGGCCCCCGTTATGCCATTCGGCGCATATGTACGGGCCGGGCCGCACGATCGCGTGCATCCCCTCGGCGGCGACGAGATCGAGGAACGCCCCGAGGTCGTTCCAGCCCGTCGCATCCCACTCGCCGCGGCGAGGTTCGTGGGCGTTCCACGCGACGTACGTCTCGATGGTGTTGAGGCCCATCAGGCGCGCCTTGCGGATGCGGTCGGCCCACTGGCCGGGGTGGACGCGGAAGTAGTGCAGCGCCCCGGAGAGCACGCGGAACGGCTCGCCGTCGAGCAGGAAGTCGGTGTCCCCGATCGCGAACGATCGGACCGTCGCGCCGGTCACCGGGCGGAGCCGCTGCGTGCGCTCAGCACCTCGGCGAGGGGCGCGAGCGGCGAATACTCCACCAGCCCCGCGCCCACCCCCCCAAACCCCACCCCCCCCGCGGAGTAAAAGGCCACCGTTGTCCCCTTAAAGCCCCCCGGGGGGGCGGGGGCCGCCCTCCCCGCCCCCGCCCCCCCCCCCCCCCACCGCCGCAACGCGCACGCCCGCGTCGAGGAACTCGTCGACGTTGGACGCGTTCAGGCCGCCGGTGGCGACGAAGCGCACCTGCGGGAACGGCCCGCGGATGTGCGCGAACCAGTCGCTGCCGAGCCAGGTCGCCGGGAACGCCTTGAGCCAGGTGAGCCCGAGCGACACGGCCAGCTGCACCTCGCTGGGCGTCGCGACGCCGGGGAGGATCGGGATGCCGGCATCCTGCGCCGCCCGCACCACGACCGGGTCGAGCCCGGGCGACACGAGATAGGACGCACCGGCGTCGGCGGCCAGCGCCACCTGCTCGGGGGTGATGATCGTGCCGGCGCCGACGCTCTTGCCGCGGGTCGCGCCGATGCGGACGACCTCCCGCAGGGCGCGCTCGTCCTCGTCGGTCTGCAGTGGCACCTCTACGGAGTCGATGCCGAGATCCCACGCGGTCTCGGACAGGCGGACGGAGCGCTCGACGCCCATGCCCCGCAGGATCGCCATGAGCGGCGCCCCGGCGAACGCCGTCTCGAACCAGGCGCCCTGGGCTGCGGCATCCGTGCTGCTCGTCGATGAGGTGGTCATTCGGAAGTCCTTCGTTCGTCGCGTTCGGTCATCATCTCGGGTTCGGGGCGCACGACGCGCGTTCGGGGCGGACGGCGCGCGCCCCGAACGCGCGGGACGCGCCCCGAACCCGTCATGCGGTCGGGCCGCCGGGCAGCGGCACCCGCGCGGCGGGCTCGTCGATCGAGTCGGTGGTGGTCTGGAGGGTGCGCGCGGCGCGCTCGTGGCCGGCGCGCAGCCGGGCGGGCACGGGCGCGCCGGAGAGGCGCCCGGCGAGGTATCCGCCGGCGAACGCGTCGCCGGCGCCGACCGGCTCGACGACCTCGACGACCAGGGCGGGCTCGAACACCTCGTCGGCGCCGACGAACGCCGTCGCGCCGACGTCGCCGTCCTTGACGATGAGCTCGGCTACCGCCGGCAGCAGCGCCCGCACCTCGGCGGCGGTGGCGGTGCCCCACAGGGTCTCGGCCTCGTCGCGGCCGACGAGCACGATGTCGGCGGCGCGGGCCAGCTCGAGCAGCACCGGGGCGGCGGTGGCGGCATCCCACAGCGGCGCGCGGTGATTGACGTCGAACGACACCGGCACGCCGTGCTCCCGGGCGCGCGCCATGACGCGGGCGAGGAAGGACGACGCGGATGCCGAGATCGCGGCCGTGATGCCCGACACGTGCAGCAGGTCGACGCCGTCGAACGCCACCGCGTCGGCGTCCGCGTCGCTCAGGTGGGCGGCCGCGGAGCCCCGGCGGTAGTAGAGGACGCCGCTGCCGGGGTCCTTCACGTACAGCCCGGTGGGGTGCGCACCGTCGAACACGACCCGCGACACGTCGACACCGCGGGCGGTGAGCTGCCGCGCGATGCGGTGGCCGAGCGCGTCGTCGCCGAGGCGGCTGAACCAGACCGCGCTGTGGCCGAGCGCGGCCACGTGGGCGGCGACGTTGGACTCCGCGCCCCCCGCGTCGAGGAGGAAGGCGTCCGCGTCCGACACGGGCGTCGCGACGACCGGCGTGACCATCGCCATCGTCTCGCCGATCGCGAGCAGCGTCAGGGGCATCGCCCCAGCGTAGTCAGGCTGCGGCATCCGTCAGCGCAGGTCGGTGACGGGCGCGGCATCCATGTCGTCGAAGGCCTGGTTCTCGCCCGCCATCGCCCAGACGAACGTGTACGACGACGTGCCGACCCCCGAGTGCAGCGACCACGACGGCGAGATGACGGCCTGGCGGTCGGCGACGACGAGGTGACGCGTCTCTTCGCGCTGGCCCATCAGGTGGATGACGCGGGCGTCCTCGGGCAGGTCGAAGTACAGGTAGCACTCGGTGCGACGGTCGTGCGTGTGGGCGGGCATGGTGTTCCACATGGAGCCCGGGTGCAGCTCGGTGACGCCCATGACGATCTGGCAGCTCTTGACGCCGTTCTCGTGGATGTACTGGTTGAGCGTGCGGCGGTTCGAGGTGAGCTGGTCGCCGAGCTCGCGCACGGTGCCCTCGCCGGGCGAGACCAGCGCGGCCGGGTAGGCGGTGTGCGCCGGTGCCGAGAACAGGTAGAACTGCGCGCCCTGGTCACCGGAGCCGTCCACGTCGGCGAACGAGATCGAGCGGATGCCGCGGCCGAGGTACAGGCACGCGCCCTTGACGAGCGCGTAGACCTCGCCGTCGGCGGTGACCGTGCCGGTGCCACCGACGTTGATGATGCCGACCTCGCGGTGCTCGAGGAAGTAGTCGCTGCGGATCTCGGGGTAGCCGCCGAGCTCGAGCACACCGCCGGCGGGCACGGCGCCGCCCAGCACGATGCGGTCGTGGTGCGTGTACGTCAGGCGGATCTCGCCGGGCACGAACACGTCGGGGATGAGGTAGGTGTCGCGCAGGTCCTGGGTGGTCATGCCCGGGATCTGTGCGGGGTTGGTCGCGTAGCGCTGCGGGATGTGCGTCTCGGTCACGGGTTCTCTCCTGGTGTGCGTGAAGGCCTGTGGGGCGTGAGGTCAGCGGACGAGCCAGCCGCCGTCGACGGGGATGACGGCGCCGGTCACGTAGGCGGCGGCGTCCGAGGCGAGGAAGACGAACACGCCCTGCAGATCGGATGCCTCGCCCCAGCGCCCCGCCGGGATGCGCGACAGGATCGACGCGGCGCGGTCCTCGTCGGCGCGCAGCGGCGCGGTGTTGTCGGTCGCCATGTAGCCGGGGGCGACGGCGTTGACGGTGACGCCGGCGGCGGCCCACTCGTTCGCCAGCGCCTTCGTCAGCCCGGCCACCGCGTGCTTGGACGCGGTGTATGCCGGAACGAGAATGCCGCCCTGGAACGACAGCATGGACGCGACGTTGATGATGCGTCCGCTCCCCTGAGCCAGCATGTGGCGGCCCGCGGACTGCGACAGGTGGAACACGGCGTCGAGGTTGATCGCGAGCACGTCGTCCCAGTCGCCGAGCGGATAGTCGACGGCGGGCGCGCGGCGGATCGTGCCGGCGTTGTTCACGAGGATGTCGAGGCCGCCGAGCTCGGCGATCACCTCGTCGACCGCGGACGCGAGCTCGTCGGGGGTGGCCGAGACGAGGTCGCGCTGCACGCGGTGGACGCGGCGGCCGGTCGCGGCGATGAGGTCCGCGGTGGCCGAGGCGTCGCCGCGGTCGAGGAGCGCGACGTCGGCACCGGCCTCGGCGAGCGCGACCGCGGCACCCTGACCGAGCCCCCGGCTCGACCCGGTGACGAGCGCGACCTTGCCGTCGAGGCGGAACGAATCGAGGATCATGCGGCGGCCTCCGGGTGGGCGACGAATCGGGTGGTGAGCTCGCCGATGCCCGAGATCCGCACGGTGACCGCGTCGCCGTCGGCGAGCGGGCGGTGCGCGTCCTGGGCGGCGGGCAGCTTCTGCGGGGTTCCGGTCGAGACGATGTCGCCGGGCTCGAGGGTCAGCACCTGGCTGAGGTGATGGATGACGAACGCCACGCTGAAGATCGTGGTCGAGGTCGACTGCGACACCGTGACGACGCCGTCGCGCACGACCTCGACGAGGAGGTCCTGCGGGTCGGGCACCTCGTCGGGCGTCACGACCCAGGGGCCGAGGGGTGCGAAGCCGTCCGAGCACTTGCCCAGCGCCCACTGGCTCTGCCGCCGCTGCCACGCGCGGTCCGACACATCGTCGAGGATCGTGTACCCGCCGACGTGGTCGAGCGCGTCCTCCAGCGACACCCGCTGCGCGCGGCGGCCGATGACGACCGCCACCTCGCCCTCGTAGTCCACGTCGGTCGCACCCGGCGGGATCACGACCGGCTCGTTCGGCCCCGCCAGCGTGTTCGGGGTCTTCACGAACACGTCGGGATGTTCGGGGTCGTTCGCGGTCGGATCGGTGCCGTCCGGCACGTGACCGCGGTAGTTGTAGCCGAGGCACAGGATCTTCCCCGGCGTCACCGGTGCGAGCAGCGCCGCGGGGTCGAACGGCGCCAGGAGCGAGGCGTCGGCGGCGGCCGCCCTCTGACGCGCGGCGGCCAGCGACGCGGCATCCGTCAGCAGGTCCTCGACCGAGCAGGCGAGGTCGCCGAGGTCCAGCAGCCGTTCGCCCTCGGCGCCCGCGACGACCGCACCGGGCCGCGGTCCCCCGTCGACGCCTGTGTACCTGACCAGCCTCACCAGTACTTCCTCCACTCGGGGCGCGCGACCCGCATGAGGGCCTCGAGGTAGAAGTAGTCGCCCCAGAGGGTACCCTCGTCGACGCCGTTGTCCTTCGGCAGGTCGTAGACCGAGTGCAGGAGGAGCGCGTCCGAGTCCTCGGGAGCGGCCGGGGCGTAGTTCTCGACGAGCGACGCCAGGATCGCGTGGGCACGCGTCGTCCACTCGGCCGCGCGCGCGGCATCCGTCTCCACCTTCGCCAGCTCGAGCAGTCCGCACACCGCGATGGCTGCGGCCGAGCTGTCGCGCGGCGCGTCGCTGCCGTCGGTGTACACGAGGTCCCAGAACGGCACCTGGTCGGCGGGGAGGTGCCGCAGGAAGTACTCCGTGCAGCGGCGGGATGCCTCGAGCAGGCGCTCGTCGCCGGTCACGGCATAGTTCATCGCGAAGCCGTAGATGCCCCACGCCTGGCCACGCGCCCAGCACGACTCGTCGGACGCGCCCTGCTCGGTGGCGCCGCGGAGCGGCTCGCCGGTGGCGGCATCCCAGTAGAACGTGTGGAAGGTCGAGTCGTCCTCGCGCAGGATGTGGTCGCGCAGCTGCGCGGTGTGGCGTGCGACGGCGTCGGCGAAGCGCTCCTGGCCGGTCTGCTCGTGCGCCCAGGTCAGCAGCGGCATGTTCATGAGGCTGTCGATGATCGTGCGGCCGCGCTGCGCCGGGTCGGAGAGGTCGCCCCACGCCTGGATGATGCCCGCGGGCTCCAGGAACCGGCGCATCAGGTGGTCGGCGGCCAGCAGCGACGCGTCGCGGGCGGCCGGATCGCCGACGAGCCGCCACGCGGCGACCGTCGACAGCGTGTACAGGAAGCCCAGGTCGTGGGTGTCGAGGTCCTCCTCGGCGCGGACGCGGCGCGCGAAGTCGGCGACGTCGACCAGTGCGGCCTCGCGGAACGCCTCATCGCCGCTCAGCTCCCACCCGAGCCACAGCATGCCGGTGCGGAAGCTGGTGGTCCAGCCGCGGTTGCCGCCGCGGGGGATGGATCCCTCGGCCGGGCGCAGCTCGTAGCGGTCGTCCACCGTCGTGTCGCCGGGGTACGCGCCGCCGAAGGTCGCGATGTTGCGCCGGACCGTCGACAGGGCGGCGTCGATCGCGCCGGCGACGGCCACCGGCGAGTCGGCGGGCGTGGCGGTGGTGCCCGAGACGGGCGAGGTGGACGTCATGGAGGAATCCTTCGAAGCAGGGGAACGGAGAACGGATGCCGCGGGCTCAGGCTTGCGCGGCCGCCTTCTCGTCGAGGTCGAGCACGGGGCGGAGCGTGAAGCGGGAGTTGGTCCACGCGAAGTACAGGGCGGCGGAGGCGGTGAGCCCGAGGCCGAGCGCGGGCGCGGTGGCGAACACGGCGGCCTGCGCCACGAGTGCGAGCAGTGACGCGGCGGTGAGGTACCAGCGCTTGAGGCTCAGGTAGAGACTCGCGCGCAGCACGTCCCGCATCCGGGCGGCCGGCGCCTCGGCGAGCGCGACCAGCGCCACCAGCCCCACCGCGACCGCCACGAGCACGAGCACCGCCAGCAGCGGCACCGTGACCACCGCGACCGCCGTGTTCGACAGCATCCGCACATCCACGAGGAGCACCACGACCGCCGCGGTGACCGCCGCACCGATCAGGAGCGCCCGGCGCCACGTGTCGCGCAGCCCGGCGGCGAACGCGCGGATCGGGCCGAGCCCACCTGCGCCGTGCTCGCGGAAGGCCCGGAACGCCGCGGCCACGCCCGGTGCCGCGAGCGGCGCCGCGGCGGCCACCAGCGGCCAGGAGTGCAGCGGATCGGTGGTGGCGAGCACCGCGACCAGCGGCAGGCACGCGATCACCAGCAGCAGGTTGACCACGAGCGCGAGGTAGATGATCCCGATGAGGGACGCCCACATCTCGTGCGACACCAGGCCGTTGAGCTTCTTCATGCGCTCAGCCCTTCAGACCGCTCGTCGCGATGCCCTCGACGAAGTACTTCTGGCCGAGCAGGAAGATGATCGCGATCGGGATGACCGAGATCGTCAGCCCCGCGAACAGCAGCGCGTAGTTGGTGTCGTAGAGGTTGGAGACGAAGCTCTTCAGGCCCAGCTGGATCGTCCACAGGTCGGGGTTGCGCAGGTAGATGAGCGGCCCGAGGTAGTCGTTCCACGTGTTGACGAAGGTGAGCAGCGTCAGCGAGGCCAGGGCCGGGATCGACAGCGGCAGCATGATCTTGCGCCAGATCGCGTATTCGCTGAGTCCGTCGATGCGCGCCGCCTCGGAGAGCTCCTCGGGGATGGTCTCGTAGAACTGCTTCATCAGGAACACGCCGAACGCGCCGAACGCCTGCAGCAGGATGATCGCCCACAGCGTGTTGGACACCTTGAAATTCGACAGCAGGATGAACTGCGGGATCATGTACGACTGCCACGGCACGGCGATGGTGCCGACGTACAGCAGGAACAGCACGTCGCGGCCGCGGAACCTCATGCGCGCGAAGCCGTACGCGGCGAACGATCCGGTGAGCACCTGCAGGAACGTGACGACCACCGCGAGGAACAGCGTGTTGCGGATCCAGACGAGCATGTTCGACTCGGTCCAGATGTCGAGATAGTTCTGCCACACGAAGGTCTCGGGGAGCCACTTCACCGGCACCGAGAAGACCTCGTTGGCCGACTTGAACGAGCTCAGCACCATCCACGCGAACGGCGTCAGCAGCCCGATCGCGAAGACGACCAGTGCGACGTACATGGCGATCCGCGCGGCGCGCCGCCCGGGGGTCATCTTCTCGCGGGACGTCGGCGCCTGCATGGGCGGCTCCTCGGCGAGCTTGCGCAGGCCGCGGCGCGCCTCGGACGGCGCCGTGTAGTCGGCGACCAGGAGCTCGGCGTCCTTCTCGATCTGCTCGGCCATCAGCTGCTCCGCTTCTTGTTCCAGAGGAACTGCACGATCGTGACGATGATGCACATGAAGAACAGCGCCACCGCGGCCGCCGAGGCGTACCCGAACTGGCTCTCTTCGAAGCCCTTGCGGTAGATGAACTGCGACATCACGAGGGTGGACTGACCCGGGCCGCCGTCGGTCATGACGAGGATCAGGTCGAAGATCTTGAACGAGTTGATCGTCAGCATCACGGTGACGAAGAACATGGTGGGGCGCAGGCACGGCAGCGTCACGTTGACGAACCGCTGCCAGACACTCGCCCCGTCGACGCGGGCGGCTTCGTGCAGCTCACGGGGCACCGTCTGCAGGCCCGCGAGGAACAGGATCATGTAGTAGCCCATGTCGCGCCACGTGCCGACGATCACCACGGCCGGCATCGCCCACTCGGGCGAGGTGAGCCATCCGGGCGGGTTCTGGATGCCGATGAACCGGAGGAACTCGTTGATCGGGCCGTACTCGGGGCTGAAGAGCAGGTTCCACACCACGGCGATCGCGACGATCGAGGTGATGTAGGGGAAGAAGGCGGCGGTGCGGAAGAACGCGACGCCGCGGAGCTTGTTGTTCAGCAGCAGCGCCAGACCCAGCGAGACGGCGATCGTCAGCGGGATGTGCAGCGCGGAGTAGTACAGGGTGTTGAGGACCGAGATGCGGAAGCTGCCGTCGCCCAGCAGCCGCTCGAAGTTGTCCAGGCCCACCCAGTTCGCCGTGCCGAAGACGTTCCAGTTCGTGAACGACATGTAGAAGAGCACGACGATCGGGATGAGCGTGAGCAGACCGAAGCCGAGGAAGTTCGGAAGGATGAAGCTCCATCCGATGAGGGTGTTGCGCAGCCGCAGCTTCGAGCGCCGTCGGCGCACGGGCGGCGGCGCGGTGCCGGCCTCGGTGGCGGTGATGGTCGCCATGGCGGACCTCCAGGGGATGGATGGGTGAAGCGGGGGGATGGTGACCGGCCCGCCCGCAGCGCGGGCCGGTCACCGAGAGGATCAGTCGAGGCCGACCTCGTTGGCGACGCGGTCCTCCGCCTCGGCGATCGCGTCCGACACCGATGCCGAGCCCGACATGATCGCGGTGTGCATGTCGCCGAGGATGCCCTGGATCGCCGCAGCCTTGTTCGACGTCGGGTTCTCGGGGTGCACCTCGTGGGTCGAGTAGGCGAAGGCCGACAGGTCGTCGGTGGGGGCGCCGTCGACCGAGAAGTACGTCTCGACGACCGCGTCGGTCAGCAGCGCCGGCGTGATGCCGATCTCGGCGAGGATCTGAGCGCCTTCCTCACCGGCGGCGAACGCGAGGAACTTCTTCGCGGCGGCGACCTTGCCCTCGTCGATCGCGGCGTTGATGCCGAAGCCGGTCGGGTCGCCGAAGGTCACCGGGGTGTTGTCCAGGCCCGCGGTCTCGGAGTCGGCCTGCGGGATAGGCGCGATGCCCCACTCGAAGTCGTCCGCGTCGCCCGAGGCCTGCTGGGCGATGAGTGTGGCCACGAACCAGGTGCCCATGGGCAGCATCGCGGCGTTCTGCTTGCCGAACTCGCCCTGGTAGGTGAGCTGGTTCGCCTTCGCGGTGTTGAAGTCGACCTGGTCGCCGGCGTCCTGCAGCGCGAGGACGTTCTCGTAGAAGGGCGCCATGTAGCCGTAGTCGCCCTCGAGGATGTCACCGTCGGACTGCGCGTTCGCGAAGCCCTGGACGGTCGACTGCCAGTTGTGCAGGTAGGCGGCCTTGGCGGCGCTGCCGGCACCGGCGAGGCCGCTGTTCAGCTCGGCGGCGGCGTCGGCGTAGTCGTCCCACGTCCACGATCCGTCGGGGTACTCGACGCCCGCCTCGTCGAACAGCGCCTTGTTGTAGTACAGCACCCACGAGTCGTTGCGGTAGGGCACGGCGTAGGCGGTGCCGTCGACCTCGTACGAGGCCGCGCCGCTGATGCCGTCGGGCAGCTCGACGTCCGACACGTCGAGGAGCTGGCCGCCCTCGACGAACGTCGGGACGAACTTGACCTCCTTCTGCGTGATGATGTCGGGGCCCGCGCCGGCGGCGAGGTCGGCGGTGAGCAGCGTGTTGTACTCGGCCGCGTCGTAGCCCTTGACCTCGACGGTGATGTCGGGGTTCTCCTCGTGGAACGCATCGGCGAGCGCCTGGAACTCCGGCGTCGTGTCGAGGCTCCAGCCCGAGAGCGAGAGGGTGATCGGGCCCGATTCCTCGGGCGCGGCGGCCTCGTCGCCGCCGCCACTGCAGCCGGCGAGAGCGAGCGTTGCGACCACGGCGACGCCGGCCGCGGCAGCGTATGAGCGCTTCATTCTGGGGGTACTCCTTTGTGATTGCGGACCCGCCCTCGGGCCCGTCGGGTTACCGGTTCGCGGGGGATCCGGGGTGTGCGAGGCGACTCGTGGTCGCGGTCCCGTCCGGCCAGCTGACCGTGACGGTGGTCGGGGAGCCGTGCGCGTCGACGGCGACGGCCGCGCCGACGGGCGACGCGAGGTCTGCGGTGGTGAGCTCGACGAGCGTCGCGACCCACTGCCCCACCTCGACCGGGTACGACACGACCGGCACGCCGGCGACGGGTCCGAGCGGACTGGCGTCGTGGCGGATCTCGATCGCCGTCTCGCCTTCACCGAGCAGGCGACGGATGCTGCTGCGCAGCCGTGCGGCAGGAGCCGACGCCCGCGGGCCCGTGCCAGGGGCCGGTACGCGCGGCGTGTCCGACACGACCGAGGCTGCGGCATCCGTCGTCTCCTGATCGACCGACTCGGCCGCGACGGCCCAGCCGCCCACGCGGAGGCGGAGCGACGCGGCGGTCACGCCGGATTCGAGCGCGTCGACACGGGCGAGGCGCACCTCCCACGGACCGCGCACGAGCGAGTGCACCTCGACGGTGCCCGCGACCTCGATCTCGCCGTCGATGCCCGAGCCGTGACGGTGGGCGGAGGGGCGCGGCGCGATCCAGTGGGCGCGCGAGACGGACGCGGCGATGCCGATCCGGCCCCCCTCGTCGTCCTGGACGCGGACGTCGATGAGCTCCATGGCGGATCGGTGGGTGGCGCGTCCGGCCGCGTCGACGAGGGCGACGGACTGCTCGAGAGGCTCCTCCCACGCCCGCTCGTCCGCGAGCGGGCCGGCGGCGGTCGAGTAGCCGATGCGGGCGTAGAGGGGCGAGTCGCCGACGAGGGCGCCCTCGGCGGCGTGGTCGGTGCCGTGGTTCACGATGCGTACGATGCCGTCGGCCCGCGTGCCCGAGACGACCCAGCCTGCCGGCCGCACGGTGCGCAGCTCGTCGCCCGACTCGATGGGCAGCGGCTCGGTCTCGGCCGCCCACACGGGGTGGTCGGCGGGAAGCGCGATGCCGAGGAGTCCCTTCACAGCCCAGTACGGGGAGCCGGGACCCGAGTAGGACTGCGCGAGCTGGCGCCACTCGTGGTGCCAGCCCATGGTGAGGACGCCGTCCTGCGCCGGGACGCCGGCGTCATGGAAGTGAGCGACCACGGCGTTCGCCGCGCGGCGCAGCTGCCCGAGCGGCACGGAGGGGACCTCGGCGAGCGCGCCGACCCAGAACGGCGCGGCGGCCGCGAAGCGGTAGATGAGGCTGCGGCCCTGCACGAGCGGCGAGCCGTCGGCGCCGACCAGGCACACGGCGTCCTGGAGGAAGCGGTCGAGCCGCGCGATGTCGGCGGCGGTGCGGCCGGCGGCGAGCGTGTCGGCGCCCTGCATGCGCGACCACAGCACCGGGTAGGTGTGGAGGGCCCAGCCGACGTAGTGGTCGTACGAGCGCTCGAACCCGTCCGAGATCCAGCCGTCCTCACGCACGAGCGCGTCATGCAGGGCGAGATCGTCGGCGATGTCGTCGGCCGACCAGGGCCCGCCGACGGAGCGCAGGAACGTCTGCACCACGACGCGGAACCAGAGCCAGTTCGTCTTCGGGTAGCCCGCATCGCCGACGACCGGAGAAAGGTAGTCGATGACGCGCTGCTGCGTCAGCTCGTCCAGGCGGTCCCAGATCCACGGGCGGGTCATGTCGAGCACCAGCGCCAGGGACGCCGCCTCGACCTTCGCCTGGGCGTGCTCCTCCAGACGCACCCAGCGGTCCTCGGCCTGCGGGTCAACGCCCGTCACGATGCCGCGGCGGTAGAACTCGGCGAGCTCCTCGGTGCCCTCGCCGCGGGCGCCGGCGATGCGGAAGCCGGCGAGCAGGAAGGTGCGCGCGAAGCCCTCGAGCCCGTCGACGGCGTGCCCGTAGCCGCCCTCGGCGCCCGGGAAGTGGATGCGCCCGGCGCCGGGCGACGCGAACGAGCGGGCGGTGTCGAGCAGGCGGTCGGCGTAGGCGAGCCACTCGTCGCGGGTCCAGTCGACGCGCGCGCCGGCGAGCGGTGCGGTGCGGCGCGCTGTCTCGTGCTGCTGGACTGTCACTCGGGATCTCCCTCGATGCCGTCTTCTCGCCGCTGGTTCGGGCCAGCGGAAAGCGAACGTTCGGGAGCGTATCAACCGTTTTCGTTCATTGCAAGACTGGTTTCGGCTTGTTATGATCGTTTCTGATCGTTTAAAGCGATCGCCGGCGCCGCCGATGGCGTCGTTCCCCGGCTGGAAATCAACGAGGAGGACCCTTGGCCACGGCGACCGTGCCCTTCGAGGGAGTGCTGGCTGACGCCTACCACCGGCAGGCGGGCGCCGGCTCGGCCGGCTTCGCCGCAGCGCTGGCGGGTCTCCTCGTCGCACCCGGACGGGCGCTCCCCGTCGCGTCCTCGGAAGACCGGGGCGTGTGGGGGGCACGCGGCAGCGCCGACCCCTCGGGCGTCGCCGACATGCTCGAACGCGCCGCGGCGGACGGCACCGCGCCGTGGCCGGTGCCGCTCGCCACCGACGCCGCCCGGCTCCATGACGACGGCGACCGTGAGGGATGGGAGCGCATCGTCTTCGAGCGCCAGCGCCGCGTCGCCCGCGCCGCGATCGCCGCCGCGCACCACGCCGACGACCCCGTCCTCGGTCCCGGATGGCTCGCCGAGGTCCTCGACGGCGTGTGGCTCATCTGCGAGCAGAGCTCGTGGTGCTGGCCGGCCCACGACGACGCCTTCCGCGAGCGCGGATCGGTGCTGCCTACGGTGGAGTCCCCGTACCTCGACCTCGGCGCCGGCGAAGCCGTCGCGCTTCTGACCTGGATCGACCACCTCCTCGGAGAACGGCTCGAAGCCCGGTACCCCGGCATCCGCTCCCGCATCCGCCGCGAAGCCCGCGTGCGGGTGTTCGAGCCGTTCACCCTTCGCCGCGACTGGCACTGGATCGGCCTGGACGGCGACGTCCACAACTGGAACCCGTGGATCCACGGCAACGTCCTGACCGCGGCCCTCCGGCTGCTCGACGACCCGGCCGAGGCCGACGAGCGCGCACGCATCGTCGGCCTCGCGATCGAGGGCATCGACCGGTACGTCTCGGCGCTCCCCGCCGACGGCGCCATCGACGAGGGCTACGCCTACTGGTGGAACGGCGCCTGCCGCGCCCTCGAGGCGCTCGACATCGTGCGCCACGCCACCGGCGGCGTGCTCGACGCCTCGGGCATCCCGGCGCTGCGCGAGACCGTCGCCTTCCCGCACCGCATGCATCTCGGCGGCGACTGGTACCTCAACGTCGCGGACGGCCAGGCCCGTCCGCCGGCCGCACAGCCGTGGCACGCCCTGCATCGCGCGGCACGCAGCGCCGGAGACGCGGATGCCGCGGCCCACGCCGCCTCGCACCGCATCGCCGGCATGCCCGCCGCGACCGAGCACGAGGGCTTCGGACGCCTGCTGCGGGGCATCACCGACCCGGAGTGGGTGGGCGCCGACCGCGCGGCGTCGCCGCTCCCCCGCGACGTGTGGCTCCCCTCCACCGAGGTGATGCTCGCCCGTGAGCATGGCGGCACGGCGCGGGGCCTGACGGTCGCGGTCAAGGGCGGCCACAACGGCGAGCACCACAACCACAACGACGTCGGGTCGTACGTGGTCGCCTCCGACGGCGTCCCCGTCATCGTCGACGCCGGCCGGCCCACGTACACCCTGCAGACCTTCGGCGAGGGTCGCTACGACATCTGGACCATGCAGAGCGGCTGGCACAACGTGCCCGTGATCGCCGGGCACGAGCAGAGCCCCGGTCCGCGGTTCGCGGCGGCTGCCGTGGCGGCGTCGGCCGAGGAGGACGCGTCGTCGCTCTCGCTCGAGCTGTCGGGCGCCTACGCCGGTGCGACGGGCCCGTGGCGGCGGTCGGTGCGGCTCGAGCGATCGTCGCGGCGCGTCGTCGTCGGGGACCGCTGGACGCCTGCCCCCGCGCACGAGCCCGGGAGCCCGCGGACCTCGGTGCGGATGCTGCTGGCCGGCGAGGTGCGCCGGGAGGCGGCATCCGTCATCGTCACCCCCGTCGGCCCAGCGACGCCGGTGCGCATCTCGTGGCCCGAGGGGATCGAGGCCGATCTCGTCGTGCGGGCCCTCGACGACCCGATGCTCGCGGACGTGTGGGGCGCGGCACTGACCCGCCTCGATCTCGACGTGACGACGCGTGATGGCATCGCGGTCACGGTAGAACTGGACCTGACGAACGCGGAGGACGCCCGATGACCGACCAGACACCGGCGCTGCTGGCCGCCGAGCGGCGCGCCCACGTGCTGGCGATGCTCGAGCGGGACGGCGCCGTGCGGGTCGCGCAGCTGATGGACGATCTCGGCGTCGCGCCGGTGACGCTGCGCCGGGACCTGGCCCAGATGGAGCGCGAGGGCCTGCTCGTCCGCGTGCACGGCGGTGCGGTTCCGTCGGCCGGCGGCTTCGACGACGCGGATGCCGCCCCCTCGGCCGCCCCGTCCCGCACGGGTTCCATCGCGATGCTCGTGCCGTCGCTGAGCTTCTACTGGCCCAGCGTCGTGCGCGGCGCCGAGACCGAGGCGACGCGCCACGGCTTCCGGGTCGTGCTGCGCGGCGCGTCGTACGAGCTGCAGGACGAGCGTCCGGTGCTCGAGCGCCTCGTCCACACCGAGGGGGTGCGCGGGCTCGTCGTCGCCCCCAACACCGACACCCCCCACGCGCAGGACGTCGTGCAGTGGCTCGCCGGCTGCGGCGTGCCGAACGTGCTCGTCGAGCGCGACGCGGTGCTGCTGCCCGACCGCAGCCCGGTCGAGAACGTCACGACCGACCACGCGCTGGGCGCCGTGCTGGCCGCGCGTCACCTCGCCGCGCTGGGGCACCGCAAGGTGGGGCTCATCATCGCGCGGGACTCCCCCACGTCGCGCAAGATCGCGGCCGGGTGGCAGGCGGCCTGCCTCGAGCTGGGGCTGACGCCCTCGGACCACTTCGAGACCAGCCTCCCGCCGCGCACCAGCCCGGACTTCTCCGCGGTGGTCGACGCGACGCTGGACGCCGCGCTGTCGAACTCGGTCACGGCGATCCTCGTGCACTCCGACCCCGAGGCGATGGCCTTCGTCGACCTGGCGCTCAACCGCGGCATCTCCGTGCCCGGGGACCTCTCGATCGTCGCCTACGACGACGAGGTGGCCGAGCTCTTCACCCCGGCGCTCACCGCGGTCAGCCCGCCGCGGGCCGCCGTCGGAGCCGCGGCCGTGGAGCTGCTCGCGCGCCGCCTGGACGATCCCACCCGCCCCGTGCACCGCGTGGTGCTGAACCCGACGCTCAACGTGCGCGACTCGACGGCGCCGCCGCGGGGCGCGTAGCAGTCCACGGCGCCGCGGCGGTTCGCTGGCCGCCTGCGGAGGCGGTCGCTAGAGTGCCGCCATGGGGGAGGACGTCCAGGCACAGGAGTTCACCCGCGCCGATCGCACGCGTCACCGCGAGAAGGTCCGGCGCAACCTGGACGTGTTCGCACGCATGCTGCGCGAGGCGCACTTCGACACCGACGACCCCATGACCGGCCTGGAGGTCGAGCTCAACCTCGTCGACGACGCCGGCGACCCCGCCCTGCGCAACGCCGAGGCGCTGGACGCGATCGCGGATGCCGCGTTCCAGACCGAGCTCGGGCAGTTCAACGTCGAGATCAACGTGCCGCCCGCCCGGCTGCGGCTGGACGGCCTGCGCACGTTCGAGGAGGGCCTGCGCCGCAGCCTCAACAACGCCGAGGCGAGATCGTCGACGGTGGGCGCGCACCTCGTCATGATCGGCATCCTCCCCACTCTCGCCGAGGAGCACCTGCGGCCGGCGAGCATCAGCGCGAACCCCCGCTACCGCCTGCTGAGCGAGCAGATCCTCGACGCCCGCGGCGAGGACATCTCGATCTCGATCGCGGGTCCCGAGCGACTGGACGCCACGGCGGACTCGATCGTCCCGGAGGCGGCGTGCACCAGCATGCAGCTGCACGTGCAGACCTCACCGGAGTCGTTCGCGGCGTACTGGAACGCCTCGCAGGCGATCGCGGGCGTGCAGCTGGCGGTCTCGGCGAACTCCCCGTACCTGCTCGGCCGTGAGCTGTGGCGCGAGACGCGGATCCCGCTGTTCGAGCAGGCCACCGACACCCGCAGCGAGGAGCTCAAGGCGCAGGGCGTGCGGCCGCGGGTGTGGTTCGGCGACCGCTGGATCACGTCCGTCTTCGACCTCTTCGAGGAGAACGTGCGGTACTTCCCGCCGCTCCTTCCGATCGTGCACGACGAGGATCCCATGGCGGTGCTCGACGCCGGCGGCATCCCCGGACTGGACGAGCTCCGCCTCCACAACGGCACGATCTACCGATGGAACCGCCCGGTCTACGACATCTCGGCCGGCGTGCCGCACCTGCGCGTCGAGAACCGCCTGCTCGCGGCCGGCCCGACCGTGGTCGACATGGTCGCCAACGCCGCGTTCTACTTCGGTCTCGTCCGCGCGATCGCCGAGAACGACCGGCCGCTGTGGTCGCAGCTGTCGTTCAGCACGGCCGAGGAGAACTTCCACACCGCCGCCCGAGACGGCATCGACGCGCAGCTCTACTGGCCGGGCGTCGGGCAGGTGCCCGCCACCGAGCTGGTGCTGCGACGGCTGCTGCCGCTGGCCCACCAGGGACTCGAGGCGTGGGGGGTGGAGGCATCCGTCCGCGATCGCCTCCTGGGTGTCATCGAGGGGCGCTGCATCACCGGCGTCACCGGGGCCACCTGGTTCGTGAACAGGGTGCATGAACGAGCCGGCATGGAGCGGTACGACGCCCTCCGCGCCACGCTGCGCGAGTACCGCGAAGCGATGCACGCCAACGAGCCCGTGCACACCTGGACGTGACCCGGTTGCCGGGTGCGAACCCCGGCGGGTCGCTCAGCCGGCGAGCGCGGCCGCGCGCCAGTCCGTCAGCACGCGGGCGGCCGCACGCGTGTGCGACCAGGGCATCTCTGGCACCTCGAGACGCCCGTCCTGGAGGACCCGCGAGAGCGCGTCGGCCTCGGCCGCCATCGGCTGCACCACGGGGAGCTCGACCACCCGCTCGTCGCCGTCGCGCCGGATGAGCAGCGCATCGGGGCTCGCGGTGCGGCTCCCCCACGCGTTGGGCAGCACGACCTCCGCCTCGGCGAAGGTGAGCACGGCGGTGTCGGACAAGTCCTCGATCACCGAGGTCGCGATCGCGGCCGTCAGGTCGCCGAAGCGCAGTTCCGCCGAGGCGGTGCCGTCGACGCCGCCGACCACCCGGGCCTCGAACCGGCCATACTCCGGGTCGATCGGCCGGCCGGATGCCGCAGCCAGGTCGATCGCGAGCGCCAGCGGATAGCACCCGACGTCGAGGATGGCCCCTCCCGCCAGCGCAGGGTCGAACAGGCGTCCCTCGCGGGTGCCGGCGTCGAAGCCGAACGCGCCCTGAACGCGCTGCAGCTCGCCGAGCTCGCCACCACGGGCGAGTTCGCGCAGCGCCTCGGCGAACGGGCCGAACCGCGTCTTGAACGCCTCGAGGAACGGACGCTGCACGCGTTGCGCGGTGTCGAGGATCCGCTCCACCTCGTCGAGCGTCGGGCTCGCGGGCTTCTCGCACAGCACGGCCTTGCCGGCCTCCAGCGCGCGGACGGCGAGGTCGGCGTGGGTGGTGTGGACGGTGCCGACGTAGACCGCGTCGACGTCATCGCGGGCGAGGATCTCGTCGTAGGTCCCGGATGCCGTCGCGCCGTGCTCCGCGG
The DNA here is from genome assembly GCF_042790415.1 of Microbacterium sp. NPDC056736. Classification (NCBI taxonomy): domain Bacteria; kingdom Bacillati; phylum Actinomycetota; class Actinomycetes; order Micrococcales; family Microbacteriaceae; genus Microbacterium; species Microbacterium sp. NPDC056736. The sequence continues at coordinate 386,175 of NZ_JBHTZE010000001.1, forward strand.
CGAATCCCGCCGCCCTGTCCGCCGACGAGCTGCCCACCGCGTGCAGCACTCCGCGCTCGGACGCGCGCAGCCCCACGACGAAGTCCCTGCTGATCGCGCCGGGGCCGAGCACTGCCCATCTCGTCTTCACCATGACCCGATCGTAGCCAGCGCCGCGCCGCAGCCCGCCCGGGCGTCCGCACGCGCCGTCCGGGCCGTCAGGCGACGGGCTCGGCTGCCTCCTTCGCCGCGCGGGCCGAGGATCGCACCGCGCCCATGCTCGCGGCGATGACGAGTCCGATGCCGAGCACCTCGAGCACCGTCATATGTTGTCCGAGGAATATGAAGCCGGCCAGCGCCGCGGTTGCGGGAGCGAGGCTCATCAGGATCGCGAACACGGCGGCCGGAAGCCGCCGCAGCGCGATCAGCTCGAAGGCGTACGGGATCGTCGACGACAGCACGGCGACGGCCGCGCCGAGGGCGACCAGGTCGAGCCGCAGCAGTGCGGGTCCGGCATCCGCGATGCCGAACGGCAGCGAGACGATCGCGCCCACGGCCATCGCGAGCGCCAGCCCGTCGAGCCTCGGGAACGCCCTGCCGACGCGGGCCGAGGCGAGGATGTAGAACGCCCAGCTCGCCGCGGCGCCGAGCGCGAACAGCACGCCGAGCGGATCCAGGCGATCCCATCCGCCCCCGCCGAGCGCGATGACGCCCGCCAGCGCGAGGAGCGCCCACAGCCAGGCCGAGGCCCTCCGGCTCGCGACGATCGAGAGCACGAGGGGCCCGAGCACCTCTATCGTGACCGTGACCCCGAGCGGCAGCCGCTCGAGCGCGAGGTAGAAGAGCGCATTCATCAGCGCCAGCACGAGGCCGAAGAGCGCGACCGCCGTCCAGTCCGGGCGCGAGTGCCCGCGGAGCCGCGGACGGGCGATGAGCAGCAGGATCGCCGCCGAGAACACCAGCCGCAGCATGACCATGCCGAGGGGCCCGACCTGAGGGAAGAGCAGGACTGCGAGCGAAGCGCCGACCTCCTGACAGGCGAGTCCCGCGACCACCAGGAGGACCGCCGGCGTCGAGCCGGAGCCGCTCGCCCGTGCCGGGGCTTCCGAGTGGCCGGAGCTCGGCACTACGCCGCCGGCGGTGCGCACACCGCCGCGGCGGCGATCGCCTCGTGATACTGCTCAGGGGTCCAGGGCAGACCCGCGTCGGGGGCCGTCTCACCGTCGGCGGCGGGGGTCTTGGATGCGATGGCCGCGAGCTCCCACGCGAGGTACTCGCCGATCGCCGCCGACGCCGTGGAGCTGTTCAGCACGACCGCGACCGTCAGCCCAGTGGCCGGGTCGGCGAACGCGGCGGTGAGGTATCCGGGCACCTTGCCGTACTGGCCGACGAGCGAGCCGGCGATGATCGCGCCGCCGTCGGCGTTGAGCCACGTCGGCGCGTCGGGCGCGACCGGCACGGGATTGCCGAAGCGGTCGTCGTCCTCGACCAGTCGACCGGTCGCCAGCGCCTGGACGTACCGTCCGAGGTCCTCGATGTCGGTGACCACGCCGCCGTCGGTGAAGCCGGTGGTCGCCGAGACGCCGGTGAGGTCGACCGGCGCCGCGCAGTCCAGCACACCCTCGGCGTTGTTCACCGCCTGGCCGCCCTGGAGCACTCCGGAGTCGGGCAGCGGGCCCAGCGCGGTCGCCTCCAGGGCGAGCGGGCCGGCGACGTACCGCTCGATCAGGTCGGCGGCCGTTGCTCCCGTGGCGCGCTCCAGGGCGAGGCCCAGCAGCACATAGCCCGCGTCGGAGTCGCGGTAAGCGACGCCGGGCTCCGTCGTGCGGGGCTGGCCGAGGCCGAAGCTCGCGAGATAGCGGGGATCCCACCTGCGCTCGGGGTTGGACAGCCACAGCGGATACAGCTGCGTGCCGTACGAGCCGATGCCCGACGTGCCGTCGCAGAGCTCGGAGAGGCTGACGTCGGCGAGGTCCGGGACACCCGAGACGTAGTCCGCGACGCTGTCGCCGAGCTTGACGATGCCCTCCGCGGCGACCTCGTACAGCACGTCGCAGGTCATCGCCCGGGTGACCTTGCCTGCGCGGAACACCTGGTCGGCCGTCACCTCGCCGCCGCCGTCCGGCCGCTGGGCGCCGACACCGGTGACCCAGCTCCCGCTCCAGGGCGCCCAGACGCCCACGATCGCGCCCGAGGACCCGGTGGTCGTCATGGCGTGGGTGACGGCATCCGTCATCTGCTGCACGGTCTCGTCCGAGAAGGAGGCGGTCGACTGCACCGGGGCGTCGTCGGCCTCGACCTCGCCGCCGAACGAGCAGCCGGCCAGCACGAGGGCTGACATCAGCGCGCCGCCGATGACCGCGATGGCGCGGCGACTTCTGGAGCGGGTCCGCATGCTCACCCCCCGATGATCGTGCATGAATTCAAACACACGACAGCCGGTGTCGTCGCACCCCGATCCGTATGGTATGAGCATGACCCATCGGTTCGACGATGCCGCCCTGACGGGCGTGCTCGGCCACATGAACGGCGACCACGCCGGCGACAACCTCCTCATCGCCCGCGCGTTCGCCCCGCAGGCCGCGACAGGCCCGGACACGATCGCATCGTCGCGGATGACGGGCTTCGACGGCGAGGGGGGGATCTGGGAGGCCACCCTCACCGACGGGTCGGTGATCGAGGTCGCCGTGCCGTGGCCGGGAGGACCCATCACAGAGCGCCCCGAGGTGCGGCGCGAGATCGTGGCGCTGTACGACGAGGCCTGCCGCCGGCTCGGGATGGCGCCCCGACCGCACGCGTAGAAATTCATGTTAGGTTCGCCTTATCTTCAGTTACCATGAAGGTATGAGCGACCCGATCCCGTTCTCCGCCGCACTCCGCGAGCGCTCGAGTCGCGCGCACTCGTCGAGCGAGACGGCCGGCTTCATGTCCGACCTCATGACGGGGGAGGGCACGCGCGACGACTACATCGCGCTGGTCGTCCAGCACTGGTTCATCTACGAGGCCCTCGAGCGCGCCGCGAGCCGCATGCGCCACGATCCGATCGCCTCGGTGTTCATCACCGACAAGCTCACGCGCCTGCCGGCGCTCGAGGCCGACCTCGGGTTCCTCATCGGGCCGGACTGGCGCGAGCGCATCGAGCCGCTGCCGACGACCCGGCGCTACGTCGAGCGGATCGACCAGGTCGGCGCCACGTGGCCGGGGGGCTTCGTCGCCCACCACTACACGCGATATCTCGGCGATCTGTCGGGCGGGCAGTTCATCGGCCGCCTGATGTCGCGCCGCTTCGGCTTCGAGACCAACGGCATCGGCTTCTACCTCTTCGACGACATCGCCGACCCCAAGGCGTTCAAGGACGTCTACCGCGAGCAGCTCGACGCCGCCCCGTGGGACGCCGCCGAGCAGGAGCGCGTCATCGACGAGGTGCTGCTGGCCTATCGCTTCAACACCGAGCTGTTCGAGGACCTCGCCGCCGCCAAGGCCTCCCAGGTCGCCTGAGCCGGCCGCCGGCCGCCGGCCGCCGGCAGGCTCAGGTCACCGGCATGCCGCGCACGGCCGAGGCCATGAACCGCTGCACGTCGGGGTCGACGCGGATGTCGCTCGGGCGCAGCGGCCGCGACAGGTACAGTCCGTCCAGCGAGGTCAGCCTCGACAGGGCGACGTACGTCTGCCCGGGAGCGAACGCGCCCGAGCCGAGGTCGATGATCGCCCGGTCGTAGGTCTTGCCCTGCGACTTGTGGATGGTGACCGCCCACGCCAGGCGCAGCGGGAACTGGGTGAACTCGGCGACGATGTCGCGGGTCAGCTGCTTCGACCCCGGATCGTACGAGTAACGGTACTTCTCCCACACCGAGGGCTCGACGTCGAACTCCTCGCCCTCGACGTCGACGCGAACCGTCTCGCCGGCGATGCGCGTGACGGTGCCGATGGTGCCGTTGACCCAGCGCGGCGGCTCGCCGAAGGACTGCGTGTCGTTGCGCAGGAACATCACCTGGGCCCCGACCTTGAGCTTGAGCTCGAGGTCGGCCGGGTACGCGGCATCCCCCCGTCCGAAGTCGCCGCTGACCTCCGCCATCGCCGTCTGCTCGCGCCCGATGAGCTCGGTCAGATGACGGCGGTTGATGTTGTTGACGATGTCGTTGCGCGTGGCGAGCGTGATGATCGGGTGCTCGCCGTCGCGCGGATCCGGGGGAGTGCGCGCACCGGTGTCGTTGAGGACCTGGGCGATGTCGGCCGTCACCCGGCCGTACCGGACGGCGTTGAGCATCGCCTTGAATGCGGGGTCGCTCTGGCGGTGGATGTCGATCAGCTCGCGGACGTTCAGCCCGGCGCCGTACGAGCCGATTTCGAGGATGCCGTCGCTCGCGGCCTCGCCGACCCACACCTTGGCGTCGAAGAACCAGAACGAGCGGTAGTGGTCGCGCACGTAGCGCAGCTCGTCGCCGCGGGGCGGCACGGGCGCCAGCTGGTACGGGTCGCCGAACATGACGATCTGCGTGCCGCCGAAGGGCTCCGCCCGGCGGCCCCGCGCCTTGCGCAGCGACCGGTCGATCGCGTCCATGAGGTCGGCGTTGACCATCGAGATCTCGTCGATGACGAGCGTGTCGATCGCGTTGAGCAGCTTGCGCGTCGCGTCGGACTGGTCCTCGTCGTGCGCGCCGATGATGCCGAGCGGCAGCTTGAAGAGCGAGTGGATCGTCTGGCCGTCGACGTTCAGGGCCGCCACGCCGGTCGGCGCGCACACCGCGATCTGCTTGCCGGTGTTCCAGGCGAGGTGCTGCAGCAGCGTGGACTTGCCGGTGCCGGCGCGTCCGGTCACGAACACGTGCTCGCGTGTGTCCTCGATGAGACGGAACAGCGCCTCCTGCTCGGCGGAGAGGGGCGGCGTGTTCACCGATTCATGCTAACGAGCCGACACCGCCTTCCGGCGCCCCGGCGCCGGATCGGTGGACGACCCGCGGCCGTCCACAGCGGACTCCGCCTCCCGCCAGACGCCCGTTCCCGCCACCACCTCGTCCATGATCGCCCGGAACCGCGGGCACGTCGTGATGTCGTGCGACCGGCAGTTCAGCGCGTGCTCGGTCATCCGCCGCGACCGCTCCATGTCGGCCATGCGGCGGTCGAGGTCCGCGAGATGCTCCTCGAGGACTCGATGGCGCTCCGGTGCCTGCTCGTCCAGCAGCACGCCGATCTGCTCGAGGCTCATGCCGGCGTTCCGGCTGCGGACGATGACGCCGATCCGCACGAGGTCGTCGTCGCCGAACCGCCGGCGGTCCGCGCCGTCCCGCGCCGGCCGGAGCAGTCCCATGCCCTCCCAGTGCCGCAGGACGTGTGTGGGCAGCGAGAACCGGGCCGCCGCCTCGCCGATGGACAGACTTGACTTCATGTCGACATGAAGTCACAGGATCGATCCCGACGCAACCCGACGAGAGGATCACCCCATGTACGACGTCATCGTGATCGGCGGCGGCCCGGCCGGCCTCCAGGCCGCGCTCACCATCGGCCGCATGCACCGCGACGTGCTGCTGCTCGATTCCGGCGAGTACCGCAATGCGACCGTGGACCACGCGCACAACCTCATCACCAACGACGGCCGCAGCCCCGCCGAGCTGCGCCGCCTGGCGCGTGAGGAGCTGGCGGCCTACCCGACCGTCGAGGTGCGCACGACGACGGTCGCCGCGGCCTCCGGCGCGCTCGGGGACTTCGCCGTGTCGACCGCCGAGGGCACCGAGCACGCCCGCCGCCTGGTGCTGGCGACGGGCATGCGCGACGAGCTGCCGGCGGTGCCCGGCCTCGCGCAGCAGTGGGGGAGGCGGGTCGCGCAGTGCCCCTTCTGCCACGGCCACGAGTTCGCCGGCGAGCGCGTCGCGATCCTCATCGAGGGCGACCACGGGCTCATGATCGAGCGGATGCTGCGCCCCGTCGTGGCGTGGGCGCTCATCGTGCGCCCGGCCGACCTGGCCGAGGTCACGGAGGTCGGCGGCGGGCTGGAGCTGACGTACGCCGACGGGCGCGTCGAGCGGGTGGCCGGTGTGTTCACCGCCGCGACGGCGAGCCAGCGGGCGCCCTTCGCCGCCCAGCTCGGCTGCGCGGACCTGCCCGGGGGCGGGGTGGAGGTCGACCCGCTCGGCCGCACCACGATGCCGGGGGTGTACGCCGGCGGTGACATGGCGCACCTCGCGACGGTGCCCGGGCCGATGGTGTCCCTGGCTGCCGCGATCGCCTCGGGCCAGCTCGCCGGCGCCAGCGCCGTGCGCGACGACGTCATGGAGTGACTCGGGCGACAGACGCACAGGGGCCTCCCGGTCAGGGGTTTCTAGACTGTTGCCGTGGACCAAGGGGCGGTGGACACGGCAGCCGGTCGCGCGAGCGCGCCATCGGTCGATTCCGCGGGCCGCACCGCCCCCGCGGGCACGGCCCCGACGGCGACGCTCATCCGGCCGCCTCACAAGCGCCGCCGCTCGAACCTCGCTCTGGACCTCAGCCTTCTCGGCCTCGTCGGCCTGCTCCTCGTCGCAGCGCTGTTCGCGGCCTGGGGCGCGGTGGAGCGGCACTTCTACAGCCCCGTGGCGTTCGTGGAGGGCTACGTGCGCCTGCTCGAGCAGGGACGCGCCGCCGACGCCCTCGCGGTCCCGGGTGTCCGGGTGAGCTCGGCCGAGCTCGAGGCGGCGGGGCTTCCGCCCACCGCCTCCGACGCTCTGCTGCGCAGCGACGCCCTCGCCCCCATCGACGATGTGCGCGTGGTGTCCGAGGAGCAGGACGGCGACGTCACGCACGTGACGGTCTCGTACCAGGCGCGGGGATACGAAGGACGCACCACGTTCTCGGTCGAGCGGGACGGGTCGATCGGCCTGGCGCCGACGTGGCGATTCGCCGAGAGCCCGCTCGCGGTGATGAACCTGGCGGTGACCGGCTCCATGGCCTTCGACGTCAACGGCTTCGAGATCGACAAGCGCCAGGTCTCGCCGGAGGGGGCGGATGCCGACCCCGCGGCGCCCGTCTCGCTGCTGGTCTTCTCACCCGGCCTGTACTCCGTGTCCGTCGACACGGCGATCTCGAGCACCCCCGGCGTCGCGGTGCTGTCCGACAGCCCGTTCCAGGCCATCCCGGTGAACGTGCAGGCGCAGCCCACCGAGGAGTTCGTGCGAGTGGTCCAGGAGAAGGTCGAGGAGTTCCTCACCGGCTGCGCGACGCAGGAGGTGCTGCAGCCCACCGCGTGCCCGTTCGGCTACTTCGTGCAGGACAGGATCGCGTCGCTCCCGGAGTGGTCGATCGTGCAGCAGCCCACCGTCGAAGTCGAGCCGAACGGCGCCGGCTGGTCGATCCTGCCCGCCGAGGCGGTGGCGCACATCCACGTCGACATCCGCTCGCTCTTCGACGGCAAGGTCCGCCAGATGAGCGAGGACGTCCCCTTCATCGTCAAGGGCGAGATCACCGTGCGGCCCGACGGCAACGTGGCGATCGTCGTGACGGGTCCCGACACCACCTGATCGCGCTCCCGTCGGCCAAGATGGTGCCGAGGAGCCGACGATGAGCGCAGTCGACAGGATCGCCCGCTGGGTCCCGGGCGTGGCGACCGCCCGCGCGTACGAGCGGCGGTGGCTGTGGCCGGACATCCGGTCCGGCCTGGTCCTGACGGCTCTTCTCATCCCGGCCGGGATGGGCTACGCCGTCGTCGCCGGGCTGCCCCCCGAGACAGGGCTGTACGCCACCATCGTGCCGCTGCTGGCCTATGCCCTCTTCGGCCCGTCGCGCGTGCTGGTGCTCGGCCCGGACTCGGCACTCGCACCGATCATCGCCGCGGCGATCCTGCCTCTCGCGCTCGGCGACGAGCCGCGGGCGGTCGCCCTGGCCGGGCTGCTGGCGATCATGGTCGGCGTGCTCCTGCTGCTCGGCGGCATCCTCCGCCTGGGCGTGGTGACCGACCTGCTGTCCAAGCCCATCCGCGTCGGCTACCTCAACGCGATCGCCGTCATCGTGATCGTCTCCCAGCTGCCGACGCTGCTGGGGTTCTCGATCGACGCCGATTCGCTCTGGCAGCGTGTCGTCGCCATCGGGCAGGGCGTCGCCGGCGGGATGGTGGACCCGCTCGCCGTCGCCTTCGGCGTGGGCTCCATCGCGGTGATCCTCATCCTCAAGCCGCTGCGCCGGGTCCGCATACCGGGCGTCCTCGTCGTCGTCGTGGTCGCGACGGCGCTCACGGCGATCTTCGGCCTGTCCGATCGGCTCGCCGTCGTCGGCGCGCTCCCTCAGGGACTCCCGGCTCCCGCCCTCGGCGGCCTGCAGTGGAGCGACGTCCTGGCGCTCGTCCTCCCGGCGGCGGGCATCGCCCTCGTCGCTTTCACCGACACGGCGGTCCTCTCGCGGACGTTCGCCGCACGCCGCGGCGAAGACGTCGACGGCAGCCAGGAGATGGCCGGGGTCGGGATCGCGAACATCGCCGGAGGCCTCTTCGGCGGCTTCCCCGTCTCCGGCTCGTCGTCGCGCACACCGGTGGCCGAGCAGTCCGGTGCCCGCACGCAGCTCACCGGCGTCGTGGGCGCGGTGCTCCTGATCGTCTTCATCCTCGTGCTGCCGGGCCTCACCGACCACCTCCCGTCGGCGACGCTGGCCGCCGTCGTCACGAGCGCGGCCATCGGCCTCATCGACCTGCGGGGCTTCACCCGGCTCGTCCGCATCCACGCCGTCGACGCGGTCCTGTCCGCCGCCGCGTTCCTCGGCGTGCTCGTCTTCGGCGTGCTCGAGGGCATCGTCATCGCGATCGGCCTGTCGTTCGTCGCCTTCGTCAACCGGTCATGGCGTCCGTACAAGGCCGAGCTCGGCCTGGTGGAAGGGCTGCGCGGCTACCACGACCTCTCGCGCAACCCCGATGCGAAGCGCATCCCCGGCGTGGTCATCGTCCGCTTCGACGCGCCCCTCTTCTTCGCGAACGGCGGCGTCTTCGACGACTGGGTGCGCGCGCGCGTCCGTGCCGCCGGCGACGACGTGCACACCGTGATCCTCGCCGCCGAGCCGATCACCGACATCGACACCTCCGCCGCCGACGAGCTCGTCGAGCTCGACCAGTACCTGCAGGTGCGCGGCATCCGCCTCGTGATCGCGGAGATGAAATCGCCCGTCGTCGACACGCTCGCCCGGTTCGGCCTCACCGGCCGGTTCACCCCCGACCGCTTCGCACCCACCGTCGGCGCCGCGGTCGACGCGCTGACGGGCACCCTGCGCACCGACATCGCCGGCACGAACCCGGACGAGGCGCCCCGTCCCTCGCCCGGCACGGATCCCGGCGCGGGCGACCTCGGACGCCCGCCTGCGCCCTGACCAGCGGCGTGCGACCGTCTCAGCGGCCGGAGCCGGCCTTCGCGTCCTTCTCGGCGAGCTCCGCCAGCCGGGCGTTGTACGCCTCCAGCTCGGCGTCGCCGGTGCGGTCGGCGTGCCGGTCGCGTCGCTTCGTCTCGCGCGCATCGCTCCGGCTCCACTGGATCGCCACCGTGATCGCGAGGATGAGCGTCGGGATCTCGCCGATCGACCACGCCACACCGCCGCCGGTGTACTGGTCCTCCAGCGGAGTCGCGCCCCACGTGCGCCCCATGGATCCGAACCACTCGGCCACCATGAGGCCCTCCTGCATCATGATCGCGATGCCGAAGAAGGCGTGCATCGCCATGACGCCGATGAGCAGCAGGAGACGCCCGGGATAGGGGAGCCGGTAGGGCACCGGGTCGATGCCGATGAGCGAGAGCACGAAGAGGTAGCCGGTGATGAGGAAGTGGGCGACCATCCACTCGTGCCCGAGGTGGTCGTAGAGCGACCAGCGGAACAGATCGGTGTAGTAGAACACCCACAGCGAGCCGACGAAGAGCCCGGCCGCGACGAACGGGTGGGTCAGCACGCGGGCGACCGGGGAGTGCACGGCCCAGAGGATCCACTCCCGGCCGCCGCGGGTGCCGTCGTCGCGCTTGCGGATCGCCCGCGCAGCGAGGGTGACCGGAGCCCCCGCGACCAGCAGCAGCGGGATCGCCATGGTCAGCAGCATGTGGCCGATCATGTGCATGCTGAACAGGTAGTCCTGGTAGACGTTGATCACACCGCCGGTCACCCACACGAGCAGCGCCATGCCCGCGACCCACAGGACGGTGCGGTACACCGGCCACGCGTCGCCGCGACGGCGCAGGCGCCACACGCCGGCGAGGTAGAAGAAGACCGCGAAGGCCGCCACGACGGCCCACAGCAGGTCGACGTTCCACGCGGTGACCCAGCGCTCGATCGTGAGCTCCGGCGGCAGCGGCGCCCCGGTGAGCCGCTCGGCCGGGGTCGGCGTCGAGGGAATCAGGGGCTCGACCGGCGGGGGCGTGCGGGCGAGGGCGGCCGCCGCACCGCTGGCCACGCCCATCAGGGCGAGCTCGAAGACGACGAGGCTCCAGAACGCGCGGGAGGCGGCCGCGGTCGTCAATCTGCCGACGAGTCGCGCGCGATACCAGGCGCCGAACAGCCCGAGCCCGATGAGCGCGACGATCTTCACCGCGAGGATCAGGCCGTAGGGCGACAGCAGGGCCGACCAGTCCTGCAGCCCGATCGCCGCCCGCACGGTGCCCGAGAACGCCACGACCGCGAACGCGGCGAGCGCGATGCTCGAGTAGCGGGCGACCGTGGCGGCCGTGGCGTCGCGTGACTGCAGGGGACGCACCACCACGATGAGCAGCAGGCCGCCCAGCCACACCGCGGCCGCGATGATGTGGAGGATCAGCGCGGTCATGGCCTCATGGTGGAACGCCTCTTCGCCCGAGTGGCCCTGCGTGCCCATGGGAACGAGGGATGCCGCGGCCAGCAGCGCGACGAAGAGCGTCGCCGTCCACGAGCGCACCGCGAAGGTGAGGACCGTGAGCGCGGCGCCGGCGACCGTCGTGATCAGCCAGGTGCGACCCACCTCGGTCTCGACGATGAAGCGGCCCAGCAGCGCGCCGAACTCCGGCCCCATGCTGATCACGGGGTTGAACGCGTCGACGAACGTGAGGAAGCCGGTGGCGCCCGCAGCCATCGTGAAGACGGCCGCCGAGATCGACGCGGTGTCCAGGGCGATGTCGAACTCGCGTTCGCCGGCTCGCAGCGTGAACAGGGCGGTGACGAGGACGCCGACCATGCCCGCCGCGGCGAGGTTGACCACGAGCTTCGCGGTGGGAAGGCTCCAGCGCACCACGGGGCCGGGATCCGCGATCGCGAGCGGCGCGGCGCCGCCGCCGTGCGCGAGCGCCCACACCATGGTCGCGAGCGCGGCCACGACGAGGATCGCGGGCCCGGCGGCCCGCAGGGCGCGGGAGTTCACCGCTCCAGCCTACGTTGCGCCGGGTGGGCGGCCGGTCGGGTCGGGAGGCCGTGCGCCGGCCCGTCGCGGCGCCTGCCGGGCGGACGAACAGAAGAGGGGCTTCCCCGGGTCGGGGCCAGCCCACATGTGGGGGTCTGCGGCGGGTTTCTTTTCGGGGGCCGTCAGCTTAGAGCCGGCGGTGTCCATGTCGCGC